>NZ_MBET01000001.1:0-5018 GCF_001954215.1 Mycobacterium sp. IS-2888
TCGGTGGCGTGGGGGTTGTGGGAGCAGGCCAGCGGCATGACCCGACACCTGGGCGAGCGCGACAAGGCCCGCATGACGCGACTCGGCCTCGCACCGCTGTCCACCGAACACGCCCTACAACTCTTCGACGAAGCGATGCTCGCCGACCTTCCCATGCTGGTGGCCGCGCGCGTCGATGCCGCCGCGCTCGCCGACCAGCGCGCCGCGCTGCCCCCGCTGCTGAGCCAATTGGTCGTCGCTCGTCCCACCCGGCGCGTCATCGACGACACCGACACCACGGCGGCCTCGACGACGAGCCTCGTCGCACGGCTGCAGGGCCTGACGTCCGAGCAGCGACACGACCGACTCGTCGAGGTGGTATGCAGCAACGCCGCCATCGTGTTGGGCCGCCAGAACGCGGCCGACATCAACCCCGGCACGGTGTTTCAAGACCTCGGGTTTGATTCGCTGACCGCCGTCGAACTGCGCAACCGGCTCAAAACCGCTACCGGACTGACCCTTTCGCCCACACTGATCTTTGACTACCCGACGCCGATCGTGTTGGCCGAGCACCTCGACGCCCGCTTGGCCGTCGACGCCACCGATGCCGGCCAACCAAACCTGATGAACCGATTCAACGACATCACTCGTGAACTACAAGCACTGCTCGATCAAGCCGACTGGAAACCCGAGGACAAGACGCAGCTCACCACCCGCATCCAGGCCCTGATGACCACCCTCAGCACCCACCTCGACCCGTACGAGTCCTACGACGCCGACGACGAGGACATCGAAACCGCCACAGAAAGCCAGCTCTTCGCCATCCTCGACGAAGAGCTCGGCTCCTAAAGCCCGCAAGGAGTGACAGTGTCGGGCCCCGACAAGCATCTCGATTACCTCAAGCGCCTCACCGCCGATCTGCGGCGTACCCGGCGGCGCCTTTCCGAATTGGAAGGCAAGTTGTCGCAGCCCGTGGCGGTGGTGGGGATGGCGTGCCGGTACCCGGGCGGCGTGGATTCGCCCGAGGGCTTGTGGGACATGGTGGTTGAAGGCCGCGACGCCGTGTCCGACTTTCCCGCGGACCGGGGCTGGGACGTGGCCGGGCTGTACGACCCGGACCCTGATACGCCGGGCAAGATGTACGTCCGCCAGGGCTCCTTCCTGTCCGACGCCGGCGATTTCGATGCCGGATTCTTCGGCGTCGGGCCCAGCGAGGCGCTCGCGATGGATCCACAGCAGCGGCTGATGCTGGAGTTGTCGTGGGAAGCGTTGGAGCGCGCCGGAATTGACCCGTTGGCGCTGCGCGGCTCGGCGACGGGTGTGTTCGCCGGCATGATCCACGCCGGCTACGGCGGCGAGGTGCACGGCGAGCTGGAGGGCTACGGACTCACCGGCTCGACGTTGAGCGTGGCCTCCGGACGCGTGTCGTACGTCCTGGGGCTCGAAGGCCCGGCGGTATCGGTGGATACGGCGTGTTCGTCGTCGCTGGTGGCGCTGCACCTGGCAGCGCAGTCACTGCGGTCGGGAGAGAGCGATCTGGCGCTGGTGGGCGGTGTGACCGTGATGGCCACCCCGGCGGCATTCGTGGAGTTCAGCCGCCAGCGGGCGCTGGCGCCGGACGGCCGGTGCAAGGTGTATGCCGGTGCCGCCGACGGCACCGCGTGGTCCGAAGGCGCGGGGGTATTGGTCGTCGAGCGGTTGGCCGACGCCCGACGGTTGGGACACCCGGTGTTGGCGCTTGTGCGGGGCTCCGCGGTGAATCAGGACGGCGCGTCCAACGGCCTGACGGCTCCCAATGGGCCGTCCCAGCAGCGGGTCGTCCGCGCGGCGCTGGCCAGCGCCGGCCTAGCGGCCGCGGACGTCGATGTGGTGGAGGGGCACGGCACGGGCACCACGTTGGGCGATCCGATTGAGGCGCAGGCGCTTCTGGCCACGTATGGACAGGATCGGCCGGCGGACCGGCCGCTGTGGCTGGGGTCCATCAAATCGAACATCGGTCACACGTCGGCCGCCGCGGGCGTCGCCGGCGTGATCAAGATGGTGCAGGCGATCCAACACGGCGTGCTGCCGCAGACGTTGCACGTGGATGTGCCCACGCCGCATGTGGATTGGTCGGCCGGAGCGGTGTCGGTGTTGACGGAGTCACGGCCCTGGCCCGGGGGGGATGGTCCCCGCCGGGCGGGCGTTTCGTCGTTCGGGATCAGCGGGACGAACGCGCACGTGATCTTGGAAGAGGCCCCGACGCAGGCGCCGGCGCTGGAGATCGAAAGCGTTCCGGCGCAGCCCGATGACGCCGCGACAGCGTGGGTGTTGTCTGCCCGCTCGGAGCGGGCGCTGGCCAACCAGGCCAAGCGATTGCTGGCGCGGGTGGCCGCCGATGCCGACCTGACTGCGGCGGATGTGGGTTGGTCGTTGGTGACGACGCGGCCGGTCTTCGACCATCGGGCCGTGGTGATCGGCGCCGACCGCGACGATCTCGTCGCGGGGTTGATCGAGCTGTCGGCCGGCGAGCCGGGCGGGGGCCTCGTCGTGGGGCGCGCGCAAGTGGGCGGTAAGACGGCGTTCGTGTTTCCCGGGCAGGGTTCGCAGTGGTTGGGGATGGGCCGGCAGTTGCATGAGTGCTTCCCGGCGTTCGCGGAGGCGTTTGACGAGGCGGTCAGCGCGTTGGATCCGCATCTGCGATTGCCGCTGCGCCAGGTGATCTGGGGCGACGACGCCGCGCTGCTGGAAAGCACCGAATTCGCTCAGCCGGCGTTGTTCGCCGTCGAGGTGGCGCTGGCCGCATTGCTGCGGCACTGCGGCGTGGTGCCGGACGTCGTGACGGGTCATTCGGTCGGGGAGATCGCCGCGGCCCATGTGGCCGGGGCGTTGTCGCTCGGGGATGCCGCCCGGGTGGTGGCGCGCCGGGGCCGGTTGATGGCGGCCCTGCCCGCCGGCGGGGTGATGGTCGCGGTGGCCGCCGGCGAGTCGGAAGTCGCACCATTGCTGACCGAGGCGGTGAGCATCGCCGCGGTCAACGCGCCTAACGCGGTGGTGATTTCGGGTGCCCAACAGGCGGTGGAGGCGGTCTCGGATCGCCTGGCGGAGTCGGGTCGACGGGTGCACCGGCTGGCGGTGTCGCACGCGTTTCACTCGGCCCTGATGGAGCCCATGCTCGACGAGTTCGCCAAGCTGCTCGACGGTATTTCGGCCGCACCACCGCGAATTGCGTTGGTGTCGAACCTGACCGGCCAATTGGCCGGCGCCGGCTACGGGTCGGCGCAGTACTGGGTTGACCATGTGCGGCAACCCGTCCGTTTCGCCGACGGCGTTAGGGCGGCCGAGTCGTTGGGGGCTGACGCTTTTGTGGAGGTGGGTCCCGGCCGTGGCCTGACCGCCGCGGTGGAGCAGTCGTTGACCGCCGACCGGGCGGTGTCGGTGGTGACGCAGGCCAAGGATCGACCCGAAGTCGAGTCACTGCTGGCCGCGTTGGGGCGGTTGTTCGTCCGGGGTGTCGGTGTGGACTGGCCCGCCGCGTTGGGGGGCGGGAACCGAGTCGACTTGCCGACGTACGGATTTGTGCGGCAGCGGTATTGGTTGCCTTACGGCGCCGTGGGATCGGCGGACGTGCGGGGTGCGGGGTTGGTGCACGCCGGACATCCGCTGTTGAGCGCGATAGTAGAGCGGCCCGATTCGGGCGGCGTCGTGCTGACGGGCTCCCTGTCGGTGGGGGATTTCCCGTGGCTGGCGGATCACGTCGTCGATGAAGTGATGTTGTTTCCCGGAGCGGGATTCGTGGAGTTGGTGCTGCGGGCGGGCGATGAGGTCGGCTGTTCGGTCCTGGAGGAGCTCACGTTGTTGGCGCCGCTGGTGCTCCCGGAGACCGGCGGGGTGCGGGTGCAGCTGGTCGTCGACGCGGCCACCGAGTCGGGTTCGCGCGCCGTATGGGTCTATTCGCGTGGCGCCCACGCGGATTCGATCTGGGTGTTGCACGCGCAGGGGGTGCTGAACGCGGGCTCGGCGGCGCCCGCGGACCTGTCGGTGTGGCCGCCGGCCGGCGCGTCGGCGGTCGACGCGGTCGATGTGTACGGCGTGTTGGCGGCGCGGGGCTACGAGTACGGGCCGGCGTTTCGCGGCGTGCGGGCGATGTGGCAACGGGGACAAGAGATTTTCGCCGAAGTCGCCGTCGGTGAGGGTGTGACGGTCGCGGGGTTCGGAATTCATCCTGTCGTGTTGGACGCGGCGCTGCATGCGATGGGGGTGGTCGGCCAACAGGTCGAGACGATGCTGCCGTTTTCCTGGCAGGGCGTGTGTCTGCACGCAGCCGGTGCATCGAGGGTCCGGGTGCGGATCGCGCCGGCCGGCGCCGGGGCGGTGTCGGTGGACCTGGCCGATGGCGCGGGTCTGCCCGTGTTGTCGGTCCGCGAGTTGGTGCTGCGCCCGGTCTCGGCGAAGGCGTTGTCGGCGGCGGTCGCGGCGGCCGCCGGCGGCGGTGGCGGCTTGTTCGACGTCGTGTGGTCCCCGGTTCCGGTGGAACCCACTGGCATTGGCGACAACGGTGCGACGGTGTGGCAGCTCGGCCCGGCGGCCGACGGTGTGGTCCGGTCGGTGCACGCGGCCACCCATGAGGTGCTGCGGGTGTTGCAATCGCGGCTCGCCGCCGAGGATTCCGGGGAACTGATCGTGGTGACGCACGGCGCGGTCAGTTGGGCCGGCGAGGATGTCGAGGACTTGGCCGGCGCTGCCGTGTGGGGGCTGGTGCGCTCCGCGCAGGCCGAGCATCCGGGTCGGTTCGTGTTGGTGGACTCGGACGGATCGATGGATGTCCGCGATGTCATCCGTTGTGGTGAACCGCAACTCGTGGTGCGCTCCGGTGTCGCGCACGCCGCTCGGTTGACCCCGGTCGGGGCCGGGGCGGTACTGGAGCTGCCGGATGGGGGCTGGCGGTTGGCAGCCGGTGGCGGCGGCACGCTGGAAGACCTGGTGGTGCAGCCGAGCGCACGGGTGGAGCTGGCCGCCGGGCAGGTGCGGGTGGCGGTGGCCGCGGTGGGGGTGAACTT
>NZ_MBET01000002.1:0-57349 GCF_001954215.1 Mycobacterium sp. IS-2888
GGGGGGGGCGCGCCCGGGGGGTTGCCCCCGCGCCTCCTGTGGGGGCCCACTGGGGGGGGGGTTGGCCCCCCCCGGGGGGGGGGGGGGGGGGGGGCGGGGGGGGGGGCCGAAGGCCCCCGTGGCCTGGGGGGACTTGTTGCCGCCGTTTCCGTTGCCGCCGAACACGACTATCAGGGTCGCCACCAACGCGATGACGCCCAGCACCGCGAGGACGGCGACGATGATCCAGGGCGCCTTCGACCCAGGCCCCCGCGGCGGTGGGCCCGGCGGGAAGGGACCGCCCGGCCAGCCCGGCGGAATCTGCTGGCCCGGCTGCGGGTACTGCTGGGGCGCATAGGGACTGGCGTACTGGCCCGGCGGCGGGTAGGGATAGGGGCTGCCCTGCTGGTAGGGGTACGGGCCGCCTTGGGGCGGGCCGCCTTGGGGCTGGCCGCCCTGGGGCTGGCCACCCCAATATGGGTCCTGCCCATATGGATTCGTTCCGTAGGGACCACCGGGCGGTACCGTCATCGTCCAACCACCATCCTTTAGTCCGCCGGCTAGGCGTCGTCCTGTACGCGGGCCATCGCCAACACGTCGAGCCGGCGGTCCAGCTCTTCGATCGACAGTTTGTCGCCGATCAGGCCGCGGTCGATGACGGTCTGGCGGATGGTCTTGCGCTCCTTGAGCGCCTGCTTGGCCACCGCGGCGGCCTCCTCGTAGCCGATGGCCGAGTTCAGCGGCGTCACAATCGACGGCGACGATTCGGCCAGCTCGCGCAAATGCTCGACGTTAGCCGACAGACCGGTAATGCAGCGCTCCGCGAACAGCTTTGACACATTGGTCAGCAGCTTGAAGGACTCCAGGATGTTGCGGGCCATCATCGGGATGTAGACGTTGAGCTCGAAGGCGCCATTGGCGCCACCCCACGCGACGGCGGCGTCGTTGCCGATCACCTGCGCGGCCACCTGCGTAACCGCTTCGGGCAGAACCGGATTCACCTTGCCCGGCATGATCGAGCTGCCAGGCTGCAGGTCCGGCAGCTGAATCTCGGCCAGGCCGGTCAGCGGACCCGAACCCATCCAGCGAACGTCATTGGCGATCTTGGTCAGTGACACCGCGATGGTGCGCAGCGCACCGGACGCCTCCACCAACCCGTCGCGGGCGGCCTGTGCCTCGAAAGAGTTTGCCGCGGTGCGTAATTCGCTCAGACCGGTCTTGTCGACCAGCGCCTCGACCACCTTGGCGCCGAAGCCTTCGGGAGCGTTGAGTCCAGTTCCCACCGCGGTGCCGCCGATCGCCAGTTCGCCCAGCCGGGGCAGCGTGGCGCGTACCCGCTCGATCCCGGCCTCGACCTGGCGGGCGTATCCGCTGAATTCCTGTCCGAGCGTGACGGGTACGGCGTCCATCAGGTGGGTGCGGCCGGATTTGACCACGGTGCGCCACTCGCGCGCCTTGGTCGCCAGCGCGCCGTGCAGGACCTCGAGCGCGGGGATCAGATGCCGCACCGCGGCCTCGGTCGCCGCGATGTGGGTGGCGGTTGGGAACGTGTCGTTCGACGACTGCGACATGTTGACATCGTCGTTGGGGTGCACGGTGACGCCGTTGGCCGCGGCGATCGACGCGATCACCTCGTTGGTGTTCATGTTGGAACTGGTGCCCGAACCGGTTTGAAACACGTCGATCGGGAACTGGTCGTCGTGGCGCCCATCGGCGATCTCTGTCGCCGCGGCGATGATCGCGTCAGCCTTTTCCGGTGCCAGCAATCCCAGGTCTTTGTTGACTTGCGCGCAGGCTCCCTTCAGCAGGCCCAAGGCGCGGATCTGAGTGCGTTCCAGACCCCGGTCCGAGATCGGGAAGTTTTCCACCGCCCGCTGAGTTTGGGCGCGCCACAACGCTTTTGCGGGTACCCGGACCTCGCCCATGGTGTCGTGCTCGATGCGGTACTCGGTGTCGGCCATAGATCGGCTTTCCTCGCTTTGGATTGATCAGGGCAGGGGATAGGCGGCAGAGCTGTCGCCGGTGAAGTCGATCGCGGAGTATTCGTTCAGCTTCGAAAGCCGGTGGTAGGCCTCGATCAGCCGCACGGTGCCCGACTTCGAGCGCATCACGATCGACTGGGTGGTGCAGCCGCCGGGGTAGTAGCGCACGGCGTTGAGCAGGTCGCCCTGCGTGACCCCGGTGGCGCAGAAGAAGACGTTTTCGCCCGACACCAGGTCCTCGGTGGTCAATATCTGGTCGAGGTCGTAGCCGGCGTCGAGCGCCTTGCGGCGTTCGGGTTCGTCCTTGGGCGCGAGCTGCGCCTGAATGGCGCCGCCCATGCAGCGGATCGCCGCGGCGGCGATGATGCCCTCCGGCGTGCCGCCGATTCCGGCCAGCATGTCGGTGCCCGACTCCGGCCGGCATGCGGAGATCGCCCCGGCCACGTCGCCGTCGGTGATCAGCCGGATCCGGGCGCCGGTGTCGCGGACATCCTTGATCAACTGGGCGTGTCGCGGGCGGTCCAGGATGCACACGGTCATGTCGCGCACCGACAACGCCTTGACCTTGGCGACCGCGCGGATGTTCTCGGCGATCGGCGCGGTGATGTCCAGCACGTGCGCGGCCTCGGGCCCCACGGCGATCTTGTTCATGTAGAACACCGCCGACGGGTCGAACATCGCCCCGCGATCGGCGACGGCGAGCACCGAGATCGCGTTGGGCATGCCCTTGCTCATCAACGTGGTGCCGTCGACGGGGTCCACGGCGAAATCGCATTCGGGACCGTCCCCGTTACCGACCTCTTCGCCGTTGTAGAGCATTGGCGCCTGGTCTTTCTCGCCCTCGCCGATGACCACCACGCCGCGCATCGACACCGTGTTCACCAGTTCGCGGATCGCGTCGACCGCGGCGCCGTCGCCGCCCTCCTTGTCGCCACGACCGACCCACCGCCCGGCGGCCATGGCGCCGGCTTCGGTGACCCGCACCAATTCCATGGCTAGGTTGCGATCCGGTGCTTCGCCGCGCGGGCGTGCCTGCGACGAGCGGTCGCCCTCACGTGTCATGGCCGTGATTCTCCCAGAAGCAGATCCGTCCGCTGGAGCTGGGCTCTGGGCGGTGATCACGGACTGGGATACTCACAGGATGACCGAGGAGCTGCAGCCCAACGCCGATGTGGCCGGCGAGCAGGTTCCGGCACCCGGGCCCGTTCCCAGGCCGGCGAAACCGCGGCTGTTGCAGGACGGGCGCGACATGTTCTGGTCGCTGGCACCGCTGGTGCTGGGGTGCATCCTGCTGGCCGGCCTGGTCGGGATGTGTTCCTTCCAGCCGGGCGGGACGAACAAGGGAACGGTCCCGTCCTACGACGCGGCGACGGCATTGCGGGCGGACGCGCAGGCGCTCGGATTCCCCATTCGGCTGCCGCAGTTGCCCGCCGGCTGGCAACCCAACTCCGGTAGCCGCGGCGGTATCCAGGGCGGGCGCACCGACCCATCGACGGGCCAGCATCTGAACGCGGCCACGTCGACCGTGGGATACCTGAGCCCGACCGGGATGTATCTGTCCCTGACCCAGAGCAACGCCGACGAAGACAAGCTGGTCGGCTCGATCCACTCGACTGCGTACCCCACCGGGGCGGTCGACGTCGCCGGCACCCACTGGGTCGTGTACCAGGGCGCCGGACAAGGCGGCGCGGACGCCGAGCCGGTGTGGACCACCCGGCTCACCGCTCCGGGTGGCGCCACCCAGGTCGCAATCACGGGTGCCGGAAACACCGACCAATTTCGTACGCTGGCCGCGGCGACCCAATCCCAGCCGCCCCTGCCAACCCGATAGGAGGGACCCGCGTGACCGCACCCGAAGCCGACCTGTCCGGCTGGTCCGCGTCACCGTTCACCGGTGGCGGCTACACCCATGACGTCTACCGCAAGGGCGCCGGACCCGGGGTGGTGCTGATTCCCGAGATACCCGGCATCCACCCCGGCGTGCTGGCGCTGGGTAACCACTTGGTGGACAACGGTTTCACGGTCGCCATGCCGTCGCTCTTCGGTGAGCCGGGCAGGGCCGCGACGGTGGGCTACACGGCCGCGACCATCGCACGCGCCTGTGTCGCAAAGGAATTCGCGGCCTTCGCGACCAACAAGCCGCGACCGGTGTCACTGTTCCTGCGCGCGCTGGCCCGTGACCTCAACGCGTCGACGCCGGGCAAGGGCGTCGGCGTGATCGGCCAGTGCTTCACCGGCGGCTTCGCGCTGGCCGCCGCGGTCGACGACAGCGTGCTGGCCCCGGTGCTATCCCAGCCGTCCGTCCCGCTGCCGTTGGGCCGGGCGCAGCGCCGCGATACCGGGTTGAGCGAACCGGAGATGGCCACCATCGCCGATCGCTGTGCCAACGACGGCCTGTGCGCGATGGGCCTGCGGTTCAGCGAGGACAGGATCGTGCCGCGGGAACGGTTCGCGGCGATCAAGGAACGCCTCGGCGACGCGTTCGAGATCATCGAGATCGACTCGGGCCCGGGCAACGAAGGCGGTTTCAGCAAGATGGCCCATTCGGTGCTGACCGACGAGGTCCGTGAGGTCGACGGTCAGCCCGCGTACGAGGCACGCAAGCGGGTGGTCGAGTTCCTCAGCGCGCGGCTCAGCTAGGGCCGCATGGTGCTCGACGAGCGTGTGGTCGAAACCACGTATGGCCCGGTTCGGGGCGCTGACGCCGGCGGCGCCAGGACGTGGAAGGGCATCCGCTACGCCGCGCCGCCCGTCGGCGACCTGCGCTTCCGGGTGCCGGAGCCCCCGCAGCGATGGGCCGGGGTCGCCGACGCCACCTCCTATGGGCCCGCCTGCCCGCAGCCGTCCTTTCCCAACATGCCGCTGGAGCTGGGGGCGCCCCAGGACGAAGACTGCCTGAGCCTCAACGTCTGGGCGTCGGGGGACACCGCACCCGGCGACGGAAAACCGGTGATGGTATGGCTGCATGGCGGGGCCTACGTGCTGGGGTCCGGCAGCCAAGCGCTCTACGACGGCCGCAGGTTGGTCAGCGGCGGCGAGGTCGTCGTGGTGACGGTCAACTATCGGCTCGGGGCGCTGGGCTTCCTCGACCTTTCGTCGTTCAATACCGCGCGGCGGCGCTTCGACTCGAACATCGGCTTGCATGACGTGCTTGCCGCGCTGCGCTGGGTGCGCGACAACATCGCGGCATTCGGCGGCGATCCGCACAGGGTCACGCTGTTCGGCGAATCCGCGGGCGCCGGGATCGTGACCACACTGCTCGCCACCCCGGCGGCCCGGGGCCTGTTCACCGGTGCGATCGCGCAAAGCTCGCCGGCCACATCGGTGTACGACCGCGACCGGGCTCGTCAGGTCGCGGTGAGCGTGCTCGACAAGCTGGGAATCGCGCCGTCGGACGTGGACCGGTTGCCCGGCGTGCCGATCTCCGCCCTGCTGGCCGCGTCGCAGCGGGTGTTCGACGAAGTGCCCGTGCGCAACCCGGGCACGCTTGCGTTCGTTCCGATCGTCGACGGGGATCTGCTGCACGACTACCCGGTGAAGGCGGCGCAGGACGGCCGCTCGCATCCGGTCCCGTTGATCATCGGCACCAACAAGCACGAGGCGGCGCTGTTTCGGTTGCTGCGCTCGCGGCTGATGCCGATCACGCCGCGCGCGATCACGTCGATGTTCACCCAGATCGCCGCCGAGCAGCCCGACCTGCAGTTGCCCACCTCAGAGCAGATCGGCTCGGCGTATTCGCAATTTCGGCGGGCCAAGGCAAGGTCTATGAGCATCGCCACCGACGTCGGCTTCCGGATGCCGACGGTGTGGCTGGCCGAGGGCCACAGCAGGGTGGCGCCGGTGTATCTGTATCGCTTCGACTATGCCACGCCGTTGCTGAAACTGTTGTTGGTCGGCGCCGCCCACGCCACCGAATTGCCTTACGTATGGGGCAATCTCGGGGCGCAGAAGGATCCCACCTTAAAGCTCGGCGGCACTAAGACCGCCAGGGCGGTCTCGAAAAGGGTACGCACCCGGTGGATCAACTTCGCCACGGACGGTAAGCCCATGGGCCCGGCCGGCGAGCCGGATTGGACGGCCTACCGGGATGACGATCGCGCCTGCCTGATCATCGACAAGGTAGACGTCGTCGCCAGCGATCCCGATGCGCACATCCGGGCGGCTTGGGGTAGCGAGATGGTGGGTTTCCGGTAGCGCAGTTCGCGTGGGCCGGAGCGGTGCTAGCCCGTCGCCTTGGCCGCCTCGTTTTTCATCTGCCGGAACAGGTCCACGTAGTAGGGCAGGCATTCCGAGAGCGCCTTCTCCGTGGTGAACAGCGGCTCGTAGCCCAGGTCGCGCCGTGCCTTCTCGGTGGAGAAGTAGTTGTCCAGATACAACCGCTCGACGGCCAGCGGCTCCAGCAGCGGCGCCGGCATCCCGAATCGGAAATGCATTCGCTGCCAACCGGTCATCGCGGCGCGCACCATCGGACCGTTAACCCGGATCCGCGGCCAGTTTTGGCCGCAGGCCTCGACGACCGGGCGCGCGAACTCGAACATGTTGATCGGCTCGGCGTCGTTGATGAAATACGCCTGACCTGGCGCGGTCCCGCCGGGCACCAGATGCTTGGCGGCCAGGATGAAACCGTGAATCAGGTTGTGCACGTAGGAGTTATCCAGGCGCGCCGACTTGCGGCCGATCAGCACCTTGACGTGGCCGGCGATCACGCTCTCGAACAGCTTGCGGAACATCGTCTGATCTCCACGGCCCCAGATGCCGCTGGGCCGGATGGCACACGTCAGCATGTCCCCAATGCCGTTCTGCGACAAAACGAACCGCTCGGCGACCACCTTGGTCTCGGTGTACAGGTCGTTGAACCTGCTGGTGTAGGGCAGCGTCTCGTCCCCGCCGGAGATGTTCTTTCCGCCCATCACCACGCTGTTGGACGACGTGTAGACGAAGCGCTTCACCCCTGCCGCCTGCCCGGCGTGCACGAGGTTCTCGGTACCGCCGACATTGACCGCGAAACTGCGCTGGCGGTATTCGTCGGTGACCGACGCGCCGCCCATCAGCTCGATGATCGCCGCGGTGTGGAACACCGTGTCGATCCCGTCGACGGCCGCGGCGCACACGGACGTGTCGGTGATGTCGCCCTGCAGCACCTCCAACTGCGGATGCGGTGGCAGTGGCGACGGGGCGCGATCGAAGGAACGCACCTGGTATCCGCGGTCGAGCAAGGTGGTCACCAGGTTTGCGCCGACAAACCCTGAGCCGCCGGTGACCAGGACTCGGCCGAGTTCGGTTGTCAGTGATGGATCACCCATGCCGCGAAGCATAACTGAAACGTGTTCCAGTTTGGGAAAAAATTTTGGAATCGTTTTCGCCGCAGCGCCGCGTTCAGGCTTCCTCGGCCTGCCCGGCGGCGAGCGCATCCTCGACTCGCTTGCGCGCGCCAGCTAAGTGCTCTTCGCACCTTTTCGCCAGCTGCTCGCCTCGTTCCCATAGTTTCAGCGACGAATCAAGATCCAACCCGCCCTGCTCGAGCAGCCGCACGACTTCGATCAGCTCGTCCCGGCAAGCTTCATAGCCAAGCTGACTAATAGGCGTAATCGGCCGGGCCCCGCCACCGTCGTCCAAGCCGTCTTGCTCAACCATCGGCCAGCCCCTCACTCACCGCCGTTACGGCGCCGTCGGAAACCCGCACCCGCAGGCGGGTGCCCGCGGGCGCGTCTTGGACTGACCGCAGCACCTCCGCCGGCGCCCCACCTGCCGGGACCGTCTGCACCACGGCGTATCCACGGGCCAGGGTCGCCGCCGGGCCCAGCGTGGCCAGTCGCGCGGCCAGGTGGCCCACGCGGTCGGTCTCGGCGGTGATCAGCCGCGTGATGTCGCGGCGAACCGCCGAACGCGCGCGGTGAATCTCTTCGGCGCGCGCCGTCAGGGCGGTCAGCGGCTCGGCCAGCACCGGGCGGCTGCGCAGCTGGGCCAGCGCGCGTTGTTCGCGCGATACCCAATTGCGCAGCGCCTGCGCGCTGCGCCGTCGCATGTCGTGGATCAGCCGTTGCTCCGCGGCGGTGTCCGGGACCACCCTCTTCGCGGCGTCGGTGGGCGTGGCGGCGCGCAGGTCGGCGACGAGATCGCAGAGCGGGTTGTCGGGTTCATGGCCGACGGCGCTGATCACCGGAGTGCGGCAGGCGGCGATCGCGCGGCACAGGGTCTCGTCGGAAAACGGCAGCAGGTCCTCGACGCTGCCGCCGCCGCGGGCCAGCACGATCACGTCGACTTCGCGATCGCGATCGAGCTCGCGGAGCGCGTCGACGATCTGCGCGACCGCGTTGGGGCCCTGGACGGCGGTGTTGCGCACCGCGAACCGCACTCCGGGCCACCGCCCGCTCGCCACCGTCGTCACGTCGTGTTCGGCGGCGCTGGCCCGCCCGGTGATCAATCCGATCATGTTGGGCAGGAAGGGAATTGGTCGCTTTAGCCGCGGATCGAAGAGCCCTTCGGCGTCCAGCAGCCGGCGCAGCCTTTCGATGCGCGCCAGCAGCTCGCCGACCCCAACAGCGCGAATCTCGCTGAGCCGCAACGAAAAAGTGCCGCGCCCGGTGTAGAACGACGGCTTGCCGCACACGACCACCTGGGTACCCTCGGCCAGTTTGACCGGCGCACCCAGCACCAAGTCGCGCGGACACGTCACGGTCAGCGACATGTCGGCCGCCGGATCGCGCAGCACCATGAACACCGTCTTGGAGTCATTGCGCATGTTGATCTGGGCCAATTGCCCTTCGACCCATACGGTGCCAAGTTTGTCGATCCAGCCCGCGACGCGGATCGCCACGGCGCGCACCGGGAAGGGGTTCTCCGCGGAGTTCGGCTCCGGATTCGCCGCTCGGGTCACTTCGCGTTCGCGCGGGTGATCCTGTTGGCGAGCAGCGTCTGGAACGGAGCCCGGGCCTTGGTGGCCTGCTCGTAGGCCAGCAGCGCTTCGAGTTCGTCGACGGCCAGCGATTGCAGCCTGGCGCGCAGCTGGGCCAGCGTCAGCGCCGGATAGTCGAGTTCGGCGGCGACCGCCGGTTCCGGAACTCCCGTGTCGGCCGCCGCCGACTTCGTCGATATTCTCGCGGGCTTCATCGGGGGGTCGGCGGCCTCGGGTGCCTCGGTCACCGAGTACAGGGCGAAGCGCCCCTCGGCCCGGCGATCGCCGTTGCCGCCTTCCGGCTGCATCGCGGGAGCCCCGTTCTCAGCGCCGTCAGCCAAATCCTCGTCGAACGTCGCCCACTCCGGATTTTCGTCCTTGGGCGGAAAGATGGATTCCAGGGTGCTGTCGCCCTTGATCACCAGCTCGGCCAGGTTCTGCTGGAAGCGCATCACCAGGTGCGCCGCCTGGCTGGCCAGCGTCATCGGGTACATCAGGATCGTCTTCGGCAGCTTCATGGTCTCCTCGACGGCGACTGTCGCCGCGCCGACCAGTAGCCGAACTCCATACGGTGCAGTAGCCATGGGTCCAAGCCTGCCAGCAGCTGCGGATAACTCCAAGCCCGCCCGCGCGGGCTGGACTATGTGCCCCGTGGCGCGGCGGCCCGTACCCTGAATGTCATGCCGCCGACTGTCGATGTGGGGATTCCCGGCGCTGTGAAGTCGGGGACGCCGGTCGCCGATCCCACCCGTAAGCGGGTGCTCCTGGCGGAGCCGCGTGGCTACTGCGCCGGGGTGGATCGGGCCGTCGAGACGGTGGAGCGCGCCCTGAAGAAGCACGGCGCCCCGGTCTACGTGCGCCACGAGATTGTGCACAACCGCCACGTGGTCGACACCCTGGTCAAGGCGGGTGCCGTTTTCGTCCAGGAGACCGACGAGGTTCCCGAGGGCGCCATCGTGGTGTTCTCCGCTCACGGCGTCGCGCCGACGGTCTATGCAGCGGCCGCCGAACGCAACCTGCACACCATCGACGCCACCTGCCCGCTGGTGACCAAGGTGCACAACGAGGCCAGGCGGTTCGCGCGTGACGACTACGACATCCTGCTGATCGGCCACGAGGGTCACGAGGAGGTCATCGGCACCGCCGGGGAGGCGCCCGAGCACGTGCAGCTGGTCGACGGGGTCGGCTCGGTGGACAACGTCACCGTCCGCGACGAGAACAAGGTGGTCTGGTTGTCGCAGACCACGCTGTCGGTCGACGAGACCATGGAGATCGTCGAGCGGCTGCGGCGGCGTTTCCCGAAGCTGCAGGACCCGCCCAGCGACGACATCTGTTACGCGACCCAGAACCGGCAGGTCGCGGTCAAGGCGATGGCGCCCGAGTGCGAACTGGTGATCGTCGTCGGGTCCCGCAACTCGTCGAATTCGGTGCGGCTGGTCGAAGTCGCGTTGGGCGGCGGCGCCGCGGCCGCTCACCTGGTCGACTGGGCCGACGACATCGACCCGACGTGGTTGGAGGGCGTGACCACAGTGGGGGTCACCTCCGGCGCGTCAGTGCCCGAGGTTCTGGTGCGCGGCGTGCTGGAACGCCTCGCCGACTACGGCTACGACGTGGTGCAACCGGTGACGACCGCCCAGGAGACGTTGGTGTTCGCCCTGCCCCGCGAGATCCGGTCGGGTCGCTAGACGTCGTATTCCCAGGAGTCGGCCGGGGGCCGGCCCTGAGACCGGCCGTGCGCCCGTGACCGCCCCCGTCGTTCGGGGCGGGGTTCGGCTCTCGGCGCGCCGCGCGGCTGATCCAGCGGAGTTTCCCCGCGGTAGCGCACGCGCGAGATCGGGTGGTGCGTCGAATCCGCGCCGTTCGACCCGCCGCCGGTGCCGCCGCGACGCCGCGGGGCCTCGTAAGAAGGGTCGTAGGGCTCGTACCGGCCGAAACGCTCGGAGGATCCGGGCGGCTCATACCTGTCGTAATCATCGAACCGACTGCTGCGGGGTGCCGGTCGCTCGTACGGATTGCGGCGCGTCCGCGGATCCCGACGGCTTTCCCGCGGCTGGGCGGGCACGTCTGGATCACCGTCGGGCCTGGGACGGCGGCGCGACCGGCGCGGCGGGTCGGCAGGGTCGACGTCGCGGGGTGGGGCCTGGCGCCGACGCTGGGGACGATCGGCCACCGGCTCGTCCGGGTCTTCCGGGAAAGGCCGGCGGGATCGCGTTCGGGTCGAACGGGTGGCGGAACGATCGCCGCGCGCTGCCCGCCCGGTCTTCGTGGCCGTGTCCCGTGCGCTCGCGCGGGCCCGCCTTGGGCGGGCGGACGCGGCCTCGTCGGCATCGTCGTCCGCCGAACCGAGGCCCAGGTATGAGTTCAGTTTCGCGCTGACGCCGCCAAAGAAAGGCTTTCGTTCGGTGGCGCTGGGCCTTTCGTCGGTTTTGTTGGCGGCCAACGTCTTTCGGTTGGACGTGCCGGAATACCACCTGACGAGTCCGATCAGCAGGACGGCGCCGGCCGTGCCCAGCATCAGCGGGAACCGCTCGATGAGCGGATACCCGCAGTTGATCAGCAGGTCTTTCAGGTGACCGATTTTGCGTCCGTGGAATAGCCAGTAGGCGCCGGGCACGGCGCAGAAAAGTATCAGCGGCGGCTGGATGATTGCCGTGAACAGGCCTTCCTGGCGCACGGCCAGCACCGCTGCCAGGCAGCCCGCTATATAGAGGCCGGCGAAGACGTGTGTCAGCTCCTTGTGTCCCGATCCCGCGTCGATGGCATACCCGATGGCGGCGGCGCTGACGGCGATGACCAGCGCTGCCCACCACGGCACACCTGGGATATTGGGGAGGATCGCGCGGTGGGCAGGTTCCACAGCCGATCTGGCCCGCTCTGCAGACACATGTAGACCGTACCGGCAATGGGACGAATCGGCCGTAAAGACCATCTAGCGTCGGTGGGCGTGCCATGCCGTTCGGGCAGGAGCGATCCACGGCGCCCGGCGCCTCGACGCAGCCCTAGACTTGGTTTCCCGTGAGCCTGAGCCTGGGAATCGTCGGCCTGCCCAACGTCGGCAAGTCGACCCTGTTCAACGCCCTGACCCGGAACAACGTGGTGGCGGCGAACTACCCGTTCGCGACGATCGAACCGAACGAGGGCGTCGTGTCGCTGCCCGATCCGCGGTTGGCCAAGCTCGCAGAGCTTTTCAATTCCGAGCGCATCGTCCCGGCGCCCGTGACGTTCGTCGACATCGCCGGCCTGGTCAAGGGGGCCTCCGAGGGGGCGGGCCTGGGTAACAAGTTCCTGTCGCATATTCGCGAATGCGACGCGATCTGCCAGGTGGTCCGGGTGTTCTCCGACGAGGACGTCACCCACGTGGCCGGAGACGTCGATCCCCAATCCGATATCGAGGTCGTCGAGACCGAGCTGATCCTGGCCGATCTGCAGACGCTGGAACGCGCGCTGGGCAGGCTGGAGAAAGAAGCCCGCACCAACAAGGAGCACAAGCCCGTTTACGACGCCGCGCTCGCCGCCCAGCAGGTGCTGGATAGCGGGAAGACGCTGTTCGCCGCTGGGGTCGATACTTCGGTGCTGCGTGAGCTGAACCTATTGACCACCAAGCCGTTCCTCTATGTCTTCAATGCCGACGAGGCGGTGCTCACCGATGCGGCGCGGGTCGCCGAACTGCGTCAGCTCATCGCGCCCGCGGACGCCGTGTTCCTCGATGCGGCCATCGAATCGGAATTGACCGAGCTCGATGACGAGTCGGCCGCCGAGCTGCTGGAATCGATCGGGCAGACCGAACGCGGTCTGGATGCGTTGGCCCGGGCGGGTTTTCACACGCTGAAGCTGCAGACCTTTTTGACCGCCGGCCCCAAGGAGGCGCGGGCCTGGACCATCCACCAGGGCGATACCGCGCCGAAGGCGGCGGGGGTGATCCACACCGACTTCGAGAAGGGTTTCATCAAAGCCGAGATCGTGTCGTACGACGACCTGATCGCGGCCGGGTCGATGGCGGCGGCGAAGGCCGCCGGCAAGGTGCGGATGGAAGGCAAGGACTACGTGATGGCCGACGGCGACGTGGTGGAGTTCCGCTTCGGATCAACGTCTACGTCGAAAGCCAAGGCATAGACCCTTCCGACTGGACAGGTGTCCAGCTATCCTGACCCTCACGTTGATGCAAGGGGAACGGCTGAGATGAGCAAGGTTCCGAGTCGTCAGGCTCGTTTGGCACACGCAGCCAAGCACGCTGAGTTATGGAATCAGGGCAAGAAGGACGAGTGGGTAGCGTCGTGGCGCACCATCTGCCCTGGCGAGGTCCGCATGTTCGACCCGGTCGGCACCGAGGAAAAGCACGGTTTCGCCACTGCCACATCCGATGCCTTCGACATGTTCCAGTCGATTCTCAAGATCACAATGATCACGGTTCAGGTCAACGGGAACGAGATGGCCTGGGTGTGCGAGAACCGCTTCGGCACTGAGCCGAACGTGCAAATGGCATACAGCATCGAGACGTTTGCGTGGGACGACGACGGCAATCTGTTGATAAAGACGTACTATCCGATGCCGGAATCCGTTGGGGCCGAGGAGGACCCGTACGCCCGTCTGCTCGAAGGTCAGCAGTAGTCGCTTTGGCCGACGGCGACGTGGTCGAGTTCCGCTTTCAAACAACCTCTGCTAAGGCAGCCGGGCGCTAGCGCGGGTTCAGTCGGAAAAAGACGAACCGATGCGGGTATTGGCGCGGTGACCGCGGTAACCCGCCTACGCGTGAGGTTGAGTCTGCGCCGTCCAGACTCGACCGTCGTAGTAACGCATCAAACTCGGGTCGTTCTGATCGGGGTACCACCCAGGCGTCAAACTACTAGCAGCCGGCGGCGCTTGGCGCACAACCGGCTGCTCCACGACTGGCTGCTCCACGACGGTGGCATCCCTTGGTCTAATCACCGCTCGGGCGACGGCGATCACTACCGCAATGATCGCAATGAGGACCAGAATCCATATGAGGGAATTAATGGCACCGGACAACACCATTGCCTGCACCTCCTCTATTACGGGTGGGCAACGCCGATCTGATACCCGGGGCACCTACCGGTTAAACGCTGATGCAGCTGGTCCCTGGCGGCGGCCAAGGCGGCCCGGCGCCGGCAGGAGCCCATGACAGTCCGACGGCGACGTGGTCGACTTCCGCTTCAGCGTCTGATGCTTCTGGTCGCCACCAATCCCGGGGCCACTATCGGGGTGCGGTGTTCGCGATTACGCCGCTTCGACGGGTGACGTCGGGGATGGTGATGGAGCACCACCGGGGCCCCTGGGGGCCGGGCTGGGGACAGCGGGAGGGGTGAGCGAGCCGAACTGGGGACAGTAGGCCTGGATCGCAGCTCCCGTGAAGTAGGCAGCATTGAGGGGTGGCCAGTTGGTGGCGTTGGTGACCTTGGTGACGAGATCCGCGTTGCTGGTGTTGGGGTTATCGCTGAGGGTGGCGCACACGACGGTTTTCGCGACCTGGATGGCTCTCTCGGGTGCGCCGTAATCCATGCCGGAGGTGTTGAGGTTGGTGATGAATGCGTCGTCGGTGGCGTCGGCGTGCGCGGGCACGGCCAACCCGACGGAAAGCACCATCAACGCTATGGCTCTCACGACCATGGCATCCCCCTGGTTGGTCCGCGGTGTCCCGTGACCAGCGAACTCGCGACGAGATTCCATCGCAGCTTAACTAACTCCCGCCGCCGCCGCGCGTCTTGCGGCGCCGACGCCGGGCGCGCCGGCTTGTCGGACCGGGTGCCTAGCATGCCTCACGCAAGCGCTATCGCCGCGCGTCACCGCCGCGGCCCCAGGGAGGTTTCGTGAAGTTCATTTCGACCCGCATCATCACGGGCGACGTCAATCGGCTCGTCGCTTTCTACGAGATGGTCACCAACGTTTCCGCCGTATGGGGCAACGAGCTCTTCGCCGAGATTCCGACGCCGATTGGCACGCTGGCGATCGGCAGCGACAAGACCGTGCCACTGTTTGGGGACGGATCCGCTGAGCCGGCGGCCAACCGGAGCGCGATCCTGGAGTTCATCGTCGAGGACGTGGATGCCGAGTACGAGCGACTTCGCGAACGCGTGGGCGAGGTCGTGACCGAGCCGACGACCATGCCGTGGGGTAACCGCGCTCTGTTGTTCCGCGACCCGGATGGAAACCTCGTCAACCTGTTCACCCCTGTCACGGAGGAGGCCCGTGCCAAGTTTGGCGTCTGACGATGCCACGCGGAGCCTTTCCTGCGTCGCAGCGTTAAGGTGAAGCGTGGTCGCCGATGGCCATATCGACATGGCCGAGGAACATGAACGCCGGGCCGCCGCGCTGGATGAGCGCGAGAAGGCTCTGGAGCGGCGCGAGACTGAGGCCGCAAGACGCGACTGGATCGCTGGCCGAAGAGATCGGGTCGCTAATCAGCGGGACCGCATCGCGGATGAGCGCGAGCAGCTCGCCGACGAACGCGAGCAGCGCGCGGACGAACGCGAGGGCACGGCGGCGAAACGTGAACGGGAGCGGCTGCAACGCATCACCGAAGGGGTGGAGCGCAGCGAAGCCCGTGCCCGGCGTGAGCAGGCCGACGTGTCGCGTGAGATGGCGGACACCGAGCGGGATTACGACCACCCCTAGGGCTGTCGACCGCTCCCGGCTAGCCATTCGTATCCGTAAATATACTTTTGTGTAATAAATTTGCTGGGTATGCGGTCCAAGCCATTTTTTGGCTTACACGTGATACCCGCCACAAATTTTGGCTTGCTAAGTATCTCGTTGCTAATGTCCCTGGCCATGTTTGTTCTCGCTACGTTGATGTCGCTCATCAACCAGGTTTCCGGGACGCCGTATATTCCGGGCGGAGATTCTCCGGCCGGGACCGACTGTTCCGGTCTTGCTTCCTGGGTTGCCAATGCGGCGACTGACAGGCCGGTTTTTGGAAGTCGTTTTAACACTGGAAATGAAGAATCCGCTTTATTGGCACGGGGCTTCCAATATGGAACCGCCCCGAACGCCTTGGTCATCGGATGGAACGGTGGCCATACCGCGGTCACCCTGCCGGACGGGACCCCCGTATCCAGCGGTGAGCGCGGCGGCGTGCACATCGGCGGAGCGGGCGCCTACCAGGCCGGATTCACACATCACATGTTCCTGCCGATGCCCCCGGACGCAGAGATGCTCGTGCCCCCGCCGCCGGACGCTCCGCCTCCGCCCCCGGACGCTCCGCCTCCGCCTGCGGACGCTCCGCCGCTGCCGGACGCACCCCCGCCGCCGGACGCGCCACCGCTTTTGATTGGCGTTGTGGCTCCCGCGCCGCCGCCTCCGCCGGCGCCCGATTTGCCGCCGCCCGGCGATCCCGGAATTGCGAATTGACCAAAAAACGCATCGCACGTCTGTCGGTTAATGCGGCGGACCGCTGCGCAACATTGGTCACATTGCTTGCATTGCGGGCCTGGGAAAAGTGAAATAGGTCCGAACCACAACGGTTTGTGTGCTACGTCACTATCCAGGTGAGCAATTGTCACAGCGTCACCAATACAAAGTCCGCCCCAGGCGTCGATGACGATGCCGGGGCGGATTTTGCTGGGCGGGCCGACTGCGAACAAATCTCTATTGGCAGCGACCGTCGGCACGGGCGGCACGTATCCTGACGCTGCGCAGGCCCACGAGAGTTCCGAGCGAAGGCGGGAGCGGCCATGATCTTCATCGTCGTGAAGTTCGAAACGAAGCCCGAGTGGACGGACCGCTGGCCGGAACTAGTCGCCGCGTTCACGGCGGCCACCCGCGCCGAAGAGGGCAACCTGTGGTTCGAGTGGTCGCGCAGCCTCGACAATCCGGCCGAGTACGTCCTGGTCGAAGCCTTCCGCGACGCCGACGCCGGCGGCGTCCACGTCAACAGCGATCATTTCCAGCGCGCGATGCGGGAATTGCCGCAGGCGCTGCAGGCCACGCCCAAGATCATCAGCCAGACGATCGACGCGACGGGCTGGTCGAAGATGGGGGAGATGTCGGTCGACTGACCGATCTAGTCGGGCTGTCCGACGGAGATCGCGATTTCCTCGCCCAGCTGGTAGCCAGGCGCCAGTGGGAGAGTGTCGCCGCTCCAGAACGAGCCCGGGTCGAACGAATGCGCATCCTTGTCCGTGACGAGCAAGCCCATCTCCTCGTAGGTGATCGCCACCGTCTCCGCGCAGTAGGCCGTCTCCAGGCTCATCTTGCGCTGTTCCCTTCGGCGCTGCGTCTGCTCGCGAACCTTCTTATCCACCAACGGAATTCCTCGCACCCAGTCGTTGATGGTCGGCAGCCGGCCGCGGAACCACCGGCCGGTCAGCCGAGCGGTGGTCGGGAAGGGGGTGCCGTCCATGCGCGCGATGACCCGCAGCAGTTTGTCTTCCTGTTCGCGGGTGGCATAGGGCGTCAGCTGTCGTAACCAGCACCGCTGCTGGTAGCGATCGGTCCACTGCAGCACGGCCTGCCGCAGATCGTGAAGCTGCACGCCGCGATGGTTGCTGCCGGTCCACATGTCGGTGAGCTTGTCGCCCAGCTCGGCATGCCAGATCAGCGGCGGCAGATCGTCGATGGCTACCGTCATGCCGACGTGGTTCACCGGGGCGTTCGTCAACGTCTGAATTGCGCGATCGGGCCGCGACCGCCCGCGAAACAGCCACAGGTCACCCGTCCGGGTCTCGTTGAGTGCCTGGTCCAGGGTCAGCATGTAATCCCGCCGTCATCGGTCATCGGTGCGCGCCTTTCGGGTTCGCATGCGATCTGGGAGTCGTGACGCCAATGTTTTTGGGCCGCACGTAGATTGCCGGGCCTCCTCTCGGCGAGCGCGGACGCGACCGCGCGGCCGATGCCGCTGCCCGCTCCGGTGATCACGGCGGTCTTGTCGCGAAGGGTGTCCATGGCCGTAATAGCCTGTCAACTATGCGCAACATTTGGAAGTGGATCGGCCTGGCCGGCGTCGCCGGCGTCGTCGCCGGCGGTGCGCTGGTGGTGCGCGATCAACGTAAACGGCGGGCCTACACCGCCGACGAGATCCGGGCCAGGTTGCATCAGCGGCTGGCCGAGTCCAACCCGGAGGGTTTTCAATCCGAATCGCGTTCGGTCTGAACGGCGAATAAGCGGTAGCTGCCGGAAAAGCCCTTCAGCTCAACCTCGCTGCCCTCGTCGAAGGTGATGTCGTCGCAATCCCTCAGGGCGTTGTGCACCGGTTCGCTCACCAGGATCTGGCCACCGACGGCGTGTGCGGCGACCCGTGCCGCCATCGCCACGTTGCGCCCGAACAGATCGTCACCGCGGCGCACCGAGCGACCCATGTGGATGCCGATGCGCACCCGAATCTCCTCGTGCCGCTTTCGCTTTGCGTCCCGATGTAGCGCGTCCTGGAGATCTATTCCGCACCGCACCGCCTGCTCGGCGCGGGAAAAGGCGATCATGAATCCGTCGCCCTGGCTCTTCACCACGTGTCCGGAACGCCGTTGCACGAGATCCTGAACCAGCTTGTCGTGCGAACTGATCAGCTTGACCCACGCGCGATCGCCGATGCGCTCGTTGAGCGCGGTGGACTCCTCGATGTCGGAGAACAAGATCACCACGCGGCCGTCCGGCGTGACCCGGGCGAGGTCGGGCCGCTCGACCTCGGCCCAGTCGGCGAGGTCCTCGATCGAACTGCGCACGGCCGCGCCGAAACCCTCCTTGCGCACCAGGTTGGCGGTGTTCCAAACCCGTTTGACGGCCTCGCGACCGCCCGACAGCAGCTGAGTGCGGGCGTCGATGCGCTGTCGCAGGTCGTCGACCTCTTGCCGGGTGCGGGCCAGCAGTTGCCACAGCACCACGAGCGCGATGGCTTCGGCGGCCGCAATCCCGCCGAACGCGTAGACCGCGATATGCAGCGCATCACCCACGCCAGGAATCCTGCCAAACTCGGCGATCGGTTGTCGGGCCTACCGGCACTGTCTAGGGTTGAGCCCGGACGGCCCCGGGTAGTGCGTCTCAAGCGAGCCGATAGGTCACTTTTGGGAGGTTCGGTCTTGGCCGACGACGGAGGTGGTTCGTCAAACCTGCTGGTGATCTTCGGAATAACCGGCGATCTGGCCCGCAAGATGACGTTCCGGGCGCTGTATCGGCTCGAGGCCCGCAAGCTACTGGATTGCCCGATCCTGGGCGTGGCGAGCGACGATATGTCCGTGGAGAAGTTGGTCGAGCGGGCGCGCGAATCGATCGGCGACACCGGCGAGAAGATCGACGACGCGGTGTTCGACCGGCTGGCGGGCCGGCTGGATTACCTGCACGGCGACGTCACCGACAGCGCGCTCTACAGCCGCCTGGCCGACATGATCGGCTCGGACTATCGCCCGCTGTACTACCTGGAAATGCCGCCGTCCCTGTTCGCGCCGATCGTGGAGAACCTCGCGAAAGTCGACCTGCTGGAGCGGGCACGCGTCGCGGTGGAAAAGCCGTTCGGCCACGACCTGGCCTCCGCGCGCGAACTCAACGCGCGGCTGCGTGCGGTGCTCGACGAAGACCAGATCCTGCGGGTGGACCACTTCCTGGGCAAGCAACCCGTCCTCGAGCTGGAGTGCCTGCGCTTCGGCAACCACGCGCTCGCCGAACTATGGGACCGGCGCAGCGTTTCCGAAATCCACATCACCATGGCCGAAAACTTCGACGTCGAGACCCGCGGCAAGTTCTACGACGCGGTAGGCGCCCTGCGCGACGTCGTCCAAAACCACCTGCTCCAAGTGCTGGCGCTGGCGGCGATGGATCCGCCGGTCGGCTCCAGCGCCGACGACCTCAACGACAAGAAGGCCGAGGTTTTCCGCGCGATGCCGGCCCTATCGCCCGACCATTGCGTGCGCGGTCAGTACCGCGGCTACACCGACGTCCCCGAAGTGCCGAAGGATTCCCAGACTGAGACCTTCGTGGCGCTGCGCACGGAGATCGACAACTGGCGCTGGGCCGGGGTGCCGATCTTCCTGCGGACCGGCAAGGCGCTGCCGGAGAAGGTCACCGAGGTGCGGCTGTTTCTGCGCCGTGTCCCGGCGCTGGCCTTCCTGCCCGACTGCCGACCCGCGGAGCCCAACCAGATCGTGCTGCGCATCGACCCCGACCCGGGGATGCGCGTCCAGATCTCCGCGCAGGTGGGCGACAAATGGCGCGACGTTCACCTGGACTCGTTGTTCGCCGAGGACCTGGGCGAGCCGGAGCGACCCTACGAGCGCCTCTTTCAAGCCGCGCTGACCGGCGATCGCCAGCTCTTCGCCCGGATAGACAGCATCGAAGAGACGTGGCGCATCGTGCAGCCCCTGCTGGACAACCCGTCCGAAATCCACCCGTATGACCGCGGTTCCTGGGGGCCCGACGCCGCGCGGTCACTGTTGCATGGTCACCACGCTTGGCAGGAGCCGTGGATGCCGCGAAGCACGTCCTCAGCACAGTAAGGAGACCCAAGCAAATGCAGCTAGGCATGATCGGACTTGGCCGAATGGGCGCCAACAT
Source organism: Mycobacterium sp. IS-2888 (assembly GCF_001954215.1). Lineage (NCBI taxonomy): Bacteria > Bacillati > Actinomycetota > Actinomycetes > Mycobacteriales > Mycobacteriaceae > Mycobacterium > Mycobacterium sp. IS-2888. Next base: position 20,350 of record NZ_MBET01000002.1, read on the forward strand.
CGTGCGCCGCGTGGCCAAGGACGGACACGAATGTGTGGTGTACGACCACAATCCCGACGCGGTCAAGGCGATGGCCGGTGAAGAGCGGACCACCGGGGCGAGTTCCCTCGCGGAGCTCCGCGACAAACTCGACGCACCACGCGTCGTCTGGGTAATGGTTCCCGCGGGCACCATCACCACTGGGGTGATCGAGGAGCTGGCCACCACGCTCGAGCCGGGCGACACCGTGATCGACGGCGGGAACTCGTACTACCGCGACGATATCCGTCATGCGAAGACATTGTCGGACAACGGTATTCACCTTTTGGACTGTGGCACCAGCGGCGGGGTGTGGGGCCGCGAGCGCGGCTACTGCCTGATGATCGGCGGGGACGACGAGGCGTTCGCCCGTGCCGAGCCGATCTTCGCCAGCGTCGCACCCGGCGTGGACGCGGCACCGCGTACGCCGGGCCGCGACGGTGAGGTGGCGCAATCGGAGCAGGGCTACTTGCATTGCGGTCCGTCCGGCGCAGGGCACTTCGTCAAGATGGTGCACAACGGGATCGAGTACGGGATGATGGCCTCGCTCGCGGAGGGGCTGAACATTCTGCGCAACGCCGACATCGGCAAGCACGTGCAGGAGGGCGACGCCGAAACGGCGCCACTGTCGAACCCCGAGTTCTATCAGTTCGACTTCGACATCCCCGAGGTCGCCGAGGTGTGGCGCCGGGGCAGCGTCATCGGTTCCTGGCTGCTGGATCTGACCGCCATCGCGCTGCACGAATCGCCTGAGCTGAAGGAGTTTTCGGGACGAGTCTCCGACTCCGGCGAGGGCCGGTGGACCGCCATCGCCGCGATCGACGAGGGCGTTCCCGCGCCGGTGCTAACGACGGCGCTGCAGGCCCGCTTCGCCTCGCGCAGCCTCGACGACTTCGCCAACAAGGCGCTCTCGGCGATGCGCAAGCAGTTCGGCGGGCACGCGGAGAAGCCCGCTAACTAACCCGCTCGACGAAGGTTACGACGGCTTCGCTGAAGGCGTCGTTGTCGTCGCCGGCGGCGGTGTGCCCCGCGTTCGACAGTTCGACGAACTCCGCATTGGGCACGGTCGCGAGGAAATGCTTGACGCCCTCGGGGCTGACGACGTCCGAGAGCTTCCCGCGTATCAACAAAACCGGGATCGTCAGTCCCCTGGCCGCCTGCTCGAAATTCTCGGTGCGCAGCTCGGGGTCGTCGCCGGGCTTGGTCATGAAGGCCGGGTCCCAGTGCCAGTACCAGCGTCCGTCACGCAGCCGCAGGTTCTTTTTCAGCCCCTCGGGGCTGCGTGGCTTCTCCCGGTAGGGCAGGTAGGCGGCAACGGCGTCGGCGGCCTGCTCGAGCGATTCGAATCCGTCGAGGCCGCTGAACATGAAGTCGCGGATGCGGGCGCTGCCGCCCTTCTCGAATCGCGGTACCACGTCGACGAGGACCAGTCTGGTCACCCGCGCGGGGCCGGCCCGGTGGGCGGCAAGGATGCCGGTCAGCCCGCCCATGCTCGCCCCGATGATCGCCACCGGGCGCCCAATGGCGTCCAGGACACGCATCACGTCCGCGGTCAGCGTCTCGACGTCGTAGTCGGCGTCGGGCGCGCGATCGCTGTCACCATGGCCTCTGGAGTCCAGCGCCACGACGTGAAACCCGTCGTCGGCCAGGATTTGCCCGGTGTTTTTCCAGGAAAACCGATTCTGACCGCCGCCGTGCAGCATCAGGATGGTTGGCCGGTTGGTGGCGCCGCGGTTCCATTCGTCGGCGACGAGAGTGATCCCGCCGGCACCGGAAAATTCGACCGTCGTAGGGCTGCTGCTAACGGCGCTCATGGGCGTCCTCTCGGTAGGTCGTCCTCCGACGTTACCTAGGTTGTCTATTCACCCCCGAGCGGGCCCCGGCGGCGGTGAGTTTCTGACGTCGTCGGGGTCAGTCAAGTACACACCCTGCACTAAGAAGAAGGAGGCGGCATGCCATCGATCACGCCCTCGCTCTGGTTCGACCACAACCTCGAGGACGCGGCCAGGTTCTACACCTCGGTGTTCCCCAATTCACACATCGAGGGCTTCAACCGCACCACCGAGGCCGGACCCGGCGAGCCGGGCACGGTCCTGTCGGGCAGCTTCGTTCTGGACGGCACGCGATTCATCGGCATCAATGGCGGCCCGACGTTCAACTTCAGCGAGGCGGTGTCGTTCACGATCCACTGCAAGGACCAGGACGAGGTCGACTACTACTGGGACCGGTTGAGCGACGGGGGCGAGGAATCGCAGTGCGGATGGCTGAAGGACCGCTTTGGTCTGAGTTGGCAGATCATTCCCGACCGACTCTTCGAATTGATCGGCCACCCGGACCGCGCCCGCGCGGCGGCGGCCACCCAGGCGATGTATGGGATGCGCAAGATCGTGATCGCCGAGCTGGAAAAGGCAGCGGAGCTCATCCCGTAGGCCGCCCGATAGTTCACCCATCGCCGAGTCGCTCCCGTCTTATATCCGCACGGGTACGTTGGTCCGTGCGGACGCGCCGAACAGGGAGTCAAGATGGGTGAACCAGGCTGGATCGACGTGCCCGGCCCCGGCGGGGATCTGAAGGCGCTGACCTGGGGTCCGAGCGACGGCCCGATCGCGCTGTGTCTGCACGGCTTCCCCGACACCGCCTACGGGTGGCGCAAGATGGCTCCGCGGTTGGCCGCGTCCGGTTGGCGAGTCGTCGCGCCGTTCATGCGGGGATACGCCCCGTCGGCGATCCCGGCCGACGGCAGTTTTCACGTCGGTGCCTTGATGGACGATGCTCTGCGCGTCCGCGCGGCGGCCGGCGGCACCGAGCGCGATGTGGTGATCGGACACGACTGGGGCGCAATGGCGGCCACCGGCCTGGCCGCGATGCCCGACAGCCCGTTCGTCAAGGCGGTGATCATGTCGGTGCCGGTGTCCGCGGCGTTCCGCCCGCTGGGACGGGTGACCGAGCGCGGCCGGCTGGCCCGCCTGCTATCACGTCAGCTGCTGCGCAGCTGGTACATCTTCTACTTCCAATTGCCTTGGCTGCCAGAGCGTTCCGCGTCCTGGGTGTTGCCGCTGTTGTGGCGTCGGTGGTCGCCCGGCTATCACGCGGATGAGGATCTCCGCCATGTCGACGCCGCGATCGGCACGGCGGAGAGCTGGCGTGCGGCGCTGGGACCGTACCGGGCCACGCTGCGCAACACCCGAGCCCCGCAGCGCTACGCCGAGTTGAACCGGCTCTGGACCGAGGCGCCCATCCTGCCGAGTTTGTATCTGCATGGTCGCGACGACGGTTGCATGACATCGGCTTTCACGCACTGGACGGAAAAGGCGCTCCCCGCCGGCAGCGAGGCGGCCATTGTCGAGCACGCCGGTCACTTTCTGCAGCTGGAACAGCCGGACAAGGTCGCCGACTTGGTGCTCGCGTTTGTCGGCCCATCCGGCTGAAGCCGTGTCGGCGCACCGCATGGCGGCCGTCGATGCCCAGTTCTATTGGATGTCGGCCAAGCTGCCCAACGATCAGTTCCTGCTCTACGCATTCGACGGTGCGCCGGCCGATCTGGGGCATGCCGTCGAACAGCTTCGCCGTCGCGCCGATGCTTGCGCGGAGCTGCGGATGAGGGTCGACGACGGCAGCCGAATGACCTACCCGCACTGGGTGCCCGCGGCCGTCGGGCCGGAGCGGGTGGTTTGTCACGACTTGGTCGATCAAAGTTGGCGCGGCTGCCTGGCTGCCGTCGTCGCGCTCGCACAAGACCAGCTCGACATCCGCCGGATGCCCTGGCGGATGCACGTCTTCACGCCGGTGCGCGGGATTCCCGGCGCCGCCGGCCCGGGCTGCGTCGCGGTGATGCAGGTCGCGCATGCGCTGGGCGACGGCGCCCGTGCCTCGGCGATGGCGGCATGGCTCTTCGGCCGGTCCGCGCCGGTGCCCGGGGTGACACGGCCGCGGGCGGGCTTTCTGCCGTGGCGGGCGGTCGAGGCGGCCCGCACCCATCAGCGGCTGGTCCGCGACACCCGCGCGGGACTCGTGGCGCCCGGGGTCGGCTCGCGGCCGCCGCTGCCCACCAATGAACGCCCTGAGGGCGTCCGCTCGGTGCGTACGTTGGTGCGGCACCGCTCGCAGGTGCCCGGGCCGACCGTCACGGTCGGGGTGCTGGCGGCGGTCTCCACGGCGCTGTCCGCGTTCCTGGGCGACGCCGCCGAGTCGCTGGGGGCCGAGGTGCCGATGGCTAAACCCGGTGTGCCGCATGCCCATAACCATTTCGCGAACGTCGTTGTCGGGCTGTATCCCGATCTTGACCCGAACGCGCGCATCGAGCGGATCGCGGCCGACCTGGCCAACGGCCGGCGTCGCATGGAGCACCCGGCCATGCGCTCGGCCGACCGGGCGTTCGCGGCGGTGCCCGCTGCACTGCTGCGCTGGGGCATCTCGCAATTCGATGCCGACGCCAGGCCGACGCAGGTAGCCGGCAACACGGTGGTGTCCAGCGTCAATCGCGGCCCCGCGGATCTGAGTTTCGGAGGTGCGCCGGTGGTGTTGACGGCCGGATACCCGGCGCTGTCGCCGGCGATGAGCCTGACGCACGGCGTGCACGGCATCGGCGATACCGTCGCGATCAGCGTGCATGCCGCGGAGTCGGCCTTTCGGCACGGCGCCGGCGTCGATGCCTACGTGCAACTGCTCGACGCGGCGCTGTGAGCTATTGCGCGTCGCCGGATTTTGCCGCTTGTTCGCGGGTCAGGCCGACGGCGCCGATCAGCTCCTCGTGCAGTTCGAACCACACGGTGTGGTAGGAGTCGATGAGCGGCCTGGTCAACCAGGCGCTCTCGCCGTCCTTGACTTTGCCCAGTGCCGCAAGCAGTTTCGACGAATAGGACGTCAGCCGCGGTAGCTGCCGGGCGGCCGCGTCGATGATCGGAACCACCCGGGCGTGCACCTCGTCCAGGCGGGCCAGCACCGCGGCGTCGTATTCGGCGTCGTCGTGGGTGTTGGGCTCGCCGCCCGGACCGCCTTTCAGTTGCCAGTCGGTGACCACCGCCTTGAAATCGGCGTTCACGGAACGAAAGTCGTCGTAGGCGGCGGCCATTGCGGCCGAGTCGATGCCCGTTCGCTCCTCGGCGAGCAGATGCTCCAGCCGGGCGCGGCCGCTGGAACTGAGCTTCAGCGTCGCGCCGTCGACCAACAAGCCCGACGCGGTCAGCCGTTCGACGGTGGTGGTGACGCCGTCGAGCTCTTCGCCCAGCGTCTTCGCCAAGTCAGGGGGAGCCACCCGGCCCTTCAGCCGGACCGCTTGCAGCACGGCCAATTCCGTCACTGGCCCGCCAACTTCAACGCGGTCAGCATGACGATCAGCGGGGTCGCCGACACCACGTCGCTGTGCCCGGCGTCCAGGGCCGCGCGCACCGCGGCCTCGGAGGTGTCGTTCAGCCTCGGGTGGTCGCCGGTGGTGTGGGCGCGCAGCGGGGCGATCGCTCGTGCGATGTCGGCCAGTTCGCGCAGCTCGGGCGTATCGTCCTCCGACCACGCGGAAAGTGTCAGATTGCCTTCGCGCACTTCGCCTTCGTTGCCGTCGACGGTGATCTGCCTGCCGGCCAGCTCCGCCGCGACTCCGCGGCCGCAACCCACCACGGCCACCCGGCCCAGTTCGCGGCTCACCACCGCGGCGTGACTGGCCGCCCCGCCCACCTCGGTGACGATGCCTTGTGCGGCCAGCATGCCCCGGACATCTTCGGGCCTGGTGTGATCGCGCACCAGGATGACCGGCTCACCCCGGTCGGCGGCGTCCAGTGCCGCGTCGACGTCGGTGTACGCCTGGCCCGATACCACGCCGGGACAGGCGGGTAGGCCGGTCGCCAGAAGCGGTGCGGCCAACCGTGTTTCGGGCTGCAGCGACGGACGCAGCAGGGCGGCGACGTGCGCCGGCGTCACCCGTCGCAGCGCCTCGGTGTCGTCGATGAGCCCCTCGCGCCGCAGTTGCAGCGCCAGCCGCACCGCCGCTTGCGCGGAGCGCTCGGCCGCCCGTGTCTGCAGCAGCCACAACTTGCCTTCTTCGACGGTGAACTCGATCTCTTGTACGTCGGATCCGAGCCGCTCCAGGCTGCGGGCGGCGTCCATCAGCTCGTCGTAGACGTCCGGTTGCTCGGCGCGCAATGCGGTGATCGGTTCGACGTCGACGAGCCCGGATACCACGTCGTCGCCCTGGCCGCCGGGCAGCCATTCACCGAACGGTTCGTCGGCGCCGGTGATCGGATTGCGCGAAAACACTGCCCCCGCACCGGAATTGGGTCCCTGATTCCCGAACACCATGGCCTGCACCACCACGGCGGTCGTTGCCCGGTCGTCCAGGCCGTAGTGGGCGCGATAGGCGACCGCGCGCGGTGAATTCCACGAGGCGAACACGGCTTCGATGCCCGCGCGCAACTGCGCATGCGCGTCGGCGGGTAAGGGTCCTGAGGTATCGCCCACAGTGCGTTGGTACGTGGCCGTGAACCGCCGTCGGGTGTCGCGGGCGAACTCGGGCGTCGCCTGCGCGGCGAGTGCGTGCTCCACGGCGTCGTTCATACCCAGGTTCAGGATCGTGTCCATCATGCCGGGCATGGAGTGTGTGCCTGCCGAGCGCACACTCACCAGCAGCGGACGCGGGCCCCGCCCGAAGGTGCGTGAGGTCTCGGCCTCCAGCCGGCTGATCCCGTCCAGCACCTCGTCCCAGATGGCATCCATCGTCGCCGCCGGGTGGGCGTGATACTTCAGGCCCACTGCGGTGGTGATGCAGAACGCGGGCGGCACCGGCAAATTCTGCCGGCGCATCACGTCGATGCCGTGGCCCTTGTTGCCCAGCAGCTCGCGCGGGAGATTCGCGTCGCCGTCGAGCAACACGACCGCCACGGTGCACCCCCTCGTCAGCGGCCCGCCCCCGGTGGGACCTTCCCAGCAGGCCTCGACGAGTATGTCAGGAGCCTCCGCGCAGCAGTCCGAAGCCGAAGTTCGTGCCGAACCCGCGACGCAGCGCCAGGTGGATCCAGAGCAGCCCGTAGGGCTCGAGCAGCCGTGCCAGCGTCAGGTCGCCGACGTCGATGGTCTCGAAGCCGAGCTCGGCGACCAGCCCGGCGGTCACAGACCGGGCCTCGTCGTCGTCGCCGCAGACGAACATCACCGGTTGGCCCGGTAGTTGCGGTGCGTCCATCATCGGGAAACCGATCTGGTTCATCGCCTTGCAGACCCGGGCGCCGGGCGCCCACTTCGCGACCTCTTCCCCGCCCGAGGTGGAGTGCCCGACTTCTAATGCCGTGACGTCGGGGGTCAGCGGGTTGGTGCAATCGATGAGGACTTTGCCGGTGAGGTCGCCGCAGCCCTGCACCGCCGACTGCGTCGTCTGCCACGGCGTGCACAGCACGACGACTTCGGCGGCGGCCGCGGCGGATTCGTTCGTCTCGACGCCGCCGAGCGCGGCGTATTTCGGGTCGCTGGGGTTGCGGACACCGAATGTGACCTGGTGGCCGCGATTGCGCCAGGCGGTGCCCAACGTGGTGCCGACATTGCCGGCGCCGATGATCGCGATCTTGATGCCGGACTCCTTTCCGTCCAGGAACGCTACTCGCGAACGCGACTGACCCATGATCTAGGTTTGCAGCTATGAATGTGTATGACGTCGGGTTACTGATCCTGCGGCTGGTGCTGGGACTGACACTCGCCGCGCATGGCTTCAACAAGTTCTTCGGCGGCGGCCGGATACCGGGCACCGCGCGATGGTTCGAGAGCATCGGCATGAAGCCCGGTAAGTTCCACGCCACCGTGGCCGCCACCACGGAAGTCTCCGCCGGACTCGGGCTGGCCGCCGGGCTGCTTACCCCGATCCCGGCCGCGGGCTTCGTGTCGCTGATGCTGGTCGCGGCGTGGACTGTGCATCGCCCCAACGGCTTCTTCATCGTCAAGGAGGGCTGGGAGTACAACCTGGTGCTGGCGGTCAGCGCCGTGGTGGTGGCGACGCTGGGCGCCGGGCGGCTCAGCCTGGATTGGCTGATCTTCGGGAAGAACTGGCTCGACGGCTGGCCAGGCCTGGTGCTGTCGGTAGCGCTCGGCCTCGGCGGGGCCATCGGCCAGTTGCTGATCTTCTACCGGCCGCCTGCAAAGCAAGCCGGGTAAGTCGTCACGCCGGCGTTGGCGAGGCGACCGCCTCGGTATCGAGTGCCATCACCTCGGCCGCCGCGCGTTCGCCGGAGCGGATCGCGCCGTCGATCCAGCCGCACATGATCGCGGAGCTCTCCGTCCCGGCCCAGTGGACGCGGCCGCATGGCTCGCGCAGGGTGTATCCGAACTCGGTGAGCACGCCCGGCGGGGCGTGGCCGATCATCCCGCCGCCGGAGTAGCGCTCGGTGGTCCAGTTCTGCTCGTGGAATTCCAGCGGCGCTTTGGCCTTGCTGCCGAAGCGATCCACGAGTTCGCCGATGACGATCGCTTTTCGTTCGGCCTCGTCGAGTTTTGTCAGCCGGCGCGCCGCGGGGCCTTCGGTGATGACGCACATGATCCCGGGGTTACCGGTGTCCGTGCACGCATCGATGGTCAGTGAGGCCGGGGTTCCCGGTGCGGCCGACTGGCCGGACAGCCCATCAGCGCGCCAGAACGGCTCGTCGTAGATCGCCGAGATCTTGATGACCGCGCCGCTGGGCATCCGCTGATGCAGCAGCGCCCGATCCACCGGCAGCATCGGCTCGTAGACGATCGAGCTGGCGACCGCCAACGGTATCGCCACGATGGCCCGCCCAGCCCGCACCGTCAAACCGTCCGCGGTCACGGTCACGCCGTCGTCGTCTTGGGTGATCTGCCGGACCGGCTGCGAAAGGTGCAGTGCGTCGCCCAGTGCGGCCACCATCGGGCGGTGCAGGGCGCCCATCCCACCCACGGGCCGGGCTTCCTGGGCGCCGCCCTTGACTGAAATGACGAACGTCGCACCCCCGCCGGAGGACCCCATCTGCGTCAGCGCCCACAGCAGCGACGTCTCCGACCCCGCCGAGGTGTAGGTGCCGGCCAGCACCATGTCCAGCATCTCGCGGGCTTGCTTGGACATGGTGTTGTTCGCGATCCATTCACCAACGGTGATGCGGTCCCACTCGGCGGCGTGCTTTGCCTCCCACGGCGCTTCGAGCGGGATCGATTTGCACATCTTGTCGAACGAGAGCAAACCGATGCCAAGGTTGGTGACGGCCCAGGGGCTCATGGTCCACGGGATGGTGCCGCCATAGCGGTGCTTCTTGCCGCCGACGATCATCATCGATTCACCGTCGAGGTGTTGTTTGTATTCCGGCACACCGAATTCGCTCATCATCGCGTAGATCCGGTCCTGGCCAGGCCCGATCCAGGCGCCGCCGCGGTCGATCCACACGCCGTCGTCACGAGTGACGGTGAACGTGCGACCGCCGACCCGGTCGCGCGCCTCCAGCAGGGCCACCGAGCGGCCCGCCTGCTTCAGCCGGAACGCGGCCGTCAAACCGGCGAAACCCGCTCCGACCACGCAATAATCGACATCGGCCACGACTGGCTCCTCACCTAGCCCCGCCCCAGCAGCAAACTACACCGATAGCGGCGCGCGACGTGGCGTGTTTACCCGGATTTCTCGGGTTGCTCGATGGTTTGACTTGCGGACCGGTTGCGGGCCGGGCCGCGGCCGTTCACAGGTGATGGGCCCGATTGCCACCGCATCGTTTGGCCGTGTACATCGCGCTGTCGGCGACGTCGATGAGTTTTTCAATGAGTCCGAGTGCGTCGAATGTGCCCATCGGGGGTAGTTCGGCGGTCGCCGTACCGATGCTGGCCGTCAGTCCCAGGGGAAGCGCGGCGATGGCGGCACGCAATCGCGCCGAGATTGGCTCGGCGTCCGGCGACGGGCTAGTGGCGGCGATGAGGAACTCTTCCCCGCCCGCGCGGCAAACCATTGCCGTCGGCGACACTTGCTGCCGCAGCACGCCGGCGACGGCGATCAGCGCGCGGTCACCCGCGGCGTGACCGAAGGTGTCATTAATCCGTTTGAACGCGTCGAGGTCGATCATGACCATGGTCAGATGGGTCGTGTCAGCGTGTGGATTGGTCAGTCTGCGGGTTAGCGCGGCGATGAACCCTCTACGGTTGAACAGGCCGGTCAGCGCGTCTTCGTCGGCGCGTACTGCGTATGTCCCCATTGCCCGCGACATCCCGCGCATCGCCAGGGGGACCGACAAGTTGAGCATTGAGATCACCCAAAACGCTGCGATTCCCGTTCCGATGTCGCTCTCGCGAGCCAGGTGCACGGCAGCCACGACAGAGACTGTGACCGCCAAGCCGACGTTGAACACCAGAAGTCTATTGCTGTGAAACAGCGCGACATATCCGCTATTAATCGCGAGAGCGCTGCAGCCCACTGCCGCCAGGGCGGCGGTTGGCTGGGTCAGGCTCCACCCGGCAATGCATGTCGCGGCGACAACCCCGAAGATTTCCGATTGGATCCGGGTCGGCCAGCGCGTCAACCAGAAGACACTTACCGCAACGACGAACCCTGCCGCGGTCGCATTGATGAGCACGACCCCGGCGGTGCGGTGATGCGTGCTGAGCAGTGAGGTCACCGGGACAAGCGCCGATATCAGGGAGATGACGGCCAGGGTCCACTGCGTCGCGCGAAGCAGCCCGCGGTCGCGCAAGATATCCGTGATCCAGTCGAACTGATCAGCCCGAGCCAGCCACGACGCGAATCGGGACACGCTTCGCACCTCCCTTCGGAGATAGCTCAGCATCAAACTCCGGTCGGGGGAGCAATTGTGACAAATCGGCAAACGTCCAGTTCGAATATTGACCCGCAACCGGCTTTGCATAGGGTGCGGCTCATGTTGGTGCATACCGTTCGGACGCGGCGTAGCTCCGATGACTTTCCGCGCGCCGAACATCTGGCCGCCAAGATCGCCGAGGTCGCCGCCGATCCGGTTGCCGTCGAGCCGGATACCGCGGAGATGGTGGCGAATCGGATCATCGACAACGCCGCCGTCAGCGCCGCGGCCGTGCTGCGCCGTCCGGTCGCCGTGGCCCGCATGCAGGCGCTGGCGCATCCCGCGCGGCCGGGGGCTGCGGTCTTCGGCGTCGGGGGCGGTTATTCGGCCGAATGGGCGGCGTGGGCCAACGGCGTCGCCGTGCGCGAGCTCGACTTCCACGACACGTTTCTGGCCGCGGAATACTCTCATCCCGGCGACAACATCCCGCCACTCGTCGCGGTGGCGCAGCAGCTCGGCGTGCCCGGTGCCGACCTGATGCGCGGCGTGGCGACCGCATACGAAATCCAGATCGGCCTGTCGCGCGGAATCTGCTTGCACGAGCACAAGATTGACCATGTCGCGCATCTCGGACCCTCGGTGGCCGCCGGTCTGGGAACCATGCTTCGGCTGGACACCGAGACCATTTACCACGCGATCGGACAAGCGCTGCACCTGACAACGAGCACCCGCCAATCCCGCAAGGGCCTGATCTCCAGCTGGAAGGCGTTCGCGCCGGCGCACGCCGGAAAGATCGCCATCGAGGCGGTCGACCGGGCGATGCGCGGCGAGCGCTCACCGGCGCCGATTTGGGAGGGCGAGGACGGCGTGATCGCCTGGCTGCTGGGTGGACCCGAGCGCGAGTATCACGTGCCGCTGCCCGCTCCCGGCGAGCCGAAGCGGGCCATCCTGGACAGCTACACCAAGGAGCATTCGGCGGAGTACCAGAGTCAGGCGCCGATCGACATGGCACGGCGGCTGCGCCAGCGCCTAGGCGATCTCGACGAGGTCGCCTCGATCGTGCTGCACACCAGCCACCACACCCACGTGGTGATCGGGACGGGATCTGGGGATCCGCAAAAGTTCGATCCCGACGCGTCACGGGAAACGCTCGACCACTCGCTGCCCTATATCTTTGCCGTCGCACTGCAGGACGGCGCCTGGCATCACGAACGCTCCTACGCGCCGGAGCGTGCCCACCGGCGCGACACCGTCGAGCTGTGGCGCAAGATCTCCACCGTCGAAGACCCCGAATGGACCCGCCGGTACCACTCGACGGATCCGGCCTTCGGCGCCCGGGCGGAGGTGACCCTCAAGAGCGGCGAGGTGATCTGTGACGAGCTGGCCGTCGCCGACGCACATCCATTGGGGGCGCGGCCTTTTCGGCGCCCGCAGTATGTGCAGAAGTTCTCCGACCTCGCCGACGGCATCGTCGACCCCGCCGAGCAGCGCCGGTTTCTGTCCGCGGTGGAATCGCTGGCCGAGCTCGAGGCCGTGGATGCGCTGAACGTGGTGATCGACCCGCGGGTACTGCAGACGGCGCCGGTCATCCCGCCGGGGATCTTCGGCTGAGTTCGATTGTGCTGCCTTGGCTTTGAGTGTGAATCGTGGGTGAATCCGCCCGGCGTGTCGCCGCCGTGGGCTCACACTCGAAGCCGTTTGCGCACACTCGAGCGGTCGGGCTAAGGCGTGGAGGGTCCGCCGTACTGCCACACCAGCGTGTGGTCGCCGGTCATCGTCGGGTTGCACCACATCATCCGGGCATTGACGTCTTTGGTGGTTGCGTGCAATACCGTGCACGTATCTCCGGGTGCCGGTGGGTCGGCGCGAGCGGTACCGCCCGCCGCGGCGAATGCGACCGGTGCCACGGCAGCGATCAGCGCCGCGATGCCGTATCGAAATTTGCTCATGATGGATGTCTCCCCAGGACATGCCGACCCGACCTCACCGTATCCGGCGAAAGAGCCGCAGGCAAAGGATTCTTGCCCCTACCCAAGCCATGCGCCTAGAACGCGTTCTAATCTGTCAAACCATGGGATTTCTCAAGCCTGATCTGCCGCAGATCGACATGGCCGAGTGGAGCAAGGGCACCCGCAGCGAGAAGATCCGCCCGATGGCCAAGCACTGGGCCGAGGTGGGCTTCGGCACACCCGTCGCGCTGCACCTGTTCTACGTCGTCAAAATCCTTCTCTACATCCTTTTCGCGTGGTTGTTTGCCTCGGCCACCAACGGAATCGGCGGGTTCACCAACGTCGCGTCGTGGTGGTCGGAACCGATCGTGTTCGAGAAGGTCGTGCTCTACACGATGCTCTTCGAGGTGATCGGGCTGGGCTGCGGCTTCGGTCCGCTGAACAACCGGTTCTTCCCACCCCTGGGCTCGATCCTGTACTGGATGCGGTTCGGCACCATCCGGTTGCCACCGTGGCCCGATCGCGTGCCGGGGACCAGCGGCACCAAGCGCACCCCGTTCGATGTCGCGCTGTACGCGCTGCTGTTGCTGGTGACGCTGCGGGCGCTCTTCTCGGACGGTACCGGGCCGGTGCCCGAGCTCGGCACGACGATCGGGCTGCTCCCGACGTGGGAAATCGTGACGATCCTGCTCCTCGTCGGCGTGCTGGGGCTACGCGACAAGGTGATCTTTCTCGCCGCCCGCGGCGAGGTGTACGTGACCTTGACGGTGACGTTCTTATTCGGGGGCGTCGACATGATCGTCGCCGCGAAGCTGGTGTTTCTGGTGATCTGGATGGGCGCGGCGACGTCGAAGCTCAACAAGCACTTCCCGTTCGTGATCTCCACGATGATGTCCAACAACCCGCTGATGCGGCCCCGATGGCTGAAACGGCGCTTCTTCGAGAAGTTCCCGGACGACCTGCGGCCCGGGCTGCTGTCGCGGCTGCTCGCTCACCTGAGCACCGCCATCGAGATGTTGGTCCCGCTGCCGCTGTTCTTCTGCCACGGCGGCTGGCCGACCACGATCGCGGCCATCGTCATGGTGTGCTTCCACCTGGGAATCCTGGTGTCCATCCCCATGGGGGTGCCGCTGGAGTGGAACGTCTTCATGATCTTCGGGGTGTTGTCGTTGTTCGTCGCGCATGCCCGCTTGGGCTTGGGCGATCTGAAACACCCTGTGCCGGTGGCGATCCTGTTCGTCGTCATCGCGGGAATCGTCGCGCTGGGCAACATGTTCCCGCGCAAGATCTCGTTCCTGCCGGGCATGCGCTATTACGCCGGAAACTGGGACACCACGCTGTGGTGCATCAAGCCTTCGGCCAACGACAAGATCAGCCGGGGCATCGTGGCGATCGCCAGCATGCCGCAGGCGCAGCTGGAGCGGTTCTACGGCAGCCCGGAAGCCGCGCAGATCCCGATCTACATGGGCTATGCGTTCCGCGGATTCAACACGCATGGCCGCGCGCTGTTCACGTTGGCGCACCGCGCGATGGCCGGCCAGAACGAGGACGACTATGTCATCACCGATGGCGAGCGCATCTGCAGCACCGCCATCGGCTGGAACTTCGGCGACGGCCACATGCACAACGAACAACTGATCACCGCGATGCAGGAGCGCTGTCACTTCGAGCCGGGCGAGGTGCGCGTGGTCCTGCTCGACGCGCAGCCGATCCACAAGCAGACCCAGGAATATCGCCTAGTCGACGCCGCCACAGGCGAATTCGAGCGCGGCATCGTCCGGGTCGCCGACATGGTGACCCGGCAACCGTGGGCCGACGACGTCCCGGTCCAGGTGCTGTCCGGGACTGCCGCGTCAACCTAGGCCGACGCCCGGACTTCCCGCGCGGCGGCGACCATGTTCCGCAGCGACGCGGTGACCTCGTCGACGTTGCGGGTCTTCAGCCCGCAGTCGGGATTGACCCAAAGCCGTTGCGCCGGAACGGCGCGCAGCGCCGCACGCAACGACTCGGCCATTTCGCGTTCGCTCGGCACCCGCGGCGAGTGGATGTCATAGACGCCCGGACCTACGCTGTTGGCGAAGCCGGCGGCGTTCAGGTCGTCCAGTACCTCCATGTGTGAGCGCGCCGCCTCGATGGACGTGACGTCGGCGTCGAGGTCGGCGATGGCGCCGATGACGTCGCCGAACTCCGAGTAGCACAGGTGCGTGTGGATCTGCGTCGAGTCGGCTACCCCAGACGTGGCCAACCGGAAAGCGCCTACGGCCCAACGCAAGTACTCGTCCTGCTCGGCGCGACGCAACGGCAGTAGCTCGCGCAACGCCGGCTCGTCGACCTGGATGACCGCGATACCGGCGTCCTGCAGATCCACGGTCTCGTCCCGAATGGCCAGGGCCACTTGGTTGGCGGTATCGGCCAGCGGCTGGTCGTCGCGGACGAACGACCACGCCAGGATTGTGACAGGTCCCGTCAACATCCCCTTCACCGGCTTGTCGGTCAGCGACTGCGCATAGGTGATCCACTCGACCGTCATCGGATGGGTGCGCACCACGTCGCCGTAAAGGATCGGCGGGCGCACGCAGCGGCTGCCGTAGGACTGCACCCAGCCGTTCTGGGTGGCGAAGAAGCCCTCGAGCTGCTCGGCGAAGTACTGCACCATGTCGTTGCGCTCCGGCTCACCGTGCACCAGCACGTCCAGGCCGAGTTGCTCCTGCAGCGCGATGACGTCGGCGATCTCCTTGCGCATCTTGCCGACGTACTCGGCCTCGTCGATCTCACCGGCCCGAAAGGCCGCGCGTGCCTTGCGGATTGCCGACGTCTGCGGGTACGAGCCGATCGTCGTGGTCGGCAGCGGGGGCAGCTGTAGCCGCGCCTCCTGGCTCGCGCGGCGGGCGGCCGCGTCACCGCGATGGGTGCCCGACGCGACGATCGAGTCGATCCGGGCCCGGACTTGTCCGTTGTGCAGCCGCGGGTCGCCGCGACGGGAGGCCACGGCGGCGTTGGACGCCGCGATCTCGTCGGCGACGGTGTCGCGTCCGTCGTGCAGCGCCCGCGCCAGCGTCACCACCTCGGCGACCTTCTCCCGCCCGAAGGCCAGCCAGCCGCGCAGGGCGTCGTCGAGCTCGGTTTCCGGCTCCAGCGAGTACGGCACGTGCATCGTCGAGCACGACGTCGATACCGCGACGTTGGCCGCCGAGCCGAGCAGGGTCGCCAGTTTGCCCAGCGCCGCCTCCAGGTCGGTGCGCCAGACATTGCGTCCGTCGACGATGCCCGCCACCAGGGTCTTGCCGACCAATTCCGGGATGCCGGCCGCGGCCGTCTCGGTGCCGGCGACCAGGTCGACGCCGATCGCCTCAATGGGTGTGCGGGCAAGCCCCGCCAGGGACGCGCCCGGGTCGCCGAAGTAGGTCGCGACGTGGATCGCGGGGCGGTTGCTCGCCGAGCCCAGCGCGTTGTAGACGGCCTCGGCCAGCGCGGGCGCGTCGGGGGAGATGTCGGTTACCAGCGCCGGCTCGTCGAACTGCACCCACTGCGCGCCGTTGTCGGCGAGCAGCGACAGCAGCTCGGAGTAGATCGGGACCAGCTCCTGCAGTCGCCCGATCGGTGCATCCCCGCCGTTGACGCCCTTGCTCAACAGCAGGAAGGTCACCGGTCCGATGACGACCGGACGCGCCGGAATACCTTGTCCGAGCGCCTCTTTCAGCTCGGAAAGGACCTTGTCCGGGTTCAGCGCGAACCGGGTTGCGGGCTCGATCTCGGGAACCAGGTAGTGGTAGTTGGTGTCGAACCACTTGGTCATCTCCAGCGGCGCGACCTCGTCATTGCCGCGCGCGGCGGCGAAGTATCGGTCGAGCTCGTCGGGCACATTCGCGGCCCTGGCCGGTAGGGCGCCGAGCATGACGGCCGTGTCGAGCATCTGGTCGTAGTACGAGAAGGTGTTCACCGGCACCGAATCCAGGCCTGCGGCCGCCAGGCTTGCCCACATGTCGTGGCGCAATGTGGCGGCGACGGACTCCAATTCCGATCGGCTGGTGCGTCCGGCCCAGTAGCCTTCGGTCGCGCGCTTGAGTTCGCGTTTCGGGCCGATGCGCGGCGAGCCGGTAACCGTGGCGGTGAATGGTTGACTACTTACGAAGTGAGTCACGATGTCGTCCTTCATTCGACGGTTTGGCACACCAACCGCAACGGCCACGGCCAAACGCCCATTCCACGAGGCGATGAGCCCGCCGGACGCGGCGCGCCCGGCACAGTCGGCAGGTTTTCGGACTCGCAGGCGCCCATTGTCGTAGTTGCTCCTACTGGCCGTCGCTTTCCGGTCTCTTTGAAATCAGTGCGTTGCGACGGCGGTCGTTCCTGCATACCGCTGCGGGACTGTCCCGGACTTTCACCGGGTTCCCTCTCGCGACGCGTGTCTAACATGCCTCGCTCGATGCCGGCGCGTCAGTCGGCCAGCGCCTCCGCGATGGGCACTTCGCCATTGTTGAATCCGATGGTGCGGCGGATGGTGGAGTCGTCTGCCAGCGTGGCCGCGACGACAAGCGCGACGTCGGCTCGCGACACCTCACCATTGCCCTTGCCGATCGCGATCCGGCCGGTGGCGGGTTCGAGGGTGAGCCGGCCCGGTCCCAGCACCGTCCAGTCCAGCGCGCTGGAGCGCAGATGGGCATCGGCGGCGGCCTTGGCCTCGGCGTACGGAAAGAACGGATTATCTTGCGATACACCATGATCCGAACCGGCACCGAAGTACGACACCATCACGAACCGCGGCACGCCCGCCTGCCCGGCCGCATCGATAACCCGGATCGCGGCGTCGCGGTCGACGGCATAGGTGCGCGCCGGATTGCCACCACCGGCTCCGGCGGAGAAGACGACCGCGTCGTGCCCGCTCAGCAGTTCGGCGAGCGCGGGGGTATCCAGCTGCTCGATATCGGCCACCACCGGCTGGGCGCCGGTGGCCGCGACGTCGTCGGAGTGCTCGGGATTGCGGAAGACCGAGGTCACCTCGTCGCCGCGCTCGGAGAGGATGTGGGCCAGCTGCAGCGCGACCTTGCCGTGGCCGCCGATGATGACGATGCGTGCCATGCCCCGACGGTACTGCCGTGTCGTGGGTCAGGGTGAGAAAGCTGGTCCGCGATGTTGGGATCGGTAGCAACGCAGGCGGTGCAAATTTTGAGTCAGCAAAAATGCGGTAACACCCCCTGCCGCCCGCCGGGGAGGCCGCGCTGAACAAGGAGAAACGCGACATGAACAGCACCCGCAGCCTACGACGAGGAATCACAGGGCTAGCGACGGCGACGTTGCTGTTTGCCGGTGGCAGGCTGGGCGCAGGCATCGCCCAGGCGCAAGGACCCGGCCCACATCACTGGTGCCCAGGGGATTCCATCTACTACCCGACGGGGCCAGGCCCACATTACGGCTGGGACTGGAATGTCTGCCACACCTATTACTGGGTCAACGGGAAGGGCAATGTTCCCTATGACGGCAAGCTGCCCAGCGATCTTTACGACGGAACGAATCCCCCACCGACGGCGGACAACCCCACGTGCCGCGTCATTGGGTGTGCCCCCTAACGAGGCGCCGGCACCCTAGGGGATGGTGGGCCGGCCGCACTGACCCACCACCTGCCGCCGTCAGAGTTTTACCCGCCCCATGATCAGGTCGATGATCGGCTTTCCGGGCGGGTAGGCGCCAGTGAGCGACGCCATCGTGTGCCCGTAGTCCACCAGCAGCGTGATCCCGCTGATGCCGAACGCGGCGGCGCTGTTGAGGAAGCACATGACATCGCCCATTTGCTCCGGCGTGTGCACCTTGGAGCCGGTCTCGTCGCGGTAGTCCTGCGCGAAGGTGAGCCAGAGGTCGGCGTTGGCCTGGGCCAGCGGGGTGTCGGTGGGACCCGGGCAGATCGCGTTGATGCGGATGCCCTTCTTCAGCAGCGGGTAGCCCTGGGTGGCCACATAGGCGTTGACGACCTTCTTGGAAAAGCCGTAGTGGATGATGCCTTCCGATTCGTGCGCTTTCACCCACTCCTGTGCCGTCGCGAAGTCCGGCGTGGCCAGGAACTCGTTCAGCAAGTCCAAGTCGTTCTCCCAGCCCATGCCGGCGACCGAGGAGATGAAGCAGATTGCCGCACCCGAGGGAAGCTGGTTCTTCTCGAGCAGGCGTTCGAGCAGGTAGCGGTGGCCGAGGAAGTTGATTGCCATCAGGTCCGTGGTTCCCTCGGCGATGCCGGCGGCCGAGAACACGGCGTGGACCGGGCCGTCCAGCTGCTCGAGCGCGGCGTCGATCGACGCGGGATCGCGCAGGTCAACCTGGATGGACTTGGCGACGTCGTAGTTCACCGGCGCGTAGTCCATCACGATGACCTCGGCGCCGAGCTCGCCCGCTGACTTGGCCGCCGCGGCGCCCATGCCTGTCGCACCACCGACAACGAGCGCGCGCTTGCCGTCGTAGCGCAGCCGATCGACAATGGTCATGGAAATCCCCTTCTCCGTAACTGCCAACCCGGTTCTAACTGCTCAACTGTATGGGTAACAGTTATTTGGCTCAATACCGGGTCCGGATTGGCGGCCTTACTTGCCGCGCACGGCAACACCACGCAGGAAGGTGTCGCGGGCGTGCACCAGCGCCGCCCGACGGCCGACGGCGCGAAGGATGTTCTCCGGTATCCACTGCAGGCCGATGACGCACCGCGCCAGCATCGCGGTGGAGCCGGCGTCGATGCGGATCTCACCCGACCGGATTCCTTCGGAGAGCAGTGATTTCATCTGGCGAAGCCGCGTTGCGTACAGCCAACCGGGGTTGGGAGTGTTCGGCGGGGATTGCCGCATCCAGGCAAGCTGAATCCGGAACTCGTCGGAAAATCGGTCCAGTGCGTTGACGTTGACCCAGCTGAGCGCGTCCAGCTTTTCGACGGGGGTGGCATCCGAACGCAGCACGCTGACCCATCCCGCCTCGACCTTCCTGCCGAATGACTCCATGATCGACGCGAGGAGCTCGTCCTTGGATCCGATCACGCGATAGACGGTCCCGGTACCCATGCCCGCGGCCGAGGCGATGTCCCGGATGGTGGTGACTTCGTATCCCTTGCGGCCGAACTCCGTTCGTGCCACGGCCCGGATGTGGGCCGCCTTGTCGCTGGGATCGGCCTCGCTGTCGTCGGCCCACGTCTCGATCACGTCACTGGCGGCCTTGAAAGCGTTGGACCGGTCCAACGCCGAATCGGTAGATGGCCGGGCCGCCAACCCTTGCAAGATGATTCGGCACAGCAGCTCGGCCACCTGGTCGGCGGGAGCGGTGTGGCGCATGACGTCGAGCCCGACCTGCAGCATGGTCTGGCAGATGCGGTCGGCCAGCGTGGGAAGATCGATATCTTGTTTGATGTAGCCGCTCCACCGGCCGGCGCGCAGCGTCTGCAGCATCGCCTGCTGAATCGCGGTGGGCTGCTGCTGGGTTAGCTTCATCAGCTCGGGATCCGCGCTCGGCCCCTCGTAGAACGACATTTGCAGGGCCGCCCCGTGTTGCACGGCGCAATTGGCGATCGCGGATCCCAACAGGATGATCTGCTCCGCGACCGGCTTCGAGTCGGGTTCGTCAAGTCTCGCCTGGGCCGCCAGCCCGATGCGGTTCAAATCGTCCTGATACCGGCGTATCAACTCGACGAGGATCGCCTCTTTGGACTCGAAATGGTGATAGAGGCTGCCGGGGAGAATGCCTGCCGCGTCGGCGATTTCCTGCAACGACGTCCGCAGTCCCGAGGAGGCGATCAGCGACGCAGCGGTCTGCAGGATCTCGGTGCGTCGCGTTCCGGAATCGTCCGTGCCGCCGTGGTCCAAACGATCCACCGGTCGCCTGGCAGCCAATGATTCGGCCTTGGCCATTCGTCCTCCCGCCGAACCAAATCTTTGTTAAAGGCTATCAGACTTCCTCGAATGAATTCGCTGCATACAGCGGTGATGGACCCATTCTAAAGGCTGGGGCCGTCCCAGCGATCGCGCGCGACCACCTCCTCGACGGGCCGCCTGGCGGCCGGCCGAAACGTGTGCCCTGCCTTCAGGCGGCCCACCGGCAGCAGGCAGCCCTGGACGTACGTCTGCGGAATCCCGAGCAGCTGCCGGATCTCGCCTTCGCGGTGCAGGTGCAATGTCGTAACGCACGTTCCGTAGCCGCGGGTGTGCAACGCCAGTTGAAAGTTCCACACCGCCGGGAAGATCGATCCGTAGAGCGTGGCCTGGTGAAACGACTCGTCGCCGTCGATGCGCGGCAGGTACGGCTGATAGCAGGGGATCACCAACAACGGCACCCGCGCCATGTTCTCAACCAACCACTCCGTCGACGACATGAGCCGGCCCTCCGGCGTTCCGGCCGGCAGCATCTCGGCGAGCAGGTGGCCGCCGACCCTGAGCAGATAAGCCTGTCGGTACAGCTCGGCGATTGTGTCCCGCAACACGGGATCTGTCACCACCAGCCACCGCCACGCCTGCTGGTTCGAGCCGTTGGCGGCCTGCAACCCGATGCGCAGGCACTCTCGAATGGCGTCGATGTCGACGGGCGCGTCCAGGTCGAGCGACTTGCGCGCGGACCGGGTTGCGGTGAGCAAATACTCGATGTCCATCAGGTGCCCACGCCGAGCTGGGCCGCCACGGCGAAGACTTCCTCGAAGATCGAGTCGGGCACGGTGAACGGTTCGGTTGCCGAGACTTCGGAAAGGTGAGCATCGATGTCGTCGGCGGTCGGGGTGCTGTCTTTCTCGGCGAGCCAGCCCTGGCCGAGGCCGACGAAGACACGGGCGAAACGACCGGCGCAGGCCGAGTAGTTCTGGTGGCTGAATTGGCAGGCCCGGCTCGCCAGGAAAACAACCATGGGTATGACCAGCTCGGGCTTGATCACGCCCAAGAACCCAATTTCGTCAAGGGCTTTCGGGTCTCCCACGGTTTCGGTCACCATGCGCGAAAAGCCGAACGGGAGCACGGTATTGGAGAGGATGCCGTGCTCGGCGCCCTCGATCGCGATCACGTTCGACAACCCGACCAGCCCGGCCTTGGCCGCCGCATAATGGGCTTCCAACGGCTGGCCGAACATGCCGCCCGAGGAGGAGATGAACACGAAGCGGCCATAGCGCTGCCGCTTCATCACCCGGTACGCCGGTTGGCTCAGGTAAAACCCGCCGTCGAGATGCACGCCGAGCATCTTGCGCCAGTCGTCCGCGGACAGCTCGTCGAACGGAATGCTGTTGAAAATCCCGGCATTACTGACCACGGCGTCGAGCCGGCCGAAGCGCGCGAGGGCCATCTCGACGATCGCGTCGCCGCCTTCCGGGCTGGCGACCGAGTCGTGCGAGGCCACGGCCACGCCGCCCTCCCTTTCGATCTCGGCGACGACCTGGTCCGCGACCGTGGCGTCGGACCCGTCACCGTGCATCGTGCCGCCCAGGTCGTTGACGATCACCGAGGCGCCACGTCGGGCCAGCTCCAGCGCATACAGCCGGCCGAGCCCCCGGCCCGCTCCTGTCACGATCGCGACCTGGTCGGTGAAATCGATCATGAGACAGCGTCTTTCGCAAGACGCGCACCGAGTTCCGTGAGATAGCCGTCGGGGCCACCAAGGAACTCGCTCCAACTCAGCAGCCGTTTGAGGTAGAGGTGGGCATCGTGTTCCCAGGTGTAGCCGATGCCCCCGAACACCTGGATCGCGGTATCGCCCACGGTGGCCAATCGTCCGGCGAACGCCTTTGCCCGCAACGCTGCCAGATGGCGCTGCTGCGCATCGGCGTGGTCCGCCGCCCACAACGCGTGGATCACCCCGCTGCGGGCCAACTCGACCGTTTCGTACATGTCGACGCACAGATGCTGGATGGCCTGGAACGAGCCGATGACCTGACCGAACTGCTTTCGCACCTTGGCATATTCGATGGCTAGGTCCATCACGGCCCGCGCGGCGCCGAGCGCGTCGGCGGCCGTGGCAACGAGCACGTCGTCGACCACCGCGGCAACGGCGTCCGGGGACGACGTGGCCAGCCGGTGTGCGGGCGCGTCATCGAGCGCGACTCGAAAGTGCTTGCGGGTCTGGTCGATACCGCGCTGGGGGGCCACCGAAATGCCGGCGGAGTCGGTCTTCACCGCGAAAAGCCCGGTCCCGTTCTCGTACTCGGCGAGTACGAGCAGGACGTTCGCCGCGGCTGCGTCGGATATGGTGACCTCGCCCCGCAGCACGCCGTCGCGGTCGCGCCCGGCGGCGCTGACCGCAGCGTCATTGCGATCGAGCGGTCCGACGGCGACGATCGTGGTTCCGTCGGCGATCCCGGTCAAAAGGTCGGCCGCTTCGGCCCCAACGCCGAGCCTGGCCAGCGCGCGCGGCGCGGCAACCGCGCTCGACAGCCACGGTCCCGGGTGCAGGGCGGCGCCGAGCTCTTCGGCCACGATGCCCGCTTCGACCATCGTCATGCCGGCGCCGCCGTACTCGGTCGGCACCAACAGCCCGGTCGTTCCGAGGTCGGCGAGGCCGCGCCAGACGGCGCCGGTGGTACCGGTCGGGTCGTCGAGTAGAGCGCGCACGTGTCCAGAAATCGGGGCTTTCTCGGCGAGGAAGTGTCGCGCCGTGTCGCGGAGCGCGACCTGCTCGTCGTTCAATTCGAGGTTCATTGGCGCGGCAATCCGAGCACGCGTTGGGCGGTGATGTTCTTGTTGATCTGGGTCGTGCCGCCGGCGATGGTCAGTGAGCGCGACGTCAGGCGGTAGTCAGCCCACCGGTGCTGCTCCCCGCCGGTGCCCAGCACGTCGAAGGCCAGGGCGGCCATGTCCTGTCCGATCTCACCCCAGACACTCTTGGCGAGACTGGCCGAGCCCATGGCAGTCTTGTCCGAGCCGCCGTGCAGCGTCGCCGAAATCGAGCGCTGACACAGCAATTCGAGATACTTGATGCGCACCCCGATTTCGCCGAGGCGACGCAGTGTCACCGGGTCTTGAAGGATGCCCTGCGCGTCATCGGCGGCGGCGAAGTCGGACACCAATTCCTCCAGCCGCACCTGCATCTCGGCGTAGAGCCGTGCGGCCCCGGCGCGCTCGTGGCTGAGCGTGGTGGTGGCCACCTGCCAGCCGCCGTTCAGCGGGCCCAGCAGCGCGTCCGCCGGAACTCGCGCGTCGTGGAAGAAGATCTCGGCGAAATCGGTGTCGCCGTTGAGGGTGACGAGCGGGCGGACCTCGATGCCGGGCAGCGTCATGTCGACGATCAGGCACGAGATCCCTTTGTGTTTCGGGGCCTCCGGATCGGTACGCACATAGAGCTGGCACCAGTCGGCGCGATGCCCCAGCGAGGTCCAGATCTTCTGTCCGTTGACGACGAAGTCGTCCCCATCGCGCACCGCGCGGGTGCGCAGCGCGGCCAGGTCGGATCCCGCTTCCGGCTCGGACATCCCCTGGCACCAGATGTCGTCCGCGCGCATCATGCGGGGGAGCAGCGTCGTCTTCTGCGTCTCGGTGCCGTATTGCATGATCGCCGGCGCGATGTTGTTCATGCCAATGACGTTGAGCGGCAACGGTGCCCGAGCGCGCGTGGTTTCCTCGGTGTAGACCAGCTGCTCCAGAACCGTCGCCCCGCGGCCACCGTACTCGCGCGGCCACGACACGGCCGCCCAGCCGGCGTCGGCCATCGTGTGGTTCCAGGCGCGCAGCATCGCGAAGGTGGCGTCGTCGCGGCCGGAGGGGCGACGGGCGGCGATCAGCTCGTCGGTCAGATTCGCGGACAGCCAGTCGCGCAGCTCGGCGCGGAACTGTTCCACCTCCGCCGGGTAGGAGAAATCCACGTTCTCTTGTTTACCTCGCGCGATTGACTGGGCCAAGCCCCGGACTTTACGTTGGAACAGATATTTGGTCAACGCGGTCCAAGGTTCGGAGGTGGAGCGTGCCGAGCGACGCTCCTGGCGACCAGCCGCAGGTTTTCGGCCTGCTGGCCTCCGCCCTTGCGGGCAGTGCGGTGGCGGTGGCTGAACTGCAACCGGGTGAGCCGTCGTGGACCGACGGCCAGACGATTTACCTGGATCCTTCCGCGCCGGCCCGCGCGAAACTCGAAGCGGTTGCCGTCCAGGCCTCGATGCTCGCGGCCGGCAGCCTGGACCCCGACGTGGTGCGTTCCCTGGTCCGGCGTCCACGGCTGGCCAAGCGGTATCTGGCGATCGAGGGTCATCGCGCATTGGTCGCCAATAGCTATCTGCTGCCGGGCACGCTGGCATCGATGGGCAACCGAGACGTCGCGAGTCGCACCGGGTCGGCCGTCGATTCCCTGCGAATTGCCGAGAGCAGGGAGGCGATCGACGACCCGCCGCCGGAATTCGGGGTGATCCGTGCCGCGAAGGTACTGGCCGCGGGTTCGGCCAAGCCTGAGGACCGGCGCAACGCCGTTCATGTCCCGCGCGGGGACGGCGCGAAGCAACTCGAGGAGCTAGAGGACGGCGCGATCGACGATTCCGACGACCCGGACATGTTCACCAGCCCGGTGGGCGGGGGCGGCTTCATCGGCAAGTGGCTGAAGAAGATGCTGTCTTCGGCGCGTAAGACCGGGAGCGGCGGTGGTCCGCCCGGCGCGGATACCCCGACGCACCGGACGAACTCCGCCAACCGCGGCCTGCACGCCGTCGCCTCGCTGGCGTCAACCGCGAGCGAGGAGGTCGACGACCACGAAACCCACAGCGACGTCGACGGCGTGACCTATCCGGAATGGGATGTCACGTGCAGGAGCTACCGGCCCGCGTGGTGCACCGTGCGCGAAATCGAGGGGGAAATCAAGCCATCGGCGACCCACGCGATCGATGCCGCCATCGGCGTGCGGCGCCCGCTATCGCGACTGGGGATGGGCCTGCACCGCCGCCACCGCCAGCCGCAGGGCGACGACATCGATATCGACGCCGCGGTCGAAGCTCGCGTCGAGGTGCTGGCCGGGTCGGTGCCCGACGAGGCGGTATACCTCGACAGCCTGCGGCGCCGACGCGACCTGTCGGTGCTGCTCCTGCTCGACGTGTCGGGGTCGGCGGCGGAGCCAGGAACGGTCGGACGCACGGTGCACGAACAACAGCGTGCGGCGGTCGCCAATCTCGCTGTGGCACTGCACGATCTGGGCGACCGGGTCGCGCTCTACGCCTACTACTCGCAGGGCCGGCGCGCGGTGAACATGGTGCCCGTCAAACGGTTTGACGACCATCTCGACTCCCGGGTCATGAAGCGGCTTAACAGCCTCGAACCCGGCGCGTATTCCCGCCTCGGCGCGGCCATCCGCCACGGCTCGGCGGTGCTCGAGGCACGCGGAGGCACGTCGCGGCGGCTGTTGGTGGTGTTGTCCGACGGGCTCGCGTACGACCACGGTTACGAGCGGGCTTACGGTGCCGCGGATGCGCGCCGCGCCCTGATCGAGGCGCGCCGCCGCGGCACCGGCTGCGTATGTCTGACGATCGGCGCGGGAACCGATGTGCAGTCATTGCGCCGGGTGTTCGGCAGCACCGCGCACGCGACGATCGCGCGGCCCGATCAGCTCGCCGGCGTGATCGGACCGCTCTTCCGGTCCGCATTACGATCGGCTGAGGTTCATCGAAGGGTGTCCAAACCAGCTGTTCAGCGGGCTTGAAACAAACATCTGTTCCGGATAGGCTCGAAAACACCGCGGTGCTGCGGCTGACAGAGGGGACGCAATGGCCGACGAGTCCGGAGTCGCTTACCGGAACGGCGTGACCCCCGAGGCGGACACGGTGCGGCCCTACTACAAGGCGATTGGCAGCGAAGAGGCAATCTTCAAGGCGGCGTACCGCCAGGGTTTGTCCCTCGTCTTGAAGGGCCCGACGGGGTGCGGCAAGACCCGCTTCGTCGAGGCGATGGCCTTCGACCTCGGCCGGCCGCTGATCACCGTCGCGTGCCATGACGACCTCACCACCGCGGATCTGGTCGGTCGGTACCTGCTGCAGGGCGACGAGACGGTGTGGGTGGACGGTCCGCTCACCCGGGCGGTGCGCGAGGGCGCGATCTGCTATCTGGACGAAGTCGTGGAGGCCCGTCAGGACACCACCGTGGTGCTGCATCCACTCGCGGACCACCGCCGCCAGCTACCCATCGAACGGCTCGGTGTCACACTGGACGCGGCCCCCGGATTCGGCCTCGTGGTGTCCTACAACCCCGGCTATCAAAGTGTGCTCAAGGACCTGAAGGATTCCACACGTCAGCGCATGGTCGCCATCGAATTCGGTTTCCCCGCAGCAGATGTCGAGGAGGCCATCGTTGCGCACGAGTCGGGTGTCGACGATGCGACCGCAGCCGAGCTGGTGCGTTTCGGGCAGGCGATCCGCCGGCTGGAAACCGGTGGGTTGCGCGAGGTAGCCTCGACGCGCGTGCTGATCGCGGCGGGCCGGCTCGTCGCGGAGGGCCTGACACTGCAAGAGGCGGCCCGGGCGGCGATCGCCGGGCCACTGACCGACGACGTGGCCGTGGGCAAAGGCCTGGGCGAGATGGTCGACATCTATCTGGGCGGATCCGGGGTTGATGGGGCGCGATGATTGACGCTGTATACCGGCCCCGCTAGGGTCTGAACAAATATTAGGTTTTCGGATCGGCGCGCACGAGATCGCCACCCGGGAGGTCAGATGTCCTACGAAAGCACTGCTGAGCCGATCAAGGTCGGCTATCTGATGGACTTCACGCTGCCGCCGGGCTTTCCCGAGGAATTGATGGCGAGTTTCACGCGGTGCTTTGACCTCGTGTTCGACGAAGCCCTTCAACAGGGCCTGATCGATCGCCCGGTGCAAATGATCTACCGCGAAGTGGAGGGGCTGCCGAAGGGGTCGGTCAAGGCGGTGATCGATGCCTTCGGCGAGCTCGTCGACGAAGGCTGCCTGGTGGTGTTCGGCCCGCACATCACCGACAACTGCGTGCCCACCCGCGAGGCGATCCAAGAACGGTTCAAGGTCCCCGCCATCAGCGTCACCGGCACCGACGACTGGTTGGGCGAATGGACGTTCTCCTTCCCGCAGGGTTCGATGACCGACGAGCCGATCTTCATCGCGGACCTCGTCGCCAAACGCGGACTCTCCGAGATCGGCGTCCTCGTCGAGCAGAACCTGATCGGCGAGAGCTACCTCAAGAACCTGCGAAGCGCTTGCCGCCGCAATGGCATTCGCATCGTTGCTGAAGCGGCGATCGCCCAAACCGCGCAGGACATCAATGAAGCCGTCCGCACCCTGCACGATGCGAAGGCCGAAGCGATCGTGCATCTGGGCTTCGGCTTTGGGATCGTGTTCATCAACCCGGCGCTGCAGGCCGTCGATTGGGACCCGCCGCGATTCACGACGACGGCTTTCCAGAACGCGTGGGTGAACCCGATCATGTGGGACGCATTCATGGGCTGGGTCGGGGTCGATCAGTATGACGAGGCGAATCGAGTCGGCCAGGACTTCCTCGATCGTTACGCCGAGAAGTACGACGGTAGCCGCCCCGAATATTGCGTGTCGGTGGTCAACCGTGACGTCGCCGCCACACTTGTGCGTGCGTTCGCGGATGCGCACCCGCTCAGCCCGCGCGGCGTTAAAGAGGCGTTGGAGCGGGTGAAGATGATGCCCGCCGCCTCCGGTGCGCCCGGCACCCGGGTCTCCTTCGGCAAATGGACGCGGCGCGCGTGGATGGGTGCCGGCTATCTGGTCGCACGCACCCTGGACGCCGACGGCACCAACTCGCACTTGGTCGATCGCTTCGGAGAGTGAGAAATGAGCACTGACCAATCCGCACCGCTTGCCGCCGACGAGAAGCCGGAATCGCCGCCCCGAAGCCGCAAACGCGGCTGGGGTGGCTGGATCGCCGGCGCTGCGCTGGCGGCGTTCGCGCTCTTCTTCATCGCGAACCGCCGTGTCGCCCTGGATCCGCGGGTCGCCAACCCGAATGTCGTGGGCCGGCCGCGCCCGGTCAAGTTCCAATTCGGGCTGGACTACATCGGGTTCCTGGATGCTGCCACTGTGGTGGCGCTCATTGTGCTGCTGCTGGTCTTTATCCGAGGCTGGCGACGGAATCCGGGCAGTCCGGTCATGCTGATGTTCTTGTGCACGACGCTGATCGTGTGGCAGGACCCGATCATGAACTGGGCCCCGTTCGCGGTGTACAACCCCGATCTCGTCCACTGGCCGGAGTCGTGGCCGCTGGTGTCGCTGTCGCCGACGGTCGAACCGTTTGTAGTTTTCGGTTACGTGATGTTCTATTTCGGCCCCTACTTTCCGGCCGTCTGGATCCTGCGGAAGCTGCAGGCCAAGCACAGGCCGCAGGCGTTCGTGTCGCGACATCCGTTGGTGTGCCTGGGTCTGATCACGATGGTGATCGGCTTCGTCATGGATGCGTTTCTGGAAAACACCCTCATCCACTGGGGCATGTACATCTACTCGCAGGTGATTCCCTGGGGCTCGGTATTCACCGGCACGACGTTCCAGTTCCCGTTGATCTGGGAGTCCTTCTCGGTGACGTTCGTGATGGTGCCCGCGGCGATCCTGTGCTATCGCGACGACACGGGTAAATCGGTGGCGGAGAAGCTGGCCGCCAAGGCCAAGGTCTTTCCGACGCGCCCGGTGCTCGGCACCTTCCTCGTGATGTTCGCCATTATCAATGTCTCCTACTTCGCGTACGGGGCGTGGTTCTGGGCTATCAAGGTCAGCCATGCGGCGACTTCGGTGGCCTGCCCGTGGCCCTACCCGGAGGCCAAAGTGTATGACCCGCAAGGGTATTACGAGAAGGCAGGGGCGCAGGGCCCGTACTCGGTCGGCATCTGGTCGACCTGGGCGAGCGGGGAACCCAACGGCCGACCGCAAGTCCAACCGCCGGCGCCCGGTGAGGGTGCCTGTGCAACCCCGAGTAAGAATGGCTGATCCTCGTAGCGTCGTCATCACCGGCGCTTCCCGTGGCCTGGGCTTCGCCTCGGCGGTGCGCCTCCACCGCGAGGGGTGGCGGGTAATCGCGGCGATGCGCGCACCCGAGAAGGGGATCGCGGCGCTGCGCGAGGCGACGGGAGCGGCCGGTGACGACGACCGTCTCGTCGGCGTGCAGCTCGACCTTACGGACGCGGTGTCAATCTCCGCTGCCGCCAAGACAATTGAGGAAGCCGTCGGCGCGCCCTACGCGCTGGTGCACAACGCGGGGATCTCCGCCGCCGGAATGGTGGAGGAGACCGACACGGAGCTGTGGCAGAAGATGTTCGCCACCAGCGTCATAGGCCCCGTCGCGCTCACCCAGGCGCTGCTGCCGGCGATGCGCGCGGCCGGCGAGGGACGCATCGTGCTGGTGTCCAGCGCGTCCGGCGTGCGCGGCCAGCCGGGCACCGCGCCGTATTCCGCGGCCAAGGGGGCGCTGGAGCGATGGGGTGAGGCGATGGCGTGCGAGATCGCGCCCTTCGGCCTCGGCGTCACCGTTTTGGTGACCGGCGTGTACGACACCGACATCATCACCGACGCGGGCACCACCGACGACCGTGATTTCGACGGCCCCTACGCGCGGCTGCATACCACCATGAACACCCGCGGCCGTTTCGCGATCCGTTTCGCCAGGCCACCCGAGCGGTTCACCGACGGCCTGGTCAAGGCGCTGGGCGACCGTGTGCCGTTCCGTCGTCGCGGCGTGGGACCCGATGCCTCGATGCTGTTGGCGCTCAACAGGATCCTCCCGGCCTCGGGCATGCACCACATGTCCCGGATCGTGCTGGGCATCCCCAGACAGGGGTCGATGCGCGGCGGGACATGGCCGCTGACCGCCGGCCAACGGCTGATGGTGCTCGCCGCTCGAGTTCTACCGGCGTCGGTGTTGCGGCGCTTGGGATCAAAGGAGCAGTAATGGAACAGCTTTTCGACGACCTGGAAGACTTCGGCGCCTTCGACGACGCCGTCTCCGGCGACGTGCGCGACCCCTACACGGAACTGGCGCGGCTGCGCCGCGAGGAGCCGGTCCAGCGCCTGGACACCTCGGGAATGCCCCACGAGGAGTCCAAGCCGGTGTTCATCGTCTACCGCCACGAGGAAGCCCAGCAGATGCTGCGCGACAACGAAACGTTCTCGTCGGCGGCTGTCATCGCGGCGTTCGGTCCGGTGCTCGGCGAAGGCGTGATGCTCGGCATGGACGAACCGGTGCACGGCCGGCTGCGGTCGCTGGTGTCAAAGGCGTTCTCGCAGAAGGCCTTAGCGCGTTGGGAGGACGAGCTGGTCGGTCGCGTCGCCAACAGCCTGATCGACAAGTTCGCGGCGAAGGGCAAGGCCGACCTGGTCAAGGAATTCACCTTCGACTATCCAAGCCAGATCATTGCCGGCCTGCTGGGCCTGCCGGAGGAGGACTATCCGCAATTCCAGCGCTGGTCCATCTCCCTGCTGAGCTGGATCCTCAATCCGGAACGCGGGCTCGCGGCGTCGGCCGCGCTATGTGACTACTTCGCGCCGATCCTCGACGCCCGCCGCGCCGAACCGAAGGACGATCTGATCAGCGCGCTGGCCCACGCGGAGATCGACGGGGAGAAGCTCGACGACGAGGAGATCTTTTCGTTCTTGCGCCTACTGCTGCCCGCGGGGGTGGAGACCACCTATCGCGCGCTGGGCAGCCTGCTCTTGGCACTGCTGTCCGACCCCGCGCAGATGGACGCCATCCGCGCGGACCGATCGCTACTGCCCCAGGCGATCGAAGAGGGCGTGCGGTGGGAACCGCCCCTGCTGACCATCACCCGGGTTGCCACCCGCGACACCGAACTCGGCGGGGTGCCGATCCCGGCCGGCTCGACGGTGATGCCGATGCTGGGATCAGCCAACCGGCAGGAAGACCGCTACCCCGATCCCGACACGTTCGACATTTACCGACAGGCCAGGGGACACCTCGGCTGGGGGCACGGCGTGCACGTCTGCCTCGGCATGCACCTGGCGCGGCTGGAGATGCGCACCGCCATCAACCTGTTGCTCGACCGGCTGCCGAATCTTCGACTGGACCCCGACGGGGACGACCCGCACATACGGGGGCAGGTTTTCCGGTCGCCGACGTCGGTCCCGGTGCTGTTCGACCCCCAGTGACCAGCCCCGCAGCGGTTGCAACTTGTCAATCGGCTAGTTTCCAGTAAGGCTCTCCGTAGCCCTTCAAACGACGCAGAAGAGAGTGACAGATATGACCGAGGCTGTAAAGGTTCGCTTCGAGCCCAAAATGATGATCGACGGCAAGCTCGTCGAGGGCCAGGCGGGCACCTTCACCAACATCAACCCGGCGACCGAGGAATCGCTCGGCGAGGTCGCCGACGCGTCGAAGGAGGACATGCACCGGGCCATCGACGCGGCCCGGCGCGCCTTCGACGAGACCGACTGGTCGACCAACCGCGAGCTTCGCAAGCGCTGCCTGTTGCAACTGCACGACGCGATCGAATCCGAGAAGGAGGAGCTGCGCGAGGAACTCATCCTCGAAGTTGGTTCCCCACGGGCCATCACCTTCGGCCCCCAGCTGGACGCCCCGCTGGCCGACGGACTGAAGTACCCGGCGCGACTGATCGACGAGTACGCGTGGGAAACCGACCTCGGGGACCGCGTGATCAGCCTGACCGGCGCCAACACCTCCATCAAGGTCTGGCGGGAGCCGGTGGGCGTAGTCGGCGCGATTGTGCCGTGGAACTTCCCGTTCGAGGTCACCCTCAACAAGCTCGGCCAGGCGCTGGGAACTGGCAATACGGTGGTGCTCAAACCAGCGCCCAATACCCCGTTCAACGCGACCCGGCTGGGCCGGCTGATTGCCGAAAAGACCGACATCCCGGCCGGCGTCGTCAACGTCGTCACCGCCTCGGATCACTTTGTGGGCGAAGAGCTTACGCTCTCGCCCAAGGTTGACCTGATCTCGTTCACCGGCTCGACGGTCGTGGGCAAGCGGATTATGGAAAAAGGCGCTGCCACGATGAAGCGGCTGTTCCTCGAACTCGGCGGCAAGTCGGCCACCATCGTTCTCGAGGACGCCGACTTCGGATTGGCATGTGCGATCGGCATCGCCCCGTGCATGCACGCGGGCCAGGGCTGCGCCAATCCCACCCGGATGTTGTTGCCGCGGTCTCGCTACGACGAGGGTGTGGCAATCCTCAAGGGCATCTACGAGAACGTCACGTGCGGCGACCCCCAGGATCCCGCGACCCTGTGCGGTCCGGTGATCTCGCAGCGACAGTTCGACCGCGTGACGAGCTACATCAAGAAGGGCGTCGAAGAGGGCGCCACTGCACTGGTCGGTGGGCCCGGCGCGGAGACCGGTTTCGACAAGGGATACTTCATCCGCCCAACGCTTTTCACCGACGTCGACAACTCCATGACGATCGCCCAAGAGGAGATCTTCGGGCCGGTGCTGTCGGTGATCCCGTTCGACGACGAGGAGGACGCGATCCGGATCGCCAACGACAGCGTGTACGGATTGGCCGGCAACGTGATGTCGGGCTCGCTGGAGCATTCGCTGGCGGTGGCTCGCCGGATCAAGGCCGGCTTCATCGGCGTCAATGGCGGGGCGCCGTACGGCGCCGACACCCCGTTCGGCGGATACAAGCACAGCGGGGTGGGCCGCCAGAACGGCGTCGCGGGGTTCGACCAGTACACAGAGATCAAATCCGTGGGTTATCCCGTCGGCTGAGTTGCCGGCGTCGAGATTGCCGTCAGGGTTGTGGTTTTGGAGCCGATCGCAGCCATGACGGCAATCTCGACGCATTAGGTCTAGCCGCGGATGCGAGAAGAACGCGAGTTTGTGTTCGCCGCCGTCGCCGACGAACGGCGCCGCATCGGAATCTGCTGGATCGTTTGGACGAGGCGCAGTTGGCCACCCCCAGCCTGTGCGATGGCTGGGACGTCAAGACGGTGGCCGCCCATATCGTCAGCACCATCACAGACGGAACCCCGGCATTTCTGAGCCTCGCGCTGCGCCGTCGGAGCATGGCGCGCGCGATCGACGAGTTGGCCCGACAGGGCGCGCGGCGGCCGGCCTCTGATATCGCCGCCAGCCTGCGTCAATGCGCGGATCGCCGGATCAGTCCGCCGTTGTTCGGCCCACTCGATCCGTTGGCTGACGTCCTGGTGCACGGTGGCGACATCAGGATCCCGCTCGGCCTGCCGTTTGCCCCCGACCCGCAGTTGCCGGCGCTGGCGATGGATTTCCTGACCGGTCCGTGGCCGTTCGGTTTCGTTCCGTTGGGCCGCCTGCGCGGGATCAGCCTGCGCGCTAACGATATTCGTCGGACCTGGGGGAGGGGTGCCGAGATTCGCGGACCGGTCGCCGCGCTCATGATGGCGGTCAGCGGCCGCACCGCGCTCTTGCATCTGCTCGAAGGGCCGGGCCTGGCACGGCTGCTCGAGCGGGTACCTGCTCCTCCTGGCGATTTGACCTAATTTTTGTTCCGTTCTAGATTTGACGGAGGGCCGGGTGACGCGCGAAAGGGTATGACGGAATGACTGATTTCGACTCGGTCGATTTCTTCACCGACGCTTCCCTTATCCCCGATCCGTACCCCTATTTCGACCACCTGCGCGGCCGTTGCCCGGTGATGCCGCAACCCGAACAGGGCGTCATGGCGATAACGGGGCACCAGGAAGCCCTCGCGGTGTACAAGGATCCGTCCTTCTCCTCATGTGTCTCGGTCGCCGGCCCCTTTTCGGGCCTGCCCTTCGAGCCCGTGGGCGACGACATCGGCGAGCTGATCGAGCAGCATCGCACGCAGATCCCGATGAGCGAACACATCGTCACCCAGGATCCGCCGGACCATACCCGGACGCGGGGGCTGCTCAGCCGCCTGCTGACTCCCAAGCGGCTCAAGGAAAATGAAGACTTCATGTGGCGGCTCGCCGATGCGCAGCTCGACGAGTTCGTCTCCCGCGGAACGTGTGAGTTCCTGGATGACTACGCGCGACCCTTTTCGGGATTGGTGATTGCCGATCTGCTGGGTGTTCCGACGGAAGACCACGAGGAGTTTCGGGCGGCGTTCTCCGGCCAGGTCCCTGGCGGGATCGACGACGACTCGGTGACGCGCGCACACAACCCGCTCGAGTACCTCGACGAAAAGTTCACCACTCACATCACCGAGCGCCGCCGCGAACCGCGATCCGACGTGCTGACCGAGCTGGCCCTGGCGAAGTATCCCGACGGCTCGACTCCCGAAGTCATCGACGTCGTCCGGCTCGCCACCTTCCTGTTCGCTGCCGGACAGGAAACGACCACCAAGTTGCTCAGCTTCGCCGTACGAACGATCGCCGAACATCCGGAGCTCCAAAAATTGCTTCGCGAAGACCGGAGCAAGATACCGACTTTCGTCGAAGAGACACTGCGCATGGAAAGTCCGGTCAAGTGTCATTTCCGGATGGCGCGGACATCGACGTCCATCGGTGACATCAAGGTTCCGGCGGGCAGCACTGTGATGCTACTTCCCGGTGCGAGCAACCGGGACGTCCGTAAATTCGATGACCCCAACGAGTTTCGCATTGACCGGACCAATGTTCGCGAACATATCGCGTTCGGACGGGGCAATCATTCCTGCCCCGGCGCACCCCTGGCCCGGGCCGAGGGACGGATCTCGCTCAATCGCATCCTCGACCGGATGGCAGACATCAGCATCGCCGAGGAACAGCACGGTCCTCCAGATGCCCGGCGCTATACCTACGAACCGACGTGGCAGATGCGTGGCCTCACCGAGCTGCACCTGGGATTCAGCCCGATCGCGTGAGCGCTATGCACGAAACCGCCAGGTGGGATCCCGGATTCACGGAGCGGCTCGTCAATGCGGCGGGCCCCGTAGCGCGGCGCTGGTTCCGCTTCGAGGTGCGCGGGTTGGAATCGTTGCCGGTACGGGGCGGCGCGCTGCTGGTGTCCAACCATTCCGGCGGCATGCTGACGCCCGATGTGCTGATCTTCGCCTCAGCGTTCTACCGCAAATTCGGCTACGACCGCCCGCTGTACACGCTGGGTCACGACGGGATGTTTGCCGGACCGCTGGCCGGCGTGTTCACGCGTCTTGGCGTGATCCACGCCAGCACGGAAAACGCCGTCAAAGCGCTGCGGTCGGGAGGAGTCGTGCTGGTTTTCCCCGGCGGCGTCTACGACGCGTACCGGCCGACATTGGCCGAAAACGTCGTCGACTTCAATGGGCGCACGGGATATGTCAGGTCGGCGATCGCCGCGGGGGTGCCGATTGTGCCGGCGGTGTCCGTCGGCGGGCAGGAGAGCCAGTTGTTCTTGACTCGAGGGACCTGGTTGGCGAAGCGGTTGGGCCTGTCGCGGTTTCGGTCGGACATTCTGCCGGTGACCCTGGGGTTCCCGTTCGGGTTGAGCGTGATTATGCCGCCCAATCTCCCGCTGCCGACCAAGATCGTGACCGATGTTTTGAAACCGATCGATATCCGCGCCCGGTTCGGCGACAAGCCGGAAGTCTCCGACGTCGACGCGCATGTGCGTGCGGTGATGCAGACCGCGCTCGATCGACTGGCCAGCGAGCGCCGGTATCCCGTCCTGGGCTAGGATTCGGTGACGTCGCTTGAAATCCCTGCGGCAGCGCATATTTCGTGGAACGCACCGACCATAGCGTCGGTCACTTCGTGGGTGTCGGCAACGGTGCGATCATCGGCGATGACCGAGATGTTGAGCTGGTCGACGTAACTCCACACGGTGATGTTGATGCCGCACCCCGCGATCAGCGGGCCCGCGGAATAGATCTCGCCGACCACGGCACCGGCGAAACGCCCACGCTCGCGCGGCCCGGCGACATTGGACACGGGCAGGTTGAACAGCCTGTTTTGCGCGTCTCGCCGAGCCAGCCACCGAAACGCGGCGGGGGCGACGACCGACGGCAGGTAGGTGATCAATTTGCCGTACAGCTCGGGACCGAACAGCTCATTGTTTTCTTTGGCGATCGAGGTCGCCAACGACGTCAACCGCACACGCTCCAACGGGTCGTCGACCTGCGTCGGCAGCGACACCACCATCCCACCGAGCTCGTTGCCGCTGATCCGGTGCGGCGAGCGGTCCGTACTGGCCGGCACCGAGGCGAGGATGGGCCGGTCCGCGGCGCCGTCGTAGCGCAACAGCAACTCCCGCAATGCGCCCGCGGCCATCGCCATCACCACGTCGTTAATGGTGATCCGCAACCGCTTACCCGCGTGTTTCACCTGCGCCAGCGACAGGGTCGCGGTCGCGAACGTGGTGAGCAACCGGATTTCGCCCGGCTCCTGCACGCGCCGCCGACATTCATCAACCATGTGGTCTCACCGGTACGGACGTTCGCGACCGCGACCCTGTCGCTGGCGCAGGTGAAACACGCGGGTAAGCGGTTGCGGATCACCATTAACGACGT
>NZ_MBET01000003.1:0-3286 GCF_001954215.1 Mycobacterium sp. IS-2888
GCCGCGTGCTGTTGGTGGGCGACGCGGCGGGCTATGAGGACGCGCTGACCGGCGAAGGCATCAGTCTGGCCGTCAAGCAGGCGGCCGCGGTCGTCGGGGCAATCGTTCGTGACGATCCCTCGTCATACGAAGCCGCGTGGCACCGGATTACCCGCGACTATCGCCTGCTGACCCGGGCGCTGGTGCTGGCCAGCACGCCGCGGGTAGTGCGCCGTGCCATCGTGCCGGCGGGCGCGCTGTTGCCCGGCGCGTTCCGGGCCGGCGTGAACGTCCTCGCCGGTTAGCGCGCCTTCCAAACCGGATCCCGCTTTTCGGCGAACGCCAGCGGTCCCTCCTTGGCGTCCTCGGATCTGATCAGGACACGCATCTCGCGCATGGTGCGCTCCCAGCCCACTTCGTCTGCGGTGATCACGCCGTCGTCGACCCCGCAGGCGATGCGCTTGCTGGCCTGCACTGACAGCGGCGCATTGACGGTCACCCGCGCCGCCAGCGCCAAGGCCGCATCTAGCACCGAGCCCTCCTTGACCACCTGGTTGACGAGGCCCCACTCCCAGGCGTCGGAGGCCGTCAGTGGCTCACCGGTCAACAGCAGCTCCATCGCCACCTTGCGGGGCAACTGGTTCACGATCCGGAAGACGCCACCGGCCGCGGCGATCAGCCCGCGCTTGACCTCGGGTAGCCCGAATTGCGCATGCTCGTGGGCCACCACCAGGTCGCTGGCCAGCGCCAGCTCGGTGCCTCCCCCGAATGCCGTGCCGTTGACCGCGGCGATGGTGGGCTTGTCGATGAAGTGGTGCACGTACCCGGCGAAGCCCCATTCACCATGGTCGGGGTGGTACAGGTTTTCCCGGCGCGAGATCGCCTTGAGGTCGGCTCCGGCGCAGAACGACTTGTCACCCGCACCGGTGATCACCACCGCGCGCACCTCGGGGTCGTGTTGCGCGTCCTCCAGCGCGTCACCGACCCCGATGCTCACCGCGCTGTTCACGGCGTTGCGAGCCTCGGGCCGGTTGATCGTGATGACCATGACGTTGCCGGTCCGGTCGACCAGCACCGCCGGCTGCGCGGCTTCGGTCACAGGAGTTCCACGATGGTGGCGTTGGCCTGGCCCCCGCCCTCACACATGGTCTGCAGGCCGTAACGAATTCCCTTGTCCCGCATGTGATAGAGCAGCGTGGTCATCAATCGCGCGCCCGATCCGCCGAGCGGGTGGCCGAGCGCGATCGCGCCGCCGTTGGGGTTGAGCTTCTTCTCGTCGGCGCCGATGTCCTTCAGCCACGCCAGCGGCACGGGCGCGAACGCCTCGTTGACTTCGTACGCCCCGATGTCGCCGATGCTGAGCCCGGACTTCTTCAGCACCTTCTGCGTCGCCGGGATCGGCGCGGTCAGCATGATCACCGGGTCGGCTCCGGCCAGCGTCGCGGTGTGCACCTTGGCGAGCGGCTTCAGACCGAGCGACTTGGCCTTCTCGGCGGACATGAACAGGATGGCGGCGGAGCCGTCGGAGATCTGCGAGGAGTTGCCGGCGTGTATCACGCCGTCCTCCTTGAACGCCGGCTTCAGCGAGGCCATCTTCTCCATCGGCGTGCCGCGGCGGATGCCTTCGTCCTTGAGGACGACGTTGCCGTCCTGGTCCTTGATGCCCACGATCTGGTCGTCGAAAGCGCCGGAATCCTGTGCCGCCGCGGCCTTTTCGTGCGACCCCAGGGAGAACTCGTCGAGCGCGAGCCGGTCGAGGCCCCACTGCTCGGCGATCATTTCCGCGCCGAGGCCCTGGTTGGGCGTCCGGTCGTAGCGGTCCTTGAAAGCCTTGGGGTACGGGTTGCCGCCGCCGGCCAACGACGATCCCATCGGGGTCCGCGACATCGACTCCACGCCGCCGGCGACGACGACGTCATAGTGCCCGGCCACCACTCCTGCGGCGGCGAAATGTATGGACTGCTGGCTCGACCCGCACTGGCGGTCGACGGTCACGCCCGGCACGGTCTCCGGCCAGCCGGCCGCCAGCAGCGCGGTGCGGCCGATGTCGAGGGCCTGTTCGCCCGCCTGCATGACGCAGCCCCAGATGACGTCGTCGACGATCCCGGGGTCGATGCCGGCCTTGTCCGCCAACCCGTTGAGAACCTGCGCGGACAGGTCGGCGGGGTGCACCCCGGACAGCCCGCCGTTGCGTTTCCCGATCGGTGAGCGCACTGCCTCGACGATGACGGCTTCAGCCATGATGGTGTCTCCTTTGACAGACAAACTAACGAAGTGCTGTTGCGTCGATTGTCAACCAAGGGTTTGGGCGGTTATGTGGCGGGGTGGTCAATTCGCGACCGGTGGTCACATCGGCCACATGCGCACCTCGAGCTTTGACTATTATCCGGCGGCACGCCGAGATTGCCGCCACGGTCGTCGTCAGCACCGGGATCACAGCCCTCACGGCAATTTCGGCGCTACTGCGAACCAGAAATTTGTTCACCACCGGCGTCAAGCACGGCGATAATGGTTGGGTGAAGCGGCTCAACGGCATGGATGCGATGCTGCTCTACAGCGAGACGCCGAATCTGCACACGCACACGCTGAAGGTCGCCGTCGTCGACGCTGCCGAAAGCGAGTTCAGTTTCGACCTGTTCCGCCGCACGCTGCTACGCCGGTTGCATCGGCTGGATCCACTGCGCTACAAGCTGGTCGACATCCCGTGGCGAGCGCATCACCCGATGTGGCTGGAGAACTGCGAGGTTGACCTCGACTACCACCTGCGCCGGATTCGGGTCCCCGGCCCCGGTGGTCGCCGCGAGCTCGATGAGGTCATCGGAAAGGTCGCGACCACCCCGCTGGATCGCAGCCGTCCGCTCTGGGAGTTCCACTTCGCCGAAGGCCTGGCCGGTGGCCGTGTCGCGCTCATCGGCAAGCTGCACCACGCCTTGGCCGACGGGGTGGCGTCGGCGAATCTCCTTGCTCGACTCATGGACTTGCCGGGGCCGGTCCAAGACGAGCGCGACAACGACACGGGTTGCGTCCCGCCATCGACGGCGGAGCTGCTGCGGGCGGCGGGGCGCGATCATGTGCAGCAGTTTGCCGCGCTGCCGGCGGTGATCGTCGACGCGCTTTCCGGTGTCCGGCGGCTCCGTCGGCGCGGCCGCGAACGTGGTGAGCAACCGGATTTCGCCCGGCTCCTGCACGCGCCGCCGACATTCATCAACCATGTGGTCTCACCGGTACGGACGTTCGCGACCGCGACCCTGTCGCTGGCGCAGGTGAAACACGCGGGTAAGCGGTTGCGGATCACCATTAACGACGT
>NZ_MBET01000004.1:0-26273 GCF_001954215.1 Mycobacterium sp. IS-2888
GCGGTGCTCGACGAATGCGGACAGTTGATGCGCGAATACCCAGACCTCGCCTCGTTCGAATGGGCGATCCGGGCGGAAAACGTTCTCGCCGTCGGCGGCCGAGGGGCCGGAGATGCCGGGTTCGAAACTTTCCGCGAGATCATCCAGGGTGTTGTCGACGAGGCGCATCGACGCGGTGAGCTCGCCGACCGGCCGGATCCGCCAGCCACCGTCGAGGCGCTCTATGCGCTCATCTACGGCCTGACCGAGCTCGCGGCGACCTTGCCCGCCGAGGACTACCACGCCGCTCTGGGTGCGGCCAAGATGCTGGTCAGGGGAGCGCTGTTCGGTCGATCGTAGCGATCTGCTTGATATGATCAAGCGATTGATTATAGAGTCGGGCTCTCGCAGAGTGGAGCCGAGACCTTGACCGAGACCGTGGGGTGCGCGTTCGACATCGATGCCCTGCGGCAGAAATACGCCGCGGAGCGGGCCCGGCGACTGCGGCCCGACGGGATCGCCCAGTATGTGGAGATCGCCGGTGAGTTTGCCCGATTCGGCGACGACCCCTGGGTGGACGGCAAGTTCGCGCGAGAGCCGTTGCACGATCAGGTTGATGTGGCGATCATCGGTGCGGGTTTCGGGGGGCTGCTGACCGGCGCACGGCTACGCCAACTCGGCGTCGAAAGCGTGCGGTTGATCGACAGGGCGGCCGACGTGGGCGGCACCTGGTACTGGAACCGCTATCCCGGGATCGCCTGCGACGTCGAGTCCTACGTGTACATGCCGCTGCTGGAGGAGCTCGGCTACGTCCCCACGGAAAAATACGCCAAGGGGCCCGAGATCTTTGCGCACTGCCAGCGCATCGCCGAGCGCTACGACCTGTACCGCGACGCCTGTCTGCAGACGGACGTGTGCGAGATCCGTTGGGATGAGGCAAGTTCACGATGGATCATCCGCACCGACCGGGGTGACGAGATGCGGGCCAGGTTCGTCTCGATGGCCAACGGGTATCAGGCGAAACCCAAATTGCCCGGCATCACGGGGATCGGCGCCTTCCACGGGAAGGCGTTTCACACCAGCAGGTGGGACTACGATTACACCGGCGCGAGTCTGGAGAACCTGGCCGACAAGCGTGTCGGGATTATCGGTACGGGCGCGACGGCGATCCAGTGTGTGCCGCACTTGGCCGCGGCCGCGCAGCGGCTCTATGTCTTCCAGCGCACACCCTCTTCGGTGGACGTGCGGGCCAACCGGCCCACGGATCCGCAGTGGGCCAGCACATTACAGCCGGGCTGGCAGCGCGAGCGGATACAGAACTTCCAGATCCTGACGGCCGGCGGGCAGGCGCCCGAGGATCTCGTCGCCGATGCCTGGACGAGCATCACCCGCAAGCTTCCGGTCATGCGCCACGACGGTGACGACCTCCAAGGGGCGGCCAACCCCGAACAGCGGACCCGGGACATCGAGATCGCCGACTTCGCCAAGATGGAGGAGATCCGGGCGCGAGTCGACGACATCGTCGTCGACCGCGTCACCGCCGAGGCGCTCAAACCCTGGTACGGCTACTTCTGCAAACGACCCTGCTTTCACGACGAATATCTGCAAGCGTTCAACCGCGACAACGTCGCATTGGTGGACACCCGGGGCCGCGGCGTCGAACGCATCACCGAGTCCGGCGTCGTCGTCGACGGGGTTTCGTACGACCTCGACTGCCTCATCTTCGCAACGGGTTTCGAGGTGGGCACCGACTACTGCCGCCGCACCGGCTTCGAGCTGATCGGCCGCGACGGCGTCACGCTCACCCAACGGTGGGACGACGGCGTCCGAACGTTTCAGGGACTGTGCGCCAACGGTTTTCCGAACTGCTTCATCGAAAGCATCGCCCAGGCGGGCCTTACGGTGAACTTTCCCTACTTGCTCGACGTGCAGGCCACTCACGTCGCTTGGATCATCGCGTGGGCACTTGAACACGACGCCATCGAAGTCGAGGCGTCAGCCGGCGCCGAGGCCGCCTGGGTCGACACGGTCGTCGCCCGGTCGGTCGCGAGCGCCGAGCGCGCCAAAACGTGCACTCCCGGCTACTACAACCGCGAGGGAAAAGCGGACGCCAAGACCCGGCAGGGCAGCTTCTTCTTTGGCGCACCCACGGAGTATGCCGACATCTTGGAGAAGTGGCGGGCCGCGGGGGATTTGGACGGCTTCGAGATTCGCGGCCGACAGGACGCGCCGTGACGCGTCGGCGGCGGTACGTTGTCGGGCGGATGAGGGCGGCGACCCGGCGTCGACGCTCTCCGAAGGTCGCGATCATCGGCGCGGGTTTCGGCGGCCTCGCCACGGCTGTGGCATTACGCCGTGCCGGCATCGACGACCTGGTGATCATCGAGGCCGCCGACGGCATCGGAGGGACCTGGCGGCGTAACACCTACCCCGGCGCCGCCTGCGATATCCAGAGCCACTTGTATTCTTTTTCGTTCGCGCCCAACAAATCCTGGAGCCGCACCTACGCCCGGCAGCCGGAGATTCTGGCCTACCTGGAGTCGGTTGCCGACGACTTCGACCTGCGGCGCCACCTCATGCTCGGCACCAAGGTGCGCACCGTGCGCTGGAATGCCGAGACCTGGCGGTGGGACTGCCAGGTGGACCGCGGCGGGCAGACCGCAATGCTGTCGGCGGACGCCGTAGTCTGCGCGGTCGGCCTGTTCGGCTGCGTCAGGCTTCCCGACATCGAGGGGGTGGCCGAGTTCAACGGTGCGCTGATGCACACCGCGCAATGGGATCACGGCATCGAGCTGGTAGGCAAGAAGGTTGCGGTGATCGGCACCGGCGCCAGCGGAGTGCAGGTTGTTCCCGAACTGGCCAAGGTCGTCGATCGTCTCGTCGTGTTTCAGCGCACGCCGCCATGGATGGTGCCCAAGGACGACCGTCCTTACAGCGCACGCGAATTGGCGCGGTTTCGGCGCAATCCGGTGGCGATGCGCCGCACCCGGTGGCAGATCTGGAAATTCCAGCACGACAACACCGCCACGTTTGCCGACGACCCGATCGTTGCCACGCGCTCGCACGTGGCGACATCGTTCCTGGAGCGCACCGTGGACGACGCGCGGTTGCGCGGCGCGCTGACACCGGATTATCCCTTCCGCTGCAAGCGGGTCCTGCTGGGCGACGACTACTACCGGGCGCTGCAGAAGCCCAACGTCGAGCTCGTCACCGACCCCATCGAGCGCATCACCGAGACGTCGGTGCTCACCGCGGCCGGAGACACCGTCGACGTCGATGCGATCGTGCTGGCCACCGGATTCGAGACATCGAGTTACCTGGCGGGCATCGACGTGATCGGGGTCGGCGGACAGAGTCTGCACGAACGGTGGGGACCCGACCCCAGCGCCTACTTGGGTGTGGCCGTCGGTGGGTTCCCGAACTTCTTCATGCTCTATGGCCCCAACACCAACCAGGGCGGCAACTCGATCGTCTACATCCTGGAGGCGGCAGCGCGCCTGGTGGCCAGCGCTGTGAGCAGGGTGGCGCGTCGAGGCGGCTACGTCGATGTGCACCCGGAGGCCGAAAAGCGCTACAACGACCAGCTTTCCGCGGACCTCGAGCGCACCATCTGGACGCAGTGTGACAGCTACTTTCGTTCGCCCACCGGGCGAATCGTCACCCAATGGCCATACACGGAGCTGGAATACGCCCGCCGGACCTGGCGGCTGCGGCCGCGGGACTGGGTCCACCGCACCGGGGCGGCCCCGGGTCGCCGGCAGCAGACGGACGCGGGACAGCGCGCGCTTGCCGGCGCGGCCGACTGAGACCGGTGGCTTCCTAGCTGGCGCTGCCCGCTTTGATCGCGGCGATGACCCCGCCGTCGACCAGCAGGTCGGTGCCCGTGATGAAGGAGGCGTTGGGCCCGAGCAGAAACGCGGTGGCGGCGGCGATGTCGT
The DNA here is from genome assembly GCF_001954215.1 of Mycobacterium sp. IS-2888. Lineage (NCBI taxonomy): Bacteria > Bacillati > Actinomycetota > Actinomycetes > Mycobacteriales > Mycobacteriaceae > Mycobacterium > Mycobacterium sp. IS-2888. The sequence goes on from NZ_MBET01000004.1 coordinate 3,918, forward strand.
CCGGAGTTCCCAGGCGACCGGTCGCCGACATAGCGACCATCGCCCGCATGCCGTCGCCGACGGGGGAGGCCAGCTCCTGCTGCCCCATGGGTGTGGAAATGATGCCGGGACTGATCGAGTTGATGCGGGCGCCCCGCCGTCCCCAGTGGGCGCTCGCGGCGCGGACCCGAATATGGTTGGCCTGCTTGGCGATTGGATAGGCAAGGTTCGGGTCCGTGATGCCGCGGATGAAGTCCAGCTGCAGCAACTCGCCGGGCGGGTCGTGGGCGAGCGCACGCTCTTGGTCGGCGCCCATCGGCGGGAACATGTGGCCCGCCATGCTGGCGATCACGACGCCGGCGCCGCCCGGTGCGACGACTGCACCGAACTCGTCGAGAACCAGCGCGACGCCGAGCAGGTCGACGGCCAGGATCGCTTCGGCGGGGGCCTGCGAGGGGGACAGCCCGGCGGTGTGTGCCACCTGCGTGACGCTGCCGAGCGAGGTCGCGTACTCGGCGAGCCCGTGCACCGATTCCGGCGACGCGACGTCGACGCTGCGGCTTTCGACGTGGTGGCCGTCCGCGGTCAGCGATTCGGCCACCGCCGCCAGCGTTTCCTCGTTGTAGTCGGCGAGCAGCACGGTCTTGCCGGCGCCGAGGCGCCGTGCGATCGCTTGTCCCATGCCGCCCACGCCGATGACGGTCAACACTTCCCGAGCCACGGCCGCTCCACATCCGAGTCGTCGTTAGTCAGCTCGGATGCTATACAAGGCATCCCGCCCGTTAGGGCGGAGCTGGGGAACCCTCCAACGAAGGGTGACCGCCATGACGGATCGCCTTCCCGACGAACGGGGCCCGGATGGTGGCGGCCAAGTGGTGCCGATTGACGATCAGGCCCGCGATGGCCACGACCGTGTAGACAATGCAGAGCAACAGCCGCCCCTCGGTCGAGGCGATCGGGAACTGGACGACGAACAACCCCAGCAGCGCCCAGGCCGCCGCCCGGGGGAAGCGCAGCGCCAGGATCAGGGCGACACCCATCAGGGTTTGGGTGGCGGTGAGGAGCACCTCTTCGATCTGGCGGGAGTCGAGCTCCAGGGAGAATCCGCCGCCTCCCAGCAGGTGTGACACCGGCAAGGATCCAATCAACAGCGTCCATTGGTTGACCTTGGACGAGATCAGCGTGGCGATGGCCGCGGTGCCCTTGCCGCGGGCGGCGAAGATGGTCGCGATGATGAACTCGGGCGCTTCGGAGGCCAACGGGGCGAGCCACTGAACCAGCAGGAAGCGATCGACGCCCAACTCGGTACCCGCCGCGACGAGATTGTCGGCGAATGGTTTGGCGCACAGCAGAATTACCGCGCCGGACGCCGCGAAGAGGCCGACGACCGCGATCCGCCGGCGGCGGTCGGGCAGCTCGCCGAGCGCGGCGGCGGTACCGATCAGGTCGGGCTCTTCCACCTCGCCGTGACTGACTTTGTAGAGGTAGAAGCCGAACCAGGCCAACAGCGCCAGCCCGAGCGCCAGGTGGATTTGACCGACCGCGGGTATCGCGAACGCGATCACACCGGCAATGAGCAGGAAGCCCAGTTCGACGCGGTTGGCCGGCGCCAGCCTCAAGGCAGGAGCCTTGGCGGCGCCGGCCCTCCGCGCCACCGCAATACTGACCAGCACCACGACCGGCCAGCCCAGGCCCATCAGCAGCCGGTTGGATCCGGTCATGTTGGCCGCCGCGTACTGGGTGTAGTCCGGATTGTGGCCGGAGACGTACGCGTAGTAGAGGTCGACGGCGTACTCCGGCAGCACCGCGATCAACGCCAGGATCGCGATCGCAAGCCCGCCGGAAACATCGATCTGCGCGGCTTCGGCCGCCCACGCCAGCACGAAGCTGGCCGCCACAACGGCGGCCCCGAAAATCAGCAGGGCGGCGACGGGGTCCGGATTCAGGCCGACGATTCGCACCACCACCGCCGGCACGATGAACATCGTGGTGAAGACAGCCGAGCGGGTCAGGGTGCGGCGCGGCGAGCGTGCTGCCGCGGCGGTGCGGGCAGGCGGCCTGCCTGTTGCGAGCATGTCATCCTTCGGTCCGGAGGTGCCGATCACTGGTCTTACTTCGGCTCGCGGGCCGGGCGAACTGCTTTCCAAAGCTACCCGACAGTGTCCGCGCCAGCAACGTCGCGGACGAGCGACGTGACGGCCCACATCGCCAGTCTTTGCTGGCCAGTCGGGTAATCGAAAAGTTCGGATACGCTGATCCGAAATTTTGGCAAACCTGCTCGTGGTGTTGTGGTGCGGTTTTGCACCACCGATAGCTCGCTATCCGGGTCCCATCGCCGCGGTGGCGGCCTGGGTGAAGAGATCGACGAGCTGGTTGCGGGTCAGCGAGGCCATCATCTGCTGGGCGGCGCGCATGTCCTCGCCGACGATCCAGGTGGGACGGTTGGTGAGGTTGTCGAAGGCCTCGGCGATGACGCGTCGATTTCTCGAATAATCGATATATACTCTCGAATGTTCGCGATTACTGTAGGAATCGCGCTGCAGAGGAGTCAAGACATTCGCGGATCGTCGTCGGCGCCGACCGCCCGGGTACTCGACGTCGTCGAGCTCCTGGCCCGGTCGGGAAACGCGCGGCTGCGATTCTCCGACGTCGCGCGCGAGCTCGATCTCACCCAGGCGACGGCACACGCGATCCTCAAGACGCTGTGTGATCGCGGGTGGGCCAGCCGCGATCCGGTCGCGAAGACCTTCACGCTGGGACCCGCGCTGGCGGTGGTGAGCGCGCGGATGGACACCGCCCGGCCCCTCGCCCACGCCGCGCGTTCCGCGGCGTTACGACTTTCCGGCGCGGTCGGCTATGCGGGCTCCGTCGTCGAACGATTCGGCGATTCACTGGTGGTCACGGCCTTCGAGGGGGACCCCGCCACCCAGCCGTCTGGCATACCCGGCGATCGAATCCCGTACGCCCCGCCGTTCGGCGTGGCGCTCGCGGCGTGGGACACCGACGAGGAACAGCGGGCGTGGATCCGCCGCGGCGCCGGCGGCAACGCCGATCGCACGCGGCGCCTGGAACGCGTGCTGGAGCACACCCGCGACCGCGGATTCGACGTCGACTGGACGACGCCGGCGCTGGCACAGGCCGTCCAGGTGGTGGGCACGTTGGACAGCAACGAAATGCCGACGCCGGTGCGACACATCCTGGACCAGTTGCTCGTGGAGTTCACCACCATCGGCTTTCTCTCCGACGACAACCCGGGCCGCCGCAAACAACCCGTGGTGACCATCGCCGCACCGGTTTTCGACCATCGCGGCCGCGCTGCCCTGATGGTGGCCGTGCATCCGTTGTGCCCCCTCACGGCGCGGCAGATCGAAGCGATCGGGAAAAAGCTCACCGCTGAAACGTCGGCCATCAGCGAATCCGAACGGCAGGAGGAAGTGGCAAATCGCGCCGTCTAGCGTGAGGAGGTACCGACGCGCGGAAGGCGAAAAGTCGTGGCACATAACTACGTTGTGGATGACCTTGCCGGCTTTGTCGTCGGCGCCGAGCAGTCGGACCTGGGCGAGCGGCCGCGGGCGCTGCTGAAGCGCAATGTGCTGGACAGCATCGCCTGTGCCGTCGGGTCTTTGGACGGCGAGCTCGTCGCGACGATCCGCGAACACACCGACCAATTCGGTGGCGCCGCCACGGCGACCCTCATCGGTGGCGGGCGGGCATCGGTGGATCAGGCCGCCTTCTTCAATTCGGTGCTGGTGCGCTACCCCGATCTGCTCGACACCTACCTCACCGTGGGCGGACTGTGCCACCCCGCCGACAACTTCGGTGCGGTGCTGGCCGTGGCCGAACACGTCGATGCCGGCGGGGCGGATTTCCTGCTGGCCCTCGCGGTCGCCTACGAGGTCCAGTGTCGCTTCAGCGCGCAGGTTCCGGTCATGGCGCGCGGACTCAATCATGCACTGCAGCTGGCGATGTCGGTTGCCGCGGGATCGGCGAAGCTGCTCGGGCTGGCCGCCGAACAGACCGCCGACGCCATCTCGGCCTCCTCGGCCGACAACGTCTCCCTCGCGGCCGTGCATGCCGAACCGGTTTCCAACTGGAAGGGCATCTCGCCCGCCATCACCGCGATGCGCGCGGTCTACGCGACGATGCTGGCCGGTCGCGGCGTCACCGGGCCCAAGTCGTTGTTCGACGGTCCGCAGGGGTTGGTGCAGCTGTTCGGTCAGCCGATCGATTTCCACACCGCCGACCGCGAATTGACCTGCGTCGAGCAGACGTATCTCAAGCAGTACTGCGCACTGATCCACGGGCAGGCCATCATCGAGTCGGTACTGGCGATCCGCACCGACAACGATCTGCGCGGCGACGATGTCGCTCGGGTGACGCTCGAGGTCTTTCAGAGCGCATACGACATCGCCGGCGGTGGCGCCTACGGGGGCAAGGACCACCCACGGACCAAAGAGCAGGCCGACTACAACCTCAAGTACCTCAGCGCCGTCGCCCTACTCGATGGCGGAGTCGGCCCCGAACAGCTTGAGACGGAACGGGTCCTGCGCGGCGACGTCCAGGAACTGCTGTCACGGGTGGAGGTCAAGCCAGCGGCCGACCTGACCGCGGACTACCCGCGGCGCACGGCGACGCGGGTGCATGTGGTCACCCGTGACGGGCGGGAATTCAGCCGCGAGGAATCCGATTACGAGGGATCACCCACCCGCCCGATGTCATGGGACCGCGTCGTGGACAAGTTCCATTGGCTCGCCGAGCCCTTCTGCGAGGAGGCGCTGCGCGCCGACATCGTCAACGCCGTCGGGCGCCTCGACGAGATTCCCGTCGCCGAGCTCACCGAACTGCTGGGTGCGGTGCGCCCCCAGGCCCAAGGGCCGCGGAGTCGTCCCCGCTTCTGACGCTGCGCGCCCCCTTGCGTGGCTCGCCGCCCGCGTTGAATGATCGGCCATGCGCAAAGATCGCGGCATCAATCGGTGGGAGTTGGTTACCTGCGCGCTCGCGGGGCACGTCACGTACGCACCGGACGAGGAGGCCCTCGCCGCCCGGCTAAGCGGTACCACCGGGCTGGGCGAGGTGTGGCGATGCCTGCGTTGCGGTGAATTCATCGTCGGTGAGCCACACGCACGTGGACATGCCGAAGATGCGCCGATGATCATGCGCGGCAAGGCCTTACGCCAGGCCATCATCATTCGCACGCTCGCGGTGGAGCGCTTGTTCCGCGCGGTCGTGATTGTGTTGGCGGCGTACGCGGTGTGGAAGTTTCGCGGGGCGCGGGGCGCCATCCAGGCCACCCTCGATCGCGACCTGCCCATTTTCCGTGCCGCGGGATTCAAGGTCGATCAGATGACCATCGTGCACGAACTGGAAAAGGCGTTGGCCGCCAAGCCGTCCACCCTGGCCCTGCTGACGTTGATGCTGACCGCCTACGCGCTGATCGAGGTCATCGAAGGCGTCGGCCTGTGGTTGCTGAAGCGCTGGGGTGAATACTTCGCGGTGATAGCCACCTCGGTCTTCCTGCCGCTGGAGATCCACGACCTGGCGAAGGGCATCACGATGACTCGCGTGGTGACCTTCACCATTAACATCCTCGCGGTGATCTACCTGCTGATCTCGAAACGGTTATTCGGTCTGCGGGGTGGGCGCAAAGCCTACGACGAGGAGCGGCGCGGTGAGCAGCTTCTCGACGTCGAACGCGCCGCCATGACGGCCTGACGAGGAGAGTGCATGGGTACCTACGCGATCACCGGGTCCGCCTTCCGGGATGGGCCGCGAGACCGCGTACCGGCTTCGGGGCGACGGCCACACGGTGATCGGCGTCGACATCAAAGACGCCGACGTCACCGCCGACCTGTCCACGCCGCACGGGCGGCACGAGGCCGCGCAGGACGTCCTGGCCGCCTCTGCCGGCAGGCTCGACGGTGCGGTGCTGGCCGCCGGCCTGGGCCCCGGCCCGAGCCCGGATCGTCCGCGTCAGATCGCCCAAGTCAACTACCTCGGCGTGGTCGAGCTGCTCGCCGCCCGGCGACCGGCGCTGGCCGCCGCCGAACGCGCCAAGGCCGTCGTCGTGGCCAGCAACTCCACGACGACGGTCCCGGCGGTCCCGCGCCGAGCCGTGCGGGCGTTGCTTGCGCACGATGCCGACAGGGCGGTGCGTTCGGTCAAGCTGTTCGGTAAGGCGGCGCCCACCATGATGTATGCCGCTTCCAAAATCGCTGTCAGCCGGTGGGTTCGGCGGCATGCCGTATTGCCGGAGTGGGCGGGCTCGGGCGTGCGACTGAATGCCCTTGCGCCCGGGGCCATCATGACGCCGCTGCTGGCCGAGCAGCTGTCGAATCCCACCGAGGCCAAAGCGGTCCGGTCGTTTCCGATTCCGGTCGGCGGGTTCGGCGACGCCCGGCATATGGCGGACTGGATGTGCTTCATGTTGTCGGATGCCGCCGACTTCCTTTGCGGCAGTGTTGTTTTCGTTGACGGTGGCTCGGACGCCTATTTCCGCGCCGACGACTGGCCGAAACCTGTGCCGGCCTATCGACTGCTGGACTTTCTCCGACGCTTCCGAAGCGGCAACGGCACGCGCGACGTGTGATTGACCACATGCGCCGCGTGGGTTGTGCCCGACACCACAACGACGTTTCTCGTGACGTTTACCGGCGCGCGGCACATTGGTAAAAGAGCCGCGGTCAAATTCGATCAGTCGGCTCACCGGCCGAACAAACAAAGGATCGAGATTGTGGCAACCGTGCAGGGCCGGATCAACCGGAGCCCTACCAACCTCGACGTCGTCGCCCCCATCAAAGCGCGCGCCTGCGATGCGCTCCAGGCAGTGCTGGGAACCAGGTCGCGCCGGGTGCGCGGCGAGCTGAGGGTGATGCGCAGAGGCGCTGAGCGCTGCTGATCGCCAGTCACCTCTAATTAACCGCCGAGCGTGCGGCCAGCCGCACATTCGACATCGAGAGTGCGGCTAGACGCACGTTCGGCGCGAAGGCCGGCCCCCACGAGCGCGCGCAAAGTGTTTGGATTGCCCCATGGCAGACACCGAACCCGAAACCATCGTCAAAGCCACCCGCGCAATCTCCGCCAGCGCGGAGCGAATATTCGAACTGATCGCCGAGCCGTCCACGCAGCCGAGCTGGGACGGCAACAACAACCTGGCCTCCTCGGCTCCGGGCCAGCGCGTCCATGGGGTCGGCGACGTGTTCAAGACGACGTTGACCAACGGCGCGGTGCGGGAGAACCACGTCGTCGAATTCATCGAAGGCAGCAAGATCGCCTGGTGCCCTGCGGAACCCGGAAAGCAGCCGCCCGGCCACCTATGGCGCTGGGAACTCGACCAGATCAACGCCACGCTGACCAACGTCACCCACACCTACGACTGGAGCGCGCTGACCGACCCGACCCGGTTGGAGAAAGCCCGCTCGACGACGCCCGAGATGCTGCGCGAATCGATGGACAAGCTCGCCGTGCTCGCCCAAGCCGGGCAATAGTGGCTCTTCCAGCGCCGGCCAGCGACCGGGCCGCCATCGTGACCGGCGCCTCCTCGGGCATCGGCGAGCACTTCGCCGAGATCCTTTCGCGGCGCGGCCACCACGTTGTGCTGGTCGCCCGCAGCGCCGGCCGTCTCGACGAGCTCGCCGGACGATTGGGCCCGCAGGCGCACCCGCTGGCCGCCGACCTGTCCGACCGCTCCGCCCGCGCCGCCCTGCCCGGCCGGGTCGCGGCGCTCGGCCTGACGCCCGACATCCTGATCAACAACGCGGGATTCTCCACGCTCGGGCTGGTCGCGAAATCCGTTCCGGAGCAAGAAGTCAACCTCGTCGAGGTCGACGTGGCCGCCGTCGTCGATCTCTGCAGCAGGTTCCTGCCCGGAATGGTCGAACGCCGCCGGGGCGCCGTGCTGAACGTGGCATCGATCGCCGGGCTCGGTCCCCTGCCCGGCCAAGCGGCATACGGCGCCGCCAAGGCGTTCGTGCTGTCCTACACCTACAGTCTGCGCGGTGAGCTGCGCGGCACCGGCGTCAGCGCGACCGCGCTGTGCCCGGGACCGGTGGACACCGGGTTCGGTGAGGCGGCCGGCTTCTCCAAAGAAGAAGCCGAAGCGGCGCTACCACGGATCATGTGGATCCCCGCCGAGAAGGTGGCGCAGGCCGGCATCGACGGGCTGGCGGCGGGCAAGGCCGTCGTCGTACCCGGTCGGGTCAACCGGGTCGCCTCGGCGCTTTTCCGGGTCACACCCCCCGAGTGGCTGCTGCCGTTGCTCTCCCGCGGCCACCCGGCCATGAAGCGCGACTGAGACTCACCCGTTCTTGCCGCGCACCCACTGCAACGTGCCGAACGTGTTGACCCGCACGCTGGCAAATCCGTTGTCTTCCAAGATGTCTGCGATTTCGTCATCGCCGAACGCGTGCGCCCCGACGTTGGGCAGCAGCTGCCAAAGACGAGCGGCGCGTCCCGCGGTGGGGACCATGATGGCCAACCGCCCGCCCGGTCGCAGCACCCGGGCGATCTCGGCAAGGGCGGCCGCCGGGTTCGGAATCAGTTGCAGCACGGCCAGCGAGACCACCGCGTCAACGGTGTTGTCCCGGAAGGGAAGTCGCTGCGCGTCGGCCCGGATGAAACCGACCCGCGGACCGGCCTCGTTGCGGACGGCCCGGGTCAGCATCGGCTCGGAGATGTCGACCCCCAGGGCTAGTCCGTCCGGCCCGGCGGCCGCTGCGAGCGACGAGGTAATGTTGCCGGGGCCGGAGCCCACGTCGAGCGCGGTCCCGCCCGACGGAATGTTCAGCCACTCGACCGGGTGTTGCCACGCGCTGATCAGCCGGCGCGCCAGGGCCTGGGCATTGTCGTAGAGCGCCGACCCGAGCGGTGATGCCCACGCCGCCTGGATCGGACCCGTATTTTTCGGAACGGCCTCGTCGCCGGCGGTGCTCAGCAGGTCGAGATAACCCTTGCTCACGTCGGGATCCGCCGGCGGGTCGGCAAGCAGATCCAGCGCTCGGCGCAACGCGGGAGGCAGCGAGACGTGCACGTCGGTCATGTGTCTTCCTTCGTTCAAATACCAAGCCGGACACCAAAATCGGACCGGGAGCCGTCGGCAATTCGGATCGGCGCAGCCCCCTGACTGGCAGCCTACGCCGAGGCGCCGGGTGCTTCGACCGGCTCGAAATGTGACCTTCGTTAACGATTGACGACGGCGCGCTCGCGCACCAACGCGCACAACTGCCAGTGGCCCGGCACGCCCTTGAGCGTGCTTTCGCCGCGGTCGGCGAACCGGTAGCGCGATCCGGTGACGATGTCGCGCACCGTCGAGGACACCAGTACCTCGCTGGCCCCGGCCAGCGCCCCCACCCGCGCGGCGATGTGCACGGCCATGCCGGCGATGTCGTTCTTCAACGCGCCGCGCACCTCGACCTCGCCGGCGTGAACGCCCACCCGGACCTCGACGCCGAGCACTTGGATGGCGTCGACGATTTCGTCCGCGCAGGCGAGAGCGGCGCTGGGGCTGCTGAAGGTCGCGACGAATCCGTCCCCGGCGGTGTTGACCTCGCGCCCGCCGAACCGCTGAAGTTCGTGACGGACGATGGTGTCGTGGTTGTCCAGCAGGTCGCGCCACCGGTTGTCGCCCAGCTCCGCGGCGCGCTCGGTGGAGCCGACGATGTCGGTGAACACGATCGTGGTGAGCAGGCGCTCGGCATCCGAGCCGCCGCGCATGCCGGTGATGAACTCCTCGATCTCGTCCAGCATCGGCGCGGTGTTGCCGACCCAGTACAGGGTGTCTTCGCCCGGTAGCTCGACGAAGCGCGATCCGGCGATGTGCTCGGCCAGATACTGACCGTGCGTAACCGGGGTGAAGTCGCAGTCGCGGCGATGCAGGATCAGCGTCGGCGCGGTGATGCGCGGGAGCGTGTCGCGCACGTCGGAGTGCCGGATGGTGGTGATCATCGCGCGGGCCATGCTCGGCGAGGCGGCGCGGTTGCCGGCCGTGTCCCACCAGGAGCGAAACGCGTCGTCGTCGGCGACGCTCGGCGCGATGATGCGCAGCATGTCGAAGCCCTGCTCGACGGCGTCGGGGTCGGTGAGGATCGTCGTGTAGGGATCGAGGGTGTCGAGTTCTTGGCCCATCGGGTAGTCGGGCGCGTACAAGGTGCGGGCCCCGCCGTTGATGATCACCAGGCTGCTGACCCGGTCGGGGTAATCGGCGGCCAGCACGAGCCCGGTCATCGCGGTGAAGCCCGGCGCCACGACCGTCGCGCGCTCGCATCCCACCGCGTTCATCACCGAGACCACGTCTTTCGCCCAGAATTTCGGCCCGATCATGTCGATCGAGGGCACGCGGGACGAGAGCCCGATCCCGCGTTGGTCGAGCCGGATCACCCGGGCGAAGGACGCCAACCGGCGCTGGAAGCGGTACATCGACGGCTCGGCGTCGACCGAGTCGATCGGAATCGACGGCCCGGGCAGCAGCAGCAGGTCGATCGGCCCATCGCCGAACACCTGGTAGGCGATGTCCGTGTCACCGCAGCTGGCGTATCGGGTTCGTGGTGTCCCAGAAAATCCAGGCACGGCTATAAGGCTAATTCAGCACACCGACAAGTCGAACACCCGTCAGCGGCCGATGATCGGCACCAGATAGCGGGCGGCGTAGTCGCGGACGGCCGCATCGTCGGAGATGTCGAGTCGGTCGGTGGGGAAGACGATGATGCCCAGCGCGACGCGCAGCAGGATGTCGGCGACGTCGGCCAGGTCGGGCTCGGGCATTTCGGCCCCACACTTCCGCAGATTATTGGCGATCCCGTCGGCGAACTGGCGAATCGGGAACGCGTGCGATCGGGAGAACATGCCCAATAGTTCCGGTTCGCTGTCGACGATCCGCGTATACAGCGGCGAGTCCTGGACCAGGCGCACACCGAGGGCGAACGCCTCGATCACGGCCTGTCGCGGATCACAGCCGGCAGTGGCCCGGTCCAGGGTGGCGAAGAACAGTTCGGCTTCGCGCCGCACCACTTGTTCCAGCAGGTCGTCCTTGGTGGGAAAACGCCGATATACGGTGCTGCGGCTGACCCCGGCGCGGGCGGCGACGTCTTCGATGTTCGCGCGACGCACGCCGTAGGTCTCGAAGACCGCTCGCGCGGTATCCAGGATGGTGCGCTCGAGGTCGGTCCTTTCACCGAGATTGCCGTCAAGGCTGCGGTTCTGCATGGATCACGACCCCCAGGGCAATCTCGGCGCGCCGATGCTATCGTGACACAAAGATACTCGTTTGTTTCTCTGTATCACAACCGCGGGGCGAGGAGGTTGCGATGACCGCTGGACAGGATTTCGACAGCGGGGTGCGCGAAGCGGTGCCCATGCCCGTCGACGACGAAACGGCCGACGCGTTGCCGCGGCTGGGACCCGATTCCCTGATCTGGAAGTTCTACGGTGATCACCGCACCCAATTCTTCGGGTTCCAGCGCACGGCCGGCGTCGAGAACTGCATCGAGCAGCTCGCCCAGGGAGTGCTCGACCACTCGGTGGTTTTCAGCGACACGCTGGGGCGGGCCAAGCGGACCGCCCCGCCGCTGATGAAGACCGTCTACTCCGACGAGCCCCATGAGTGGGGCCGCAGGGTGCGGGATTTCCACAAGCCGATCAAGGGCACCATCAGCGACGGCTCGAGGTACCACGCGCTCAATCCCGAGTTGTTCTATTGGGCCCACGCCACGTTCGTCGACCAGGTCATCTACAACACCGACACCTTCATTCGCCGGCTGTCGCGCGCGGAGAAGGAGCGGATCTTCAACGAGGGCAAGGTCTGGTACGACCTCTACGGCGTCAGTTCCCGCAACCAGCCGCAGACCTATGACGAGTTCGTCGCCTACTGGGACGACATGCTCGAACGATTCGTGCCGCACAAAACCGTGCTGTACGGCACCGGCTACATCCGCAAGGGGATACCGGGGCCACGCTGGATTCCCAAGCCGGTCTGGAAGGCTTTGTCCGCGCCGCTCAACGCCTACACCCGCCTCGTTCTGGTCGGAACCATGCCGGCGCAAATGCGCGAGGTGTGCGAACTGGAATGGGATGCCAAGAAGGAGAGGCGATTTCAGCGGTTTGCGGCGGCCGTGCGTGCGCTGAATCCGGTCGTCAACCGGTTGCCGCTCTGGTTCGTCTACACGCCCTGGGCGGCCGCGGCGTGGCGCCGCGCCGGTGTCGACCCACGCGGGCTGCACAACCGTCCGGCCGCTTAACCGATGCGCAGCAGGCGTTCGGCGTTGCCGTGCGCGATCTTCTCCCGGTCGCTCGCGCTCAGCGTTGTCCGCTCGAACCCGTCAACCGCCTCCCGCGAGGTTTCATAGGGGTAGTCGATGGAGAACATGATCGCGTCCGCGCCGACCTCGAGCACCGCCCCCATCATGACCGCCGGCGAGAACACCCCGCTGTTGGTGAAGACGATGTTGGTGCCGAGGTAGGCCGACGGCGGGCGCGGCAACGGATTTGCCGTCGCGAGCGTGGCGTAGCGCGAATCCAACCGGCTGCGCTGAAAGGGCAGGAATTCGCCCATGTGTCCCAGTATCAGCGTCGCCGTGGGATGGCGGTCGAACACGCCGCCGAACAGCAGCCGCAGCGCGTGCCCGCTGACCTCGGCCGCCCAGCTCCACGTCGCGCCGTACAGTTCCGGGCGCCCGTCGATGACACGCCAGCGATCGGCCGGCGGCGCGCCGGGATGCAAATACAGCGGTACGCCAAGGGATTCCAGCGCCGACCACAGCTCGTCATATTCGGGTGCGTCCAAGTAGCGTCCGGCGGGGCCGGTGATGCAGTCGTTGATCAGCGCTCCGCACAGCCCGTCCTGGGTGACGGCGCGCTCCAGCTCGGCCACCGCGGCGCCGGGATCCTGCAGCGGCAAAGCGGCAAACCCCTGGAACCGATCCGGGTTCCGGGCAATGACTTTCGCCAGATAGTCGTTGGCGAACCGTGCGTTGTCGCGCGCCCTCTCGGCGTCCAGGTCGACTTGCAGCCCCGGGGACGTCAGGGACAAGACCTGGACGTCGATGCCGGCGCTGTCCATATCGGGTAGCCGGTATTCGGTGAAATCGGACAGGCGGCGCTCACACTCCTCGCGCAACGCGGGCTGGAAATGCTGCATCAGCCGCTGATGGGCGGGCTGGAGATCGGCCAGCTCGGGAATGAAGAACGCTTCCTCCAAAGCGATGTAGCGCATCGGCACTCCTCACTGCGCGTCGCACGCCGCCGCCTGTGAGCCTGCCTGACCCGAGCCGGGTGCGCATCCTTGACGCCCCGTGCGAGCTGGGTAACGTGCAGTTTCACGCGGTCTGGCAGCCGCGCCTTGACGAGGCAACGTCGGCCAGGTGAGCGGGCCGTGACGAAACCCGAAGGAGGAGACCGCGATGCAGATGACGGGCAATACCGTCCTGGTCACCGGCGGGGGCAGCGGGATCGGCCGCGGCCTGGCCGAATCGTTCCACCGGCTGGGCAACCAGGTCATCATTGCGGCTCGGCGCCGCGAGCTGCTGGAGGCTGTCGCGCAGGCCAACCCTGGCATGGAAAGTTGGTCGCTGGACCAAAGCGACCCGGCCGGCATCCGGCGATTCGCCATCGAGCTGACCGACCGCTACCCCGACCTGAACGTCGTCATCAACAACGCCGGGATCCAGCGGGTCGAGGACCTCATCAACGGCGAGGTGGGCACCGCCGAGCGGACCATCGCCATCAATCTGCTGGGTCCGATCCGGCTGACCTCGGCCCTGATGCCGTCGCTGCTCAGGAGGCCGCACGCCGCGATACTCAACATCACGTCGGGTCTTGCCTTTGTGCCCAGCGCCTTCACACCGACGTACTGCGCCACCAAGGCGGCGCTGCACTCCTACACCCAGTCGCTGCGTTTCCAACTGCGCGATACTTCCGTGCAGGTGATCGAAGTCATTCCGCCGCAAGTGCAGACCGCGTTGCAGGGCGAGCGCGGATTCGACCCCGACGCAATGCCGCTCGATGAATACGTCACCGAGACGATGTCGCTGCTGCAATCCCAGCCACAGGCCGACGAGATTGTCGTTGAGCGTGTCAAGGCGTTCCGGTTCGCCGAACGCAGCGGGGTTTACGACGACATCTATCCCGCCTTCAACGAGGCCGTCGCGTCCGAACTCGGACGCACCGGCGGTTGAGGAAGGTCGTCGGCCGCACGCCGAAAACCCGCTAGTCGCTTCGATTTTGCCGCGGCGTCGAACAACGTTCAGGGCCCGTATGCCCGGCGGGTAAGACGAGCGTGGCGGGCGGGCCGGCAATGGGACAGGATCGATGCCATGGCCCCGGTTGACTTTTCGCTCTTGGACGTCCCCCGATCGATGCCCGTGCCGGACCCCGAGGCCTACCTGCGGGCGGCCATCGGCTGGCACTTCGGCGAAGAGACCGGTTCACGGTTCTGGTTGCGGATGGCCCGGACGCTGGACTTCAACCCGCTGACCGACGTCAAGACCTTCGCGGATCTGCGGCTGTTTCCCAACCTCGTCAACGAGTTGCGCAGCGTGCCGGTCGAGGACCTCATCCCGCGCGGCTATGGATCCCAGGCGCCGCTGCCGCAGATATTCGAATCCGGCGGCACCACGGGCGCCCCGAAACGTACTGTGCAACTGCCGGATTGGATCGCCCAAGTCGTGCAATGGCAAACCGAGGACTTCGCCGCGGGCGGCTTTCTGGCCGGCCGCGGCTTCCTCTGCCTGATGCCGAGCGGCCCCCACGGTGTGGGTTACTTCTCCCGGCTGGTCTCCGAGCGCCTCGGGTCGGTGTTCCACCCGATCGACATCGATCCCCGCTGGGTCAAAAAGCTCGCCGCTCGCAATGCGGGCACCGAGGTCGCGGCCTACGTCGACCACGTCGTCGAGCAGGCCGTCCACATCCTGCGGACGCAAAACGTCGCGAATCTGCACACCACCCCACCGCTGTTGGAGGCGATTGCGCGTGACGATCAGGTGGTGGACTTGGTGAACGCCAAGATCCGCTACCTGTTGCTCAGCGGCGCGCATGTCGACGCCGACACCCTCGATCTGCTGCGCGAAATCTTCCCGCAGACGACGATCACGATGGCCTTCGGTAGCACCATGGTCTTGTCGCAGGCCGTTACCCGCACCGACGGCGATTCGTTCGCCTTCGATCCGCGCACGCCCTACGTGGTCTTCTGGGTGGTCGATCCTGACACCGGAGAACGGGTGCCGTACGGCCGGCTCGGCCAGGTCGTGATGAACCACGTCAGCAAAGGAATGTTCATACCCAACAACGTCGAACGCGATATGGCGATCCGGATGCCCGGGCCCGCAGCCGAAATCAGCGATTCGGTCAGCGCGGTGCGCCCCGTCACGACTTTCGAGGGCGAGGCGGTCATCGAGGGTGTCTACTGAGATGTCTGGCGAAACACCCGGTGTCACAGCCGATTTAGTGCAAATCGACGCGCTCGGGTCCAGCGGGGAGTACCGAACCCGCAACAGTGAGCTCGTCACGACCACGGCCGGTGCGCCGGCCGTCGAGCTCAGTATTGTGCCGCCGCTCTATGTTTCGCGCACCATCAGCGCGCAACGACGGGTCCGGCCGCTGCCGCTCGCCCGGCGCGAAGCGGCTCTGGCCGCCGCGGCCGAAATCTTTTCCACCGCC
Source organism: Mycobacterium sp. IS-2888 (assembly GCF_001954215.1). Classification (NCBI taxonomy): domain Bacteria; kingdom Bacillati; phylum Actinomycetota; class Actinomycetes; order Mycobacteriales; family Mycobacteriaceae; genus Mycobacterium; species Mycobacterium sp. IS-2888. The sequence continues at coordinate 19,539 of NZ_MBET01000004.1, forward strand.
GTCATCGCCGGATTGGACTTCGAGGGCTATGTCGGGCTGGCCAGCCGGATTTCGGGGCTGCCGATCGCGGTCACGCGCGCCGGGGCGCGCGGCGTGGCCGCCGCGGTCGCCTCGGCATTCGATGCGGTGCGGCCAAGTCGGCCCGTCGGCGCCGCCGTCGACTGGCGCGACGAGCTCGCCCGCGGCGGGGGTGCGGTGTGGGCGCGGCGCGGCGAAGTTTTCACGGTTCATGCCGCCGGCAACGGCCCGGGCGTGCACGGCCTGTGGCCGCAAGCGCTCGCGCTGGGTTACCGCGTCGCGGTGCGTCCGTCGCGCCGTGAGCCGCTGACCGCACACCGGCTGGTGAATGCCCTGCGCGAGGCGGGATTTCGCCCCGAAGACGCGGTGTATCTGCCCACCGACCACGGCGGCGCGGACGAGATCGTCCGGGCGGCCGACCTGGCCATGGTGTACGGCGGCCGGGACGTGGCGGACAAATACGCCAACGATCCGACGGTCATCGTGAACGGACCTGGGCGGGCGAAGATCCTGATCACCGCCGACCGCGACTGGCGCGAGCACATCGACCTGGCCGTCGACTCGATCGCCAATCTGGGCGGGATGGCGTGCGTCAACACCACCGCGGTGCTCTACGAGGGCGACCCCGGCCCGCTGGCCCGGGCGATCGCCGCGCGGTTGGCGACGATCGAGCCGCTGCCCAGCGACGACGAATGCGCCGTCCTGCCCACCCAACCCATCGACAAGGCGCGGGCCATCGCGGGCTACCTGGCGGCCAAGGCGGCGGGCACGACGCCGCTGCTCGGCGCCGACCAGGTGGTTGCCCACCTCGGTGACGGCGCTGCCGCACTGCGGCCCGCGGTGCATCTACTCGCCGAGCCCGGCTCGGGAAAGCTCGATAACACGCTCAACGTCGAGCTGCCCTTCCCGTGTGTCTGGGTATCGCCGTGGTCACGCGGTGCCGGCGTGGCGCCGCTGCGGCATTCGCTGGTGGTCACCGCGATCACGGGTGACGACGAGCTGATCGACGACCTGCTCGCCGAACCCACGGTGGCCAACGTGTACCGCGGCCATTACCCGACCTTCCACTCGGCGCCCGAAATCCCGCACGACGGATTTTTGGCCGATGTCCTGATGCGCACCAAGGGCTTTATCGGCGACTAAGGCGGTCTGGTAGCCGTAGTTGCGAGTCGAGTAACGTGGGGCCGAGCGCGCCACCAGGACTAGTCAGCCATTTCGGTGAATGCGGTGAGGGTGAACGTAATAGCAGAGGCCGTTAAGAGGGCTACCGACCGACTGGCCAATCCGGCGCGGATATCGGATCCCGACAAGCTGCGCGCCGCTGTGTGCGGCAAGACCGTGATGGTCACGGGCGCCTCCTACGGAATCGGCGAGGCGACGGCCCGCAGACTGGCCGCGGCGGGCGCGACCGTGCTGGTTGTCGCCCGATCCGCGGAACGGCTCGACGACCTCGCGGCCTCGATCAACGCCGGCGGCGGCAAGGCGGTCGCTTACCCGACAGACCTCACCGACGAGGCCGCGGTCAGCGCGCTCACCAAACAGGTCACCGAGGATTATGGGGCGCTCGACATCGTGGTGAGCAATGCCGGCAAGTCGCTGCGCCGCTCCCTGCACCACCAGTACGACCGGCCGCACGACTTCCAGCGCACGATCGACATCAACTACCTCGGGCCGATCTGGTTGCTACTCGGTCTGTTACCGGCCATGCGCGAAAACGGCGCCGGGCACATCGTGAACGTGTCCAGCGTCGCCGCGCGCGTCGTACCGGGACCGCAATGGGGCGCCTACCAAGCGTCCAAGGGGGCATTCGATCGCTGGCTGCGCAGCGTGGCGCCGGAACTGCATGCCGACGGCGTGGACGTGACGTCGGTCTACTTCGCGCTGGTCCGCACCCGGATGATCGCGCCCACGCCGTTGCTGGGCAGGCTGCCGGGGTTGTCTCCCGATGAGGCCGCCGACGCGATCGCCAAAACCATCATCGAGCGGCCCCGCAGCAACGAACCGCCCTGGCTTTGGCCGGCCGAGCTGGCCTCGGTGCTGCTGGCCGGGCCCGCCGAGCGCGCCGCCCGGCTGTGGCACCGCCGGTTCTTCGCGAGCACCGGCAAGGATCGTGCATGACCGACAGTGTGGTCGCGACGACGGCGCGGGCACTGCTGTCTTCCGGACTGCTGACCCCGCCCGCGCCGATCGGGGTGGCGCGCCTGGTCCGCGAGGTCTATCGAGGGGGCACGAACCTCTACACCCTGCTGGCCGTCGCGGCGGCCCGCTGGCCTTGCCGCACCGCGATGATCGACGACGACGGCGCGATCACCTACCGCGAGCTCCAGGAGAACACCGAATCGCTGGCGCGCGGGCTCGCCCTCGACGGTGTCGGGCCCGGCCAGGCGGTGGGGATCATGTGTCGCAATGGTCGCAACTTCGCCGCTTCGGCCTTCGCCGCCGCCCTGGTCGGCGCCGACGTGGTGCTCGTGAACACGGAGTTTCGCGTCAACGCGCTGGCCGGCGCGTTGAGCTCACACGAGATCGCAACGGTGTTCTGCGACAACGAATTTGCCGATCAAGTACGCGGCGCGGGCGAGTCCGTCAGGGTAATCGATCCGGCGACCGTCGAGCCTGCGCGTGGTGAATCACGGCCCAAGGTCGCCGACTCGGGCCGGCTCGTTCTGCTGACGTCTGGCACCACCGGGGTGCCGCGGGGTGTCCCGCGGGTACCGCGGATGAGTTCGGGAATCGGTGTCGGCATGACAATCCTCGAGCGCACCGGGCTGCGTGTCGGATCGCGAATCGCGGTCGCGGTGCCGATGTTTCACGGCCTGGGGCTCGGCATGTTGATGCTGACGGTAAGCCTGGGCGGCACCGTGCTGACCCATCGTCGCTTCGACGCCGAGGCCACCCTGGCGCGGGCCTCGCTGCAGCGTGCCGATGCGTTGAGCGTGGTCCCGATCATGTTGGCGCGCATTCTCGACCTGCCGCAACGGGTGCGGGCGCGAAACCCGTTGTCGTCCTTGCGGGTAGTGATATCCAGCGGTGACCGGCTCGATCCCGGCCTGGCCCGTCGGTTCATGGATGCCTATGGCGACATCCTCTACAACGGCTACGGTTCCACCGAGGTCGGCATCGGAGCTCTGGCCACGCCGATCGAACTGCGACACGCCCCGGAAACGGTGGGCCGGCCCGTCGCGGGCTGCCCGGTGCGGATTTTCGACCGGAACGGAAGACCGGTCGGGCCGCGGGTCACCGGTCGCATCTTCGTCGGCGGTGAACTGGGCGCGGAAGGCTACACCGGCGGCGGCGCCAAGGACATCATCGACCGGATGACCAGCACCGGCGATATGGGCTACCTCGACAACTCGGGCCGGCTCTACATCGTCGGCCGCGAAGACGACATGATCGTCTCGGGCGGTGAGAATGTCTATCCGCGCGCACTGGAAAACGCGCTGGCCGATCATCCCGACGTCGCCGAGACCGCGGTCGTCGGCGTCCCCGACGAGCAGTTCGGCCGGCGCCTCGCGGCGTTCATCGTCGCGCGGCGCGACATCGACGAGGCCGGGTTGCGGGAGTACTTGAAGGGCAAGGTCTCTCGCTTCGAGCAGCCCCGGGACATCCAGGTCGTGAGCAGCATTCCACGCAATCCCGCCGGCAAGGTCATCCGAAGCAAGTTGCTCGAGACATAGCGAGGCCACGCCGGCGTTAGTGCCGCCCATTTGTGGGTAGCCGACATCGCAAGACTCTTGTGTGCACGTGGAGGTGTGCGATGCCGGTTACGGCGGGGCACGTTCCCGGGTTGACGTCGGGGTTGCGCCGGGTCCGCACGGACCCGAAGCGGTTCCGCAACGGGCGCTGGTTCCTGTTGGCCGAGGGCGTGCTGGTAAGCGCGTTCGGCATTGCCGGGCTGGTCTCGGCGGCCCTGCATCCACATGCCGGGCCCACCGGCGTCCCGGTTCTCGGCCTGGCGACGGCTCCGGCGCACAGCGCGATCCTGCTGGCGTTCGGGTTGGTGGCGATCGCGGCTGTCAGTCATCGCCGCGCGGCGGTAGCGGTGACCGCGCTGAGCGCGGTGGCCTACATGGTGTTGCTGTTTTTCAGCGCGGTCGCTACGTCTCGCGACATGCCGACGGCGGTGGGGTTCCACGCCGCCGATGTCGCGCTGCACGGTGTGCTGGCGGTGGTCAACCTCGGGCTGCTGATGTGGTTGATTCCCGACGAGTTGGGGGACGAGGCCTGGGTGCGGCGGCGCGGGCGTCGACGCGATCCGCGACAGCCTCCGACCCCGGCAGTGCCCGCGCGGGAGTCGGGTGCGCCTGACAACCCAAGTCCGCCCGACTCAAGCGACCCGCCAGGGTCAACGCCGCCGGTCGACGTCCATACCGCGCGTCGCAGCACTCCGGAACCACCGGGGACCGCGCGGGCGCCCGAGGCGGTGCGGTTACGCGCCACCGTCGTGCCGGTGGCCCTGGCGGTCCTGGCGGCCGGCGTCCTCATCGTCGTCTGGATACGTCACCACTGACACCGCCGGATGGTCAGCGGTGGAACGGTTGCCAGCCGTCTTCCGGCTGGGCGAGACGGTCCGCGATGACGGACAGGGTTTCCAGGTTGTGGCCGTATCCCAGATGGCTGCTGTGGACTTCGACGTTTTCGGTGCGCGGCGCGGGGAGGCTGGTGCAGCACTGCCAGGCGACGATCCCGTCTGTCTTGCTGTAGATACAGGTGGTGGGCGTGGTCAACGGTCGCTCGCGGCGGCTTCGGGCCGATTCCGCCACCGCGTCGGTGGCGTCGGTGCCGCGGTTGAGCAGCCGCCATGCTCTCCAGGCGGTGCTGGCCCGATGGTTACCGCGGAACGGAGAGCCCAGGGTGATCACCGATCGGACCTCATCGGGGAACGCGCGCGCCAGCTCGCGGGCATAGATTCCGCCGGCGCTCCAGCCGATAATGCTGACCCGGCGGCCGCCGGACCTTTCGCGGATGTGGCGCAGGCGTTCCGGCAGCGTCTCCTTCATGCTGGCGCGGTACCCGACGTTGTACCCGAGGCCCCAGTCGTAAACCCGGTATTCCAAGCGGCGCAAGACATTTCGTAGTAGATCTGTCGATAGGGGGCCGGCCAGAAACCCGGGGATCACCAGCACGGGATGCCCGTCGCCGCGCGGCCAATCGGCGAGGCGCCGCCGCAAGCCGCGGCGGGCCGCCAGGTATTCGAGCCCGGTGCGCCATTCCAGCGCACGCAGCAGATGTCCCGGTGCGCGCGCTCCATCCGCATCGGGGACGCCAGCCGGGTCGTGCGGAAAACGGGCCGGGTCGCTCACGCCTGGCCCTCGTCGTCGGCCTCGTCATCCAGACCGACCGTTCGGGCCAACCACTTGGGCGCCAGCGCCGAGATCGCGGTGGCGCCGCCGGTGGCACCCAGCACGCCCGTCCAGGCGACGGGCCCCAGCGGCGTGCATCCGAAGAACTGGCTCACGACCGGGGTCTGCACGATGCCGACCAGCACGCCCGCGCTGCCCAGCGCGGTCGCCACGACGAGGGGGCTGTGCCGTCGCGTGAGCAGGGTCTGCGCCAGCTGCGTCGTCACCAGTGCGGTCAATCCCATTGTCGCCGTGCGGCGTTCGCTGCCGGGCGTCCAGCGGCCGATGGCCCAGGCGGCCGTCGCCCCGGCGGCTGTGACGGCGCCTCGGGTAACGATCTGGCGCATCAGCGGAGCGTCCAGGGAGGGTGTCGGCCCGGTCAGCACCGCGCGTTGGTGTTCACGCCGCGCCTCGTCGGCCTCGTCTTCGGTGTCGTAATCGCCTTCGACGGGTTCGACGTATTGCGAGGTGACGGCGACCGCGAGCGCGGGGAACATGTCGGTGAGCAGATTGACCAACAGCAGCTGACGGGTCCCCACCGGCGCCCGGCCGGTGCCGAGGGCCGTCCCGATGATCGTGAACAGCACTTCGCCCACATTGCCGCCGACCAGGATCGTGACCGCGTCACGAACGCCGGACCACATGCTGCGGCCCTCGACGAGCGCGTCGAGCAGCACGCCCAGATCGTCGTCGGTCAAGACGATGTCGGCGGCGCCGCGGGCGGCCGAGGAACCGCGACCGCTCACCCCGATGCCCACGTCGGCCATCCGGATCGCGGCCGCGTCGTTGGCGCCGTCGCCGACCATCGCGGTCACTCGGCCGCAACGCTGCAGCGCGCCGACAATCTGTACCTTTTGTTCCGGGCTGACGCGGGCGAACACCTGAACGTCGGCGACGAGTTTGGCGCACGCGTCCTCGTCGAGGCCGGCGAGCTCGGCACCCGTCACCACCCGTGCGTCCTCGGACATGCCCAGCTGACGGGCGATCGCCCGTGCCGTGACGGGGTGATCGCCGGTGATCAGCACCACGTTGCGGTCGGCGGCGACCAGCTCCTCGATCAGCGGGCGCGAGGACGCCCGCGCGGTGTCCGCCAAACCCACATAGCCGATCAACTCCAGGTCCTGGGCGGCGGCGTCGACGGCGTCGGCGTCGGTCTCCTCGTCGTCGGTGGTGCCGTTTTCCCAGTCGCGTTGCGCCACCGCCAGCACGCGCAAGCCCTGCTCGGCAAGGCTGCGCACCAGCGACTCCGCGTGCTCGTGGTCGGTGTCCGGGTCGGCGAACCGGCACCGCGGCAGCACCACCTCGGGGGCGCCCTTGAGCATCAGGAGCGGCGCCGACCCGTTGGTGCTCAGCGTGCCTATCGCGGCGGCGAAACCGC
>NZ_MBET01000005.1:0-749 GCF_001954215.1 Mycobacterium sp. IS-2888
TCTTCACCGCCCTACACGCGATCAGCGCGTCGGCCGTTCAGGGTGGGGACGGGCCGCCGCCGGCGCGGATCGTGCTGGAATCGGACGGCGCCGAAAACGTGCCGTTGGATCCCAACGCGCCGCAGGGAGCGTTCACCGCCGCGCGGGCCGCCAAGGACCAGGGCGTGCAGATATCGACCATCTCGTTCGGCACGCCGTACGGCACCGTCGAGTTCGAGGGCGCCAGCATTCCCGTCCCGGTCGACGATCGGACGCTGCAGAAAATCTGCGAGATCACCGACGGCCAGGCGTTCCATGCCGACAGCCTGGAATCGCTCAAGAACGTCTATACGACGCTGCAGCACCAGATCGGCTACGAAACCGTGAAGGGTGACGCGAGCCTGGCGTGGATGCTGCTCGGTGCGTTCGTGATGGCCGGCGCGGTATTGGCGGGCCTGTTCCTGAATCGCCGGCTGCCCGCCTGAGCGATCAGGTGGGAAGTCTTCGGTTGATCAGCAGCGCCAGAGCCGTCGCCACCAGCGCGACGACGACCCCGAGGCGCAGCCAGCCCGCACTGCCCGGTCCGGGCACCGTGCGATACCCGATCTCGTTCTCGATGGCGTCGTAGTCCTTGTTGAGCTGCTCGAGATTGGTGGCGGTGTAGGACTGCCCACCGGAAAGCTGCGCGATCTTCTTCATCTGGTCCGTGGAGACGGGCACATTCACCCGCTGGCCGTCCATCTCGATGCTGCCGGTCTTGGTGCCGACCC
>NZ_MBET01000006.1:0-773 GCF_001954215.1 Mycobacterium sp. IS-2888
GTCGGCTCCGAGGCCGTGGTCGACGCGCGGCTGGTGACGGCGGTGCCACCGGGGTGGTCGCTGGCACAGGCCGCGAGTGTGCCGGTGGTGTTTTTGACCGCGCTGTACGGCTTGTCGGTGCTGGCCGGTGTGAAGGCCGGGCAGAAGGTGCTGGTGCATGCGGCCACCGGTGGGGTCGGCATGGCGGCGGTGCAGCTGTTGCGCCATTGGGGTGCGGAGGTTTTCGTCACCGCCAGCCGCGGCAAGTGGGACACGTTGCGGGCGATGGGGTTTGACGACGACCACATCGGGGATTCACGAACGCTGGACTTCGAGCGCAAGTTTCTTGCTACCACCGGCGGCGCCGGGGTGGATGTGGTGCTCAACTCGCTGGCCGGTGAGTTCATCGACGCGTCGCTGCGCCTGATGGTCGGCGGTGGACATTTCATCGAGATGGGCAAGACCGACCCGCGCGACCCCCAACTCGTAGCGGCCCAGCACCAGGGCGTGCACTATCGGGCGTTCGATCTGATCGAGGCCGGCCCGGACCACACAGCGACGATGCTGGCCGAGCTGATGACGCTCTTCGCGGCGGGCACGTTGAAGCCGTTGCCGGTCAAGACCTTTGACGTGCGATGCGCCCCGGCGGCGTATCGCTTGATCAGCCAGGCGCGCCACATCGGCAAAGTGGTGCTTACCATCGGCGACCGTGGGCTTGCCGGGGGCAGTGTGGTGGTCACCGGGGGCACCGGGATGGCGGGTTCGGCGCTGGCGCAGCATCTGGCGACGCGTTA
>NZ_MBET01000007.1:0-76934 GCF_001954215.1 Mycobacterium sp. IS-2888
CGCCCAGCCCAACGGCGGCAGCGCCCCCGCCGCCTCCGCCGCCACCGCCCGGGCCGCGGCAAGTCACCTACTCGGTGACCGGCACGAAAGCGCCGGGCGACATCATTTCGGTGACCTACGTCGACGCCTCCGGACGGTCTCGCACCCAGCACAATGTGTACATCCCGTGGTCGATGACGGTGACACCGATCTCGACGTCGGACGTCGGATCGGTGCAGGCGTCCAGTCTGTTCCGGCTCAGCAGGCTCAATTGCTCGATCACCACCAGCGACGGGGCGGTGCTGTCGTCGAACAACAACGACTCACCGCAGACGAGCTGCTGATGGTCAGCAGATACTCCGCCTACCGGCGCGGATCGGACACCATCCCGCCGGAGGTCATCGACCGCATCGTGATCGGGGCGTGCGCGGCGATCTGGCTGGTGTTGCTGGGCGTCAGCGTGGCCGCCGCCGTCGCGCTGTCCGATCTCGGCCGCGGCTTTCACCGAACGGCCGGGGGCGGCTCGCACACCACGTGGGTGTTGTATGCCGTGATCGTCGTTTCCGCGCTGATCATCGCCGGCGCGATCCCGGTGCTGGTGCGGGCTCGGCGCATGGCTCAGGCCGATCCGGCCGTCCGGTCGGCGACCGCCCCGGCGCGCGCGTTGGGGAGAACCGCGCTGCGGCCGGGCGGGCCCGGCGCACGCACCGCGACGGAACGCGCACGCGCGCACACCGTGCAGTCCGCGGAGCCGGCGGCCGAGTGGTCCGGCGCGGCGGTGGACCGGGTCTGGTTGCGCGGCACGGTGATCCTGGCGGGCACGATGGGTGCCGCGCTGATCGCGGTCGCGGCCGCGACGTACCTGATGGCAGTCGGTCACGACGGCGCGTCATGGGCCGGCTACGTGCTGGCCGGGCTCGTCACCGCGGCGATGCCGGCGGTCGAGTGGTTCTATGTGAGGCAACTGCGCGGCCTCGCCGCCGAGCGCTGATCGCCTTAGCGGCTGCCGGGCTTAGCCGCCCGTCAATCGGCCAGTGTGCGATGACGGCGTTGAGTGTGCGCGCAGGGCGCCACCCGCGCACACCGCGGCGCCCGGCTAGTGCTCGCCGTGCTCGCCGTTGGAACCGACGATGCTGTCCTGGTGCTCCCGCAGCGCGGTCAGGGCGCGTTGTTCGGCAGCGTGGGTCGCCTCGCGTAGCGCCGCGTCCTCGGACGGCGGATCGGCGAACAAGAAGCTGCCGTGACCCGGCGTTCCGCCCGAGCCCAGCCGGTTCATCTTGTTGGGCACGGGCGCGCCCTGGTACTCCAGCGGTATCGGGTGGCCGTGTGCGTCGACCGGGCCGAGCGGCTGATGCAGCTCGATGTAGGCGCCGTGCGGCAGCCGCTTGATGATGCCGGTCTCGACGCCGTGCTCGAGCACCGCGCGGTCGCTGCGCTGCAGCCCGATGCACCAGCGGTAGGTGATGAAGAAGATGAACGGCGGCAGGATCACCATCCCGATGCGCCCGATCCACGTCGTCGCATTCAGCGAGATGTGGAACTTGAACGCGATGATGTCGTTCATCGCGGCCAGGGTCAGCACCATGTAGAAGGAGATCGCCATCGCACCGATCGCCGTGCGCACCGGGACGTCCCGCGGTCGCTGCAGCAGGTTGTGGTGCGCGTAGTCACCGGTGAATCGCTTTTCCAGGAACGGATAGATGGTCAGCAGGACGAAAACCAGGCCCATGATGAGCGCCACCCAGACCGGGGCGGGGATGGTGTGGTGCCAGAAGTAGAACTCCCACGGCGGCCAGATGCGGGCCAGGCCCTCGGTCCACATCATGTAGAAGTCGGGCTGTGAACCGGCCGACACCTGAGATGGCTTGTAGGGACCCAGGTTCCAGATCGGGTTGATCTGCAGCAGCCCACCCATCAGGCCCAGCACACCGACGATGGCGGCGAAAAACGCGCCGGACTTGACGGCGAACACCGGCATCACGCGCACGCCGACGACATTGTGCTCGGTGCGGCCCGGGCCGGGGAACTGGGTGTGCTTCTGGAACCACACCAATCCCAGATGTAATCCGATGAGCGCCAGGATGATTCCCGGTATCAGCAGGATGTGGATCGCATAGAGGCGCGGGATCAGGATGTCACCCGGGAAGTCGCCGCCGAAAAGCGCCCAGTGCAGCCAGGTTCCGATCACCGGCATGCCCAGGGTGATCGACGAGAGCGCGGCCCGCAGCCCGATGCCCGACAGCAGGTCGTCGGGCAGCGAGTAACCGAAGTAGCCCTCGAACATGGACAGGATCAGCAGCAGCGAGCCGATGACCCAGTTGGCCTCGCGCGGCCGGCGGAACGCTCCGGTGAAGAAGATGCGGGCCAGGTGCACCATGATCGCCGCGGAGAACATCAACGCGGCCCAGTGGTGGACCTGTCGGACGAACAGGCCACCCCGGACTTCGAACGAGATGTTCAACGCCGTTTCGTAAGCGCGCGACATCTCGACACCGCGAAGTGGTTGGTAGACACCGTTGTACGTGACCTCGGTCATGGACGGGTCGAAGAACAACGTCAGATACACACCGGTCAGCAGCAGCACGATGAAGCTGTAGAGCGCGATCTCGCCGAGCAGGAACGACCAGTGCGTCGGGAAGACCTTGTTGAGCTGTCTGCGCACGGCCGCCGACGGGTGATAGCGGGTGTCGATGTCCTCGCCCTGTTTGGCCAGGACATCGCCGATCTTCGGTGGACTCAGTTTGGGACTCATGTCGTCGTCCTCTCCCAAAATGCCGGTCCGACGGGCTCGATGAAGTCGCCGTTGGCGACCAGATACCCGTTGGTGTCGATGGTGATCGGCAGTTGCGCCAACGCACGCGCCGCCGGGCCGAAGATCGGCTTGGCGAAATGCAGTGCGTCGAACTGCGATTGGTGACACGGGCACAAGATCCGGTAGGACTGCTGCTCGTACAGCGACGACGGGCAACCCAGATGCGAGCACACCTTGGTGAATGCGAAGAACTCGCCGAAGTTGAAGCTTTCCTGGCCCTGCCGCTTGACCACGCGGGACATGTCGGTGGGCCGGATCCGGATGAGCATCACCGGATTTCGCACACCCAGCTTGATCGCGGTGAGCTTTTCGTGTGATTCCGCGGTGGTGCCGTCGCCGTCGGACTCCCGCCACGGGAACACCGTCTCCATTGCGCCCGCGTCCATGTCTTCCGGGCGCATTTTGACGAACGGCGCGCTGTCGGTCGAACCGGTGGCTCGCGCGAGATAGATGGTCTCGCCGTGGTAGCGCGGCGTCCAGCCGGACGTCCACAGCACGGCCTTCTTGCCATCCGCGGTGGGCACCACCGGTTTCCACGGGTTTTTGATCAGGCCGCCCGCGAACGCCACCAGGGTGCCAAGGCCGAATGCGCCCAGGCCCAAGCCCAGCGACAGCCCCACGAGCTTGCGGCGCCCGATCGTCGAACCCTGATAGGCGTCGGTGAGGTTCGCCACCACCGTCTTGCGGTCGATTTCGCGGGAGGCGCCGTCGTGGCGTTCCTGGATCGAAATCTCTTCTGGGATAAACCTTTTCTGGAACAGCAGCGCTCCGACGGCGATCGCCAGGATGGACAGCCCGAAGGTCAGGCCGTACAGCGGTGTGGTCAGCGAGTACCACAAGCTGCCCGCGGCTTCCCTCGGCTTGTATTCCCATGGCCAGAACAGGAAGATCAGCAGCAGCGCCAGCCCGAAGAAACCGCCGAGCAACAGCCACAGGGCCACACCCCGCTCGGCGCGCTTCTCGGCCTTGGTCTCTGTGGCCGGCCAGCGGGGCTCCTTGTAGACGGTCTCGACGCCGTCGATCTTGCCGCCCAGCGCGACCAGTTCGTCATTCGACATCTCGGCCAGCGCAGCCTCATTGGGCTCCTGGGCCGGCCCGGCGCCCCTGTCGGTGTCGGAGCCGGTGGGGATGTTCGAGCCGTCGCTCATGATCGCGCCCCAATCCACAGTGCCAGCCCGATGGCGGCGACCATCCCGATGATCCACATCGCCATGCCCTCGGGCGCGGGTCCGAAGCCACCGAGGCCGTAGCCGCCCGGCTGCCGCTCTTCGGCGACCGTCCGCACGTAGCCGATGATGTCTCGCTTGGCCTCGAAGGAAAGCTGGCGGTCGGAGAATTTCGGCATGTTCTGCGGGCCGGTCAGCATCGCGTCGAGGATCTGCTGCTCATTGGCGGGCCCGAGGTCGGGCGCGAACTTGCCGGATGACAGCGCCCCGCCCTTCCCGGTGAAGTTGTGGCACGACGCGCAGTTGAGCCGGAAGAGGTCGCCGCCGCGGCCCAGGTCGTTCCCGCGCAGCGACCGCATCGAGACGCTGCCGTCGGGGTTGCGGGTCACGGTCGGGCCGCCGCCGTTGGCCTGCACGTAGGCGCCGATGGCGTCGATCTGCGCCTCGTCGAAGACCGGGTCTTTGCGCGGGGCCTGGGCCTCACCGCGCATGGCGGGCATCCGGCCGGTCGACACCTGGAAGTAGACGGCCGCCTCGCCGACCCCGATCAGGCTTGGCCCGTGGTCGGGCACGCCCTGCAGGTTAGCGCCGTGGCAGGACACACAGGAAGTGTCGAAAAGCTGTTTGCCGGTGCGCAATAGCGCAGAGGACGACTCATCGGCAACGGCCACCTGCGGCCGGGGGGTCAGCACCGCGGCCAGCCCGCCGGCCACGGTAAGCGCGATCAGCAGCAGCAGGCCGCCCGACAATCGGCGGCGCAACCGCCGCCGCGCGCGATCACTCCGCGGACCCCGGGGCTTGCTGCCACCGGATCGGATAGACCTCAGTCGCTTCAACCGAGCACTCCTGTTCATTCCTCTTTCAAAGCCCCTGCGAAAGCGCCGGCCTTCATCGGATGAAATAGATCACGGTGAACAGCGCGATCCACACGATGTCCACGAAATGCCAGTAGTAGGAGACGACGATGCTGGCGGTCGCCTGCGCCGGGGTGAACTTGGTCATCGCGGTGCGCGCCAGCAGGAAGATGAATGCGATCAGCCCGCCGGTGACGTGCAACCCGTGGAAGCCGGTGGCCAGGTAGAACACGCTGCCGTAGGCGCTGCTAGGGATCGTCGTGCCGTGCGTGGTCAGGTGGTAGTACTCGTAGGCCTGACCCAGGATGAAGAACAAGCCCATCAGGAACGTGATCACGTACCACCGGCGCAGCCCGAAAACGTCGCCGCGTTCGGCCGCGAAAACCCCCATCTGGCAGGTGAAAGACGAGGCGATCAGCACCAGCGTCACGGGGACGGCCTGGTACAGATTCAGCTCTGTCGGTGGCGGCGGCCAGTTCCCACCGGCCTGCGCGCGGGCCGTGAAGTAGAACGCGAACAGTCCAGCAAAGAACATCAGCTCGCTGGAAAGCCACACTATGGTGCCGACACTGACCATGTTTGGGCGATTGAGCGAATGCACCCGTGACGTGATCGCAGTACCCGAGGTCCCCACAGCGCTGGTCACATCCGCAAGTATGACGCTTTGTAGTTGTCGAACTCTACCCGGGTCTGAAATTGGCGTTTCGCGCGTCGTGCCGGTGGCACTCTCGGCCTGCCTCCGGCGGCGGTTGGGGGGCGGTTGGTACTCGTGGGACCATCAGCGCGTGGCTCTGTCATCCGAGACTTCGCCTCCCGGGGGGTCCGCACCGGGCCCCGCCGGCTCGGCGTCGTCATGGCCGCAGGTCTTGGCTCGCCTGACGGACGGGCGGGAGCTCACCCGGGGTCAGGCCGCCTGGGCGATGGACCAAATCATGACGGGAAACGCGGCGCCGGCCCAGATCGCCGCGTTCGCGGTGGCGATGAAGATGAAGGGCCCGACCTCGGCGGAGGTCAGCGAGCTGGCCGACGTCATGCTGAGCCACGCGCTGCGGATGCCCGCCGACGCGATCCGCGACGACACTGTCGACATCGTCGGCACCGGCGGGGACGGGGTCAACACCGTCAACCTGTCCACCATGGCGGCGATCGTGGTCGCGGCCGCGGGCGTGCCGGTGGTCAAGCACGGCAACCGCGCGGCATCGTCGCTCTCGGGCGGCGCCGACACGCTGGAGGCGCTCGGGGTGCGCATCGACCTCGGGCCCGAGCAGGTCGCGCGCAGTCTCGCCGAAGTCGGGATCGGGTTCTGCTTTGCGCCGGTGTTCCATCCGTCGTACCGGCACGCGTCCGCGGTGCGCCGCGAGATCGGAGTGCCCACGGTGTTCAATCTCCTTGGGCCCCTTACCAATCCGGCGTGGCCGCGGGCCGGGTTGATCGGCTGCGCGTTCGCCGAGCTGGCCGAGGTGATGGCCGGGGTGTTCGCCGCGCGGCGCTCCAGTGTGCTGGTGGTGCATGGCGACGACGGGCTCGATGAGCTGACGACGACCACCACGAGCACCATCTGGCGAGTGCAGGCGGGCACGGTGGACCGGCTGACCTTCGATCCCGCCGGATTCGGGTTCGCCCGCGCCGAACTCGGTGAGCTGCTGGGCGGCGACGCGCAAGCCAACGCGGCGGAGGCGCGCGCGGTGCTGGCCGGCGCCGCGGGACCGGTCCGGGATGCCGTCGTCCTCAACGCCGCCGGCGCCATCGTCGCCCATGCCGGGCTATCCAGCCGCGCCGAATGGTTGCCGGCGTGGGAGGACGGGTTGTCCCGCGCCCGCGCCGCCATCGACACCGGCGCGGCCGAACAGCTGCTCGCGCGTTGGGTGCGGTTCGGCGAGCAGCTCTGAGTCCCAATCCCGGAGGGCCTGCTCGCATGCCAGCCGCGCCGAGCGCGCCGCGGCCGCCCAGGCCGCCCAGGGTCCGGCCGACCGCAGCGGCGAGGCCCAGCCGTCGTCGCCGGCCACCCGCACGACGCGCACGCCCGGGTTCGCCAGCCAGCGCGCGATCAGGGCGGTCTCCTCGACCAGCGCGCCGCCCAGCGGGGCCTGGGCGCGCAGGATCGATTGCGCGCCAGCCGCGATGGCGTCGACGACCGGCATCGGCGGCACCCCTCGTCTGGCGTTGCCCGCCGCGGCGAGCTGGCCGCAGCGGATGACGGCCAGGTGGTAGCCGCCGTTGCCGTCCGGTGCGGCGGCGATCAGCTCGCCCACCGCGGCGAGGGCCCGCAGCCGCTGCCCGCGCCACAGGGTTTCGACGGCGGTGGCGGTGCGGTCGCGCAATCGTGCGGCGCTCTCGTAGTGGCGACGCTCGGCGAGCACACTGACCTGACGCACCGCGTCGTTCAGCGCGCCGTTGTCCAGGCCGTCGATCAGGGCGGCGGCGCGGGCCACGGCCGCCGCGTATTGAGTGGCCGTGACGTCGCGGGCGGCGGGACAGGGCGACACCTCGGCCTCGGGACAGGCCGGCCCATGGCGCGCACCGCGCGCGAGCCGTGCGGTGCAGGTTCGGATTCCGCTGAACCGCGCGAGCAGGCCGGCGGTTTCGGCGGCATCGGCGCGAGACCGAAACGGGCCGACGGCGCGGTCGTGGCGCGGCGAGCGCACCACCGACAAGCGCGGAAACGCCTCGTCCGTCAGCGTCACCCACCACCACCGGTGCGGGAACCGCGAGCGGCGGTTGTAGGGCGGGGCGTGCGCGGCCAGCATCCGCAGTTCGCGCACGCCGGCCTCGAGCGGGTGCGCGCACTCGACGTGGTCGACCGCCGTGGCGAGCGAGACCATCTCCTTCATCCGGCCGCGGGGATCGGCCCCGGTGAAGTACTGGCTCACCCGGCGGCGCAGGTCGACGGCCGTCCCAACGTAGAGCACCTCGCCGGCCGGCCCGCGAAACAGGTAGACCCCGGGGCGGTGCGGCAGGGGATCGGCGAGCACCTTTTTGCGACGCTGGGCCGGGGTCACGTCGGGCAGATACGAGCGCAGGTCGGCAAAGGTGTGCACACCCTGATTGCCCACCCGCTCGATCAGGGCATGCAACACGTCGACGGTCGCGCGGGCGTCGTCGAGGGCCCGGTGCGTGGGCTGTGCGGCGACGGCGAACAGCCGCGCCAGCGCGGCCAGCCGCACACTAGGGGCCTCCTCGCGGCTCAACACCCGACGGGCCAGCCGGACCGTGCACAGCACTTGCGGTCGGGGCCAAGGGATTTCGCAGCGCTGCGCGGCGGCCCGCAGGAATCCGACATCGAACCCGGCGTTGTGGGCGACCAACACCGAGCCGCCGGCGAACTCCAGAAACATCGGCAGCACGGCGTCGATGGTCGGGGCGTCGCACACCATCGCCGTGGTGATCCCGGTGAGCCGCACGATCTGGGGCGGGATGCTGCGCTGGGGGTCGACCAGGGTGGCGAACTCGCCGAGCACGACGCCGCCGCGGACCTTCACCGCCCCGATTTCGGTGATCGCGTCGGGCGGTGTTCCATCGCTGCCCCGAGTGCGCCCGCCGGTGGTCTCCAGATCCACCACGACAAAGGTGGTTTCACGCAACGGGATTTCGTCGGTGGGCGTCCAGTCCGGGCCGGCGAAACTCAGCTGAGTCCCACCAGTCACACCCATGTGCGTGACGTTAAGCACCCGCACCGACACCGGCCGTGTTCCCACGCCGGGCGGAGTCGGGGGAGTCGGGCGCCGAAAGTTGTCGGTGTCCGCGGTTAGCGTGTGGACAGCCCGACCGGAGCGCAAGCGAGAGGACCGATCCGATGGCACACAGCAGCGGCCCCGACCACACCCGCATTGCGACGTCCGCGCACGGCGAACCGATGGTGATCGACTGCGACGACTGCGCGGTGCGCGGTCCGGGCTGCCGCGATTGTGTGGTCAGCGTGCTACTCGGGATACCGGAAACTTTGTTGGAGGATGAACGCGCCGCGCTGGACGTGCTCGCCGAAGTCGGGCTGGCGCCTCGGTTGCGGCTGGTCCCGATCCACCGCGATCGCGGCTCCGGGGTGGCGTAATTGCCCTGTGCGCCAAAACTCCTGGATGGTAGCCGCACACCGGTTGTCGTTCACAAAGAATTGACAGAATTCTTTCTAATTTCTTAACGATCTGGTTTAGACAAACACCTATATCGTTTCGTAACCTGTTTGAGACCTAAACCAGCTCGACCGCGATGCGTCGATGGCCGTTTAAGGAAGCAAATCTTGAGTTTCGGCTCTGAGTATCCGATTGCGCGTGCCCTCACACGTTTGGTGGTCGGGATACTGGCGGGCTCGACGGTTTTTGCGGGCGCCCTTGCCGCGAGCGCGGCGGCCGATCCTGCGGACGACGCGATGGCGAAGCTCAATGAGCTATCGCGTCAGGCTGAGCGGACCACCGAGGCGATGCACAGCGCCCAGCTCGACCTGAACGCGAAGTTGGGCGCGCAGCGGGCGGCGGAGAAGAAGCACGCCGACGACCAGGCCGCGGTCGACGGGGCCAAGGCCAAGCTGGCGACCTTCCAGACCGCCGTCAACAAGCTCGCCGCCGCGACCTACATGGGTGGCCGCGTCGACGGCATGGAGGCCATGCTGACCGCGGGATCGCCGCAGGGGCTGATCGACAAGATGGCCGTGCAGCGGCTGATGGCGACTCAAATGCGCGAGCAGATGGCGGGTTTCCGGATGGCCGGCGAGCAGGCCGCCAAGGCCGAGCAGGCATCCGCGAAGTCCGCCGCCGACGCCAAGAGCGCGGCCGAGCAGGCGGCCGCGGTACGGGCCAGCCTGCAGTCCAAGCAGAGCCAGCTGCAGGTGCAGATCGCCGTCGTCAAATCGCAGTACATGTCCCTGTCGCCAGGCCAGAAGACCGCGCTCGCCGACCCCGGGCCCGTCCCCGCGGCTGCTCCGGCGCCCGGCGCGCCGGCACCGGACGCATTGCCGCCCGGTGCGCCGCAGCCCGGCGGCCCTGCGCCGGGCGAGGCTCCACCCCCCGGCGGACTGTTCGGACCACAGCCCGGCGGCGGCGTCGGCGGCGGTGACCGCGCGACGGTTGTGCAGGCGGCGCTGACGCAGGTCGGCTCGCCCTATGTGTGGGGTGGTGCGGCGCCCGGCGGGTTCGACTGCTCGGGACTGGTGATGTGGGCCTTCCAGCAGGCCGGCATCTCGCTGCCGCACTCCAGCCAGGCGCAGGCCCAAGGCGGTCAGCCGGTGGCGCTGTCGGATCTGCAGCCCGGCGATGTGGTGACCTTCTATAACGACGCGTCACACAGCGGCCTCTACGTCGGCGACGGCATGGTGATCCATTCCTCCACCTACGGCCAGCCCGTGCGGGTGGTGCCGATGAATTCCGCTGGCCCGGTCCACGACGCCCGCCGCTACTGAGCGCCGGGGCCGGCCCAGCCGCCGGCGAGGCTTGAAAATCCTGCTGGCCTGTGTCTTTGCTGGTGAGTTCGTCGCAGCCGCGGCATCCCAGTCGGCAGTCCACCCGGCGCCCGACGCCCCGCAACGACCCACACCGCCGGCCGCGTCCGCGCCGATGGTGGTCCGCGACCGGGCGGTCCGTTTGCTCGGCGGCGGCGGTCCGGCCACCGATCGTCTGCTGTCGCGCATCGCGTCGAACATCGGCGCGGCGGTCGACGCCGTCGAGACCTTTTGGGGGATCGATTGGCCGCGCGACATCTCGGTGGTCGCCACCGGCTCCGACGACGAGTTTCGCGCCGCCGCCGGCGGCGGCCCGGCCGCACAATGGGCCGACATCGCGGCGGTGACGGTCGTCGACCGCGTCGATCCCGCGCACCGGGCTGCGGTCGGCCAGCGGATCGTATTCGCGCCGGGCGCGGCCAACATGACCGAACCCGCACTGCGAATAGTGTTGACCCACGAGCTTTTTCACTACGCGGCGCGCATCGACACCGCCCTGGACGCGCCCAGGTGGCTGACCGAAGGGGTCGCCGATTTCGTCGCACGGCCACCCGGCCCGGTGCCCGCCGAGGCGGCCGAGGCCGTCGTGGCCCTGCCGTCGGACGCCGATCTGGATACCCCCGGCCCGCAGCGTTCGTCGGGGTATGACCGCGCATGGTGGTTCGCCCGCTTCGTCGCCGATACCTACGGGGCCGCGAAGCTGCGGGCGTTCTACCTGGCCGCGTGCGGGGCCGGGCATGCGGACGTGCCCGGCGCCGTGCGCGACGTCCTCGGCACCGACCCGGCCGCACTGCTCGCCCGCTGGAAGCATTGGCTGGTCCTATAGCCTGTCGCAGGTGAGTCGGGTCCTGCTGGTAACCAACGACTTTCCGCCCCGACGCGGCGGCATCCAGTCCTACCTGGGGGAGTTCGTCGGCCGGATTGTGGATGCCGGCTCGCATTCGGTGACGGTGTATGCGCCGCAATGGAAGGGCGCCGACGCGTTCGACGAGACGGCCGCGGCCGCGGGTTATCGAGTCGTGCGCCACCCGGGCACCCTGATGCTGCCCGGCCCGGCCGTCGATGCGCGCATGCGCCGGCTGATCGCCGAGCACGGCATCGAGACCGTGTGGTTCGGTGCGGCCGCGCCGCTGGCCCTGCTGGCCCCGCGCGCCCGGCAGGCGGGTGCTACCCGGGTGGTGGCCAGCACGCACGGCCACGAAGTGGGCTGGTCGATGCTTCCGGTGGCCCGATCGGTGTTGCGCCGCATCGGTGACGGCACCGACGTCGTGACCTTCGTCAGCCGCTACACCCGGTCCCGGTTCGCGACGGCCTTCGGCCCCGCGGCGTCGCTGGAGTACCTGCCGTCGGGCGTGGACACCGACCGGTTCCGGCCCGACCCGGCCGCCCGCGCCGAGCTGCGCAGCCGCTACCGGCTGGGCGAGCGGCCCACCTTGGTGTGCCTGTCGCGGCTGGTCCCGCGCAAAGGCCAGGACGTGTTGATCAGGGCGCTGTCGTCGATCCGGCGACGCGTCGACGGAGCGGCCCTGGTGATCGTCGGCGGTGGCCCATACCTGCAGGAGTTGCAGAAGCTGGCCCGCGAGTGCGGGGTGGCCGACCACGTGACCTTCACCGGCGGCGTGCCGGCCGCCGAACTGGCCGCCCACCACGCGCTGGCCGACGTGTTCGCGATGCCGTGCCGCACCCGCGGCGCGGGCATGGACGTCGAGGGCTTGGGCATCGTCTTTCTGGAGGCTTCGGCCACCGGCGTACCGGTCATTGCCGGGCAATCGGGTGGAGCCCCAGAAGCAGTGCAGCACAACAAGACTGGGTTAGTGGTCGACGGCCGTTCGGTGGACAAGGTGGCCGACGCCGTCACCGAGTTGCTGACCGATCGCGACCGCGCCGCCGCGATGGGCGCCGCCGGTCGCGAATGGGTGATGTCGCAGTGGCGCTGGGACACGCTGGCGGCTCGGCTGGCCGACCTGCTGCGCGGCTAGTGCTTCGGTAAATCCTGGGCCGCTAGTCCTTGTCGTAGATCGCCTCGATGTCGGAGGCGAACTTCTCGGCCACCACGTTGCGCTTGACCTTCATCGTCGGCGTCAGTTCGCCGGTGTCCTCGGTGAAATCGACCGGCAGGATCCGGAATTTGCGGATCGACTCGGCATGTGACACCGACAGGTTGGCCTTCTTCACGGCCGCGTCCACCTCGGCGATCAGATCGGGATCGGTGGTCAGGTCGCCCACCGAGGCGCCGTCCGCCTTGCTGTTGCGCTGCTTCCAGCCGTCGAACGCCTCGGGGTCGATGGTGATCAGGGCGCCGATGAACGGCTTGGCATCCCCGACGACCATCGCCTGGCTGATCAGCGGGTGCGCCCGCAGCTGGTCCTCGAGCACCGCGGGGGCGACGTTCTTGCCGCCCGCGGTGACGATGATTTCCTTCTTGCGGCCGGTGATCGTCAAGAAGCCGTCGTCGTCGACCGCGCCGAGATCGCCGGTCTTGAACCAGCCGTTGCTGAACGCCTCCTCGGTGGCCTGCTCGTTGCGCCAGTAGCCGCTGAACACCACGCCGCCGCGGACCAACAGTTCCTTGTCCTCGGCGATGCGCAGGCTGTTGCCGGGCACCAGCTTTCCGACGGTTCCGATCTTGAGCCCGTCGATCTGGTTGACCGTGATGGCCGCGCTGGTCTCGGTCAGGCCGTAGCCCTCGTAGACAGTCAGGCCCACGCCGCGGTAGAAGTGGCCCAGGCGCGCCCCCAGCGGCGCGCCACCGGAGACGGCGGCGTGGCAGTCGCCGCCCAGCGCGGCGCGCAGTTTGTGATAGACCAGCCGGTCGAACACGGCGTGCTTGGCGCGCAGCAGCGGCCCCGGCCGGCCGTCGTCGAAGGCCTGGCTCCAGTCGACCGCGGTCTGCGCCGCACGCTTGAAGATCCAGCCCTTGCCGTCGTTGACGGCGTTCTGCTCAGCGGTGTTGTAGACCTTCTCGAACACCCGGGGAACCGAGACCACCACGGTCGGTTTGAACACGCTGAACAGCGGCAGCAGGTTCTTGATGTCGCTGGTGAATCCGACGGTGAGCTTGCTGGCGAACGCCGACAGCGTCAGCGCCCTGGCCAGCACGTGGGCGAGCGGCAGGAAAACCAGCAGCCGCTGGCCCTCCTGCAGCAACGTCGGCAGGCACTCCTGCGTGCCCCGGATCTCATGCAGCAGGTTGGAATGGGTGAGCTGGCAGCCTTTGGGCCGTCCCGTGGTGCCCGAGGTGTAGATGAGCGTCGCCGGGTCCTGGGCCCGCAACCCGGCGAGCCGGGCCGTCAGCTCGGCCGGGTCGACCGATGCCCCGGCCTCGACGAGCTGGTCGAGCGCCTTGGGACCGGAACCGTTGATGTGCAGCACCCGGCGCAGCGCCGGAAGCTCGCCGGTCAGCTCGGTGACGATCGCGGCGTGTTCGTCGGTTTCGGCGAACGCCAGCACCGCCTCGGAATTCTGCAGCACCCAGCGCACCTGCTCGGCCGACGACGTCTCGTAAATCGGCACCGTCACGGCCCCCACCGCCAAGATCGCCAGGTCGAGGATCGCCCACTCGTAGCAGGTGGCGGAAAAGATCGATACCCGGTCACCAGCCTGCACCCCAAGCGAGATCAAACCCAATGCCGCAGAACGAATCTGATGGGCGGCCTCGGCGCACGTGACGTCGGTCCAGACCCCGTCGATCTGGCGTTGGTAGATGACAAAGCTGGGGTCGTCGCGCTCATGCTCGAAGACCATGGCCGCGACATTGTCGCGCTCGCCGACGGAGAAGCGGGCGGGGACGCTGTACTCACGCACTTGATGACCTCATTTGACCTGGTGACGTTGCCGGGGGCCGGCTTGCTGTCGCCCAGCCTAATCCGAGTGTTCGCCCAGCACGGCGGCGGTCGGGTGGGGTGGCACCACCATTGCCGCACGATTGCCCCGAGGTCGTTGCCGGGCGTCCGGGACGGGTGTGTGAAGCTGTGGCGATGCACAGCATCCAGATCGCCGATCAGACGTTCGTCGCGGCCGACGGTGCGCGGGTAGGTGCCGCGGTAGCCGATCGGTCGAACTGGCGTCGGTGGTGGCCCGATCTGCGGCTGCAGGTCGTGGAGGATCGCGCGGAAAAGGGCATCCGCTGGACGGTGACGGGCGCGCTGACCGGCACAATGGAGATCTGGCTGGAACCGTCGCTGGATGGGGTCGTGCTGCATTACTTCCTGCACGCCGAGCCGACCGGTGTCGCCGCTTGGCAGCTGGCCAAGCTGAACTTGCCGAAAATGACGCACCGCCGTCGGGTGGCGGGTAAGAAAATGGCCTTTGAGATCAAGACGACGCTGGAACGGTCACGCGCGGTCGGTTCTCCGGTAGTTTAACTGCGGTCAACGTTTCGCACGGGGAGTACCGTTTCGGACCGCTTGCGGCAGAGAGGGCAGCAGCCAGGTGGCGGAGAAGACGACGCAAACCATTCACATCGACGCCGACCCGGGCAAGGTGCTCGAGGTGATCGCCGACATCGATTCCTACCCGGAATGGATCTCGGAGTACAAGGAAGCCGAGGTGCAGGAAAGAGGCACCGACGGCTACCCGAAGGTGGTGCGGTTCGTCATGGACGCGGGCATCATCAAGGACACCATGGTCATGTCCTACCAGTGGCCCGCTGACCGCAAGTCGCTGAGCTGGACCCTGGTCTCCAGTTCGCTACTGCGCTCCCTTGAAGGCTCATATCGCTTGGCGCCCAAGGGATCTGGCACCGACGTCACCTACGAGCTCTCGGTGGATCTGGCTCTGCCGATGATCGGCATGCTCAAACGCAAGGCCGAGCGCAGGCTGACCGACACCGCTTTAAAGGATCTGAAGAAACGAGTCGAGGCTGAGTGAGTCTGCTGAGCCCGCCCGGATCAGTCTCTTCGTCGGGAAGGGCGGGGTAGGAAAATCCACCCTGGCATGTGCCACCGCGGTCGGTGACGCGAGCGAGGGCGGCCGGGTGCTGGTGGTGTCCACCGATCAGGCGCATTCGCTGGGCGACGTGCTCGGTGTCCCGGTACCGCCGAGCGGTCGCGAGGATCCGGTTCGGGTGCTCGCCGACCTCGATACCGGGGACGCCGCGGCCGGCGGCGGCTTCCTCGACGCGCTGGCATTGGACACCCTGGCGCTGCTCGAGGACCGGTGGCGCGACGCGGTCGATGCGCTGGATCGACGGTTCCCCGACTCCGAGCTGAGCAGCATTGCGCCCGAAGAACTCTCGGCGCTGCCGGGCATCCAGGAGGTGCTCGGTCTGCACGCGGTCGGCGAGCTCGCGGCGTCCGGACGATGGGACCGCATCGTCGTCGACTGCGCCTCGACGGCGGACGCGCTGCGAATGCTGACGTTGCCCGCCACCTTCGGGCTGTACGTGGAGCGCGCGTGGCCGCGCCATCGCCGGCTGTCCGTGACCGCCGACGACACCCGGTCCGCGGCGGTGGTGGAGCTGCTGGAACGCATCAGCGCCAGCGTGGACGCGCTCGGCGCGCTGCTGACGGACGGCGGGCAGGTCAGCGCGCACCTGGTCCTGACCCCCGAGCGGGTGGTCGCGGCCGAGGCGGTGCGGACGCTGGGCTCGCTGGCGCTGATGGGCGTCCGCGTCGAGGAGCTGATCGTCAATCAGGTGCTGACCGAAGACGAGTCGTACGAATACCACAACCTGCCCGACCACCCGGCGTTCTACTGGTATGCCGAACGCATCTCCGAACAGCATTCGGTGCTCGACGAACTCGACGCCACCATCGGGGACGTGGCCCTGGTGCTGACCCCACACCTGTCCGGCGAGCCGATCGGCGCCAAGGCGCTGGGCGGACTGCTGGACAGCGCCCGGGGGCGGCGGGGGGCGCCGCCGCCGGGGCCCCTGCGTCCTATCGTTGACCTGGAATCCGGGTCAGGACTTGGGTCCACCTACCGAATGCGGCTAGCGTTACCCCAGCTCGATCCCGGCGCGCTGTCGTTGGGGCGGGTCGACGACGACTTGATCATCAGCGCTGGCGGGCTACGGCGCAGGGTTCGGTTGGCGTCGGTACTGCGGCGGTGCACGGTGCTGGACGCACATCTGCGGGGCAGTGAGCTGACCGTTCGCTTTCGACCGGATCCGGAGGTGTGGCCTAAGTGAATGGCGCTCATCCCGAACTCGGTCCCGAGCTGCGCAAGCTCGCCCAGGCGATCCTGGACGGGATCGACCCCGCGGTGCGCACGGCGGCCGCATTGACGGCCGGCGCCGGCGTCGGGACCGGCAAGTGCCAGCAGGTGTGGTGCCCGGTGTGCGCCCTGGCCGCGCTCGCCACCGGCGATCAGCACCCGCTGCTCACCGTCATCGCCGACCACAGCATCGCGTTGCTCGAGGTCATCCGCGCCATCGTCGACGACATCGACCGGACTTCCCGACCAACACCGAAACCGCCGCCGGACGGACCGCCCGGGGGCGGCGTCTCGCCCGAGCCGGACGCGGGGGAAGCCGCCGGCAAGACGCGTTACCAGCCGATCCCGGTCACCGTCGAGGAGTGATCCGCTCGAAGCCGAAGGTGGTTCCTTGGGCTGCGGGTCGGTACAGTTGGCGCCAACAGAATCAGCATCACCATCATCGAGTCGGGCGAGAGGGAGGGCCATGTGGTACTGGCTGTTCAAGTACGTCCTCCTGGGCCCGTTGCTGACGCTGCTGGGGCGCCCGAAAATCGAAGGCCTGGAACATGTTCCGAGTTCGGGCCCGGCGATACTGGCCAGTAACCACTTGGCGGTGATGGACAGCTTCTTCCTGCCCCTCGTTGTGCGCCGCCGCATCACGTTCCTGGCGAAGTCCGAATATTTCACCGGCACCGGCATCAAGGGCTGGTTCAGCCGGTGGTTCTTCACCGCCGTCGGGCAGGTGCCCATCGATCGTTCCAGCGCCGACGCCGCGCAGGCCGCGCTCAACACGGCCGAGCACGTGCTGTCCCAGGGCAAGCTGCTGGGCATGTACCCCGAGGGCACCCGGTCGCCCGACGGCCGGCTGTACAAGGGCAAGACCGGCCTGGCCCGGCTGGCGTTGCAAACCGGCGTCCCGGTGATCCCGGTGGCGATGATCGGCACCAACGTCGTCAACCCGCCCGGCACCACGATGCTGCGATTCGGCAAGGTCACCGTCCGTTTCGGCAAGCCCATGGACTTCTCCCGATTCGAAGGCCTCGCCGGCAATCGCTTCATCGAGCGGGCCGTCACCGACGAGGTGATCTACGAGCTGATGGGGCTGTCCGGCCAGGAGTATGTCGACATCTACGCCGCCAGCATCAAGGAACGCGGCGACGGCTCGACCGACGGCTCGACCGATGACTCGCCCGATCCGGAGTCGAACTCCGAGGCCGCTCGGATCCCCGAGACCGCCGTCGGCTAGCGCCCCGTTTCTCAGCCGACTTGCTCAGCCGACGGCCGTGGCCGGCGTGAGCGTCTTGGCCGCGGCGTCCCGCGAAGGCACCCGGGCGGTGACGGCGAAGCCGGCGGTGACGATGACCGCCAGCGCCCACCACACGTAGGACGTCCCGACCAGCTGGCGCCACCAGTTCGCGGTCGTCTCGTGATGCTTGGGCAGCAGATCGATCGGCGTCCACCGCATCAACGCGACGCCGACGAGGCTCACCGCCGCCAGTGCGACGTTGCGGCGCCGCCAGCCCAATATCGCCATCACCAACACCGCCGGCAGTGCCCACACCCAATGGTGTGACCAGGACACCGGCGAAACCACCAACCCGAACAGGGCGACGCAGATCAGTGCCAGCGCCGGCTCCCCGGCCCGCAGCACCCGCCGCATCGCCCAGATGGTCAGTCCGAGCACCACGAGGCAGGCGGCCACCCACAGCGGAAAGCGTTCGTGCTCACCGAGCCCCAGCCGGGCGAGCGCACCCGCGATGTTCTGGTCGGTGTTCAATGCAGTCTCACCGATCCGGTCGGTGTGGTGCACGGTGCGGGTCCAGTACTCCCACGAATCGCTCCACGCCAAGACGAAACCGAGGAGCGTCGCGCCCACGAAGGACGCGACCGCCGTCCACGCGGCGCGGTTGTCGCGGCGCAGCACGAAATAGAGGAGAAACACCGCGGGGGTGAGCTTCAGCGCCATCCCCACGCCGAGCAGCAGGCCGCGGGGCCAGGGTGTGCGGCGTGGCAGGCAGTCGGCGATCACCAGCGTCATCAGCACGACGTTGACCTGGCCGAAGGCGAAGTTCGAGGTGATCGGTTCCAGCCAGATGGTCGCCCCCGCCGCGATGACCACGGCCAGCCACAACCGGCGCAGCCAGGCCGGCCCGCCCAGCACGGTCGAGCGGCTCCACGCGTCGAGGCTGCTCAGCAGGATCGCCGTGGAGCCGATCAGCAGCGCGGCTGTTAGCACCGTGATCGCGACGCTGGCGGCCGGCATGTGCAGCCAGGAGAACGGGCAGAAGACGATGGCCGCCAGCGGGGGATAGGTAAACGGCAGGTTCAGCCCGATCGGTGTGTGAAACAACACGTCGCCGCGATACAGCGGACGCCCGTCCAGCCAGGCCCGACCGCCCATCTGATAGATGTCGATGTCGATGCGATACGGCGTCTGCCCGAACAGGCGCAGGCCCACGTAATACAGCGCCGCGGCGGCCAGCAGCCAGAGTAGGCACCACAGTGTCCACGACAGCAGCGCCCGCCCGGGGCCCCGTTCGCTCATCAAGCCCACGCCGGGCGCCCGCCATCTACTCATGTCGCAGAACAGCGTAATCGGTGCGCACGGCGCGACGCGTCGCAGCGCGGCTCCAACCTCGCGGGCGCATGCGGGCGTACGTTTCTAGAGTGCTCCACTGGTTCGTGCTCGGGGTGGGCCGCTGGTTCGCCGACGACATCGTCGACCGCGGCCGGCTGCCCCTGCTGTGCTGCCTGGTCGCGTTCATCCTGACCTTTTTCGTCACGCGGACGTTCGTGCGGGTTATCCGCCACCGCGCCGAAACCGGTCGCCCGGCCCGATGGTGGCAACCGCGCAATGTCCACATCGGGGGCATACACATCCACCACGTGACGTTCGGCGTCGTGCTGGTGATGCTCTCCGGATTGACGTTGGTGACCCTGTCGGTCAGTGGGCAGGAACCCGAATTCACCTTGGCCGCAATCCTTTTCGGGATCGGCGCAGCATTGGTTCTCGACGAGTACGCGTTGATCCTGCACCTGTCCGACGTCTACTGGGAGGAAGACGGCCGCACCTCGGTGGACGCGGTGTTCGCCGCGGTGGCGGTGGCGGGGCTGTTGATATTGGGTCTGCACCCGCTGATGTTCTTCTTCCCGTTCTGGCACGCCGCCGATTCGGTGGCGCTGCGCGCCGGGGTGGGCGGCGCGCTGGTGGTGACCTTTCCGCTGGCCGTCGTGGTGGTGCTCAAGGGCAAGGTGTGGACCGGCCTGCTCGGCATGTTCATCGTCGTACTGCTGGTCATCGGCGCGATCCGGTTGTCACGCCCGCACGCGCCCTGGGCACGCTGGCGCTACACCACCCAACCGGACAAGATGCGCCGCGCGCTGCAACGGGAGCGCACGCTGCGCCGCCCCGTCGTGCGGGCCAAGCTGTGGGTCCAGTGCGCGATCGCGGGCACCCCGCGACTGCCCGACGAACGCATGGTCGACGCCCAGCTCGACCATGACGTGCATGCGGCATCGGCGCCGACGGTGCCCATCCTGATCGGTCGGTAGGCCGCGTCCCAGGCCTGGGCTTTCCCATAGGCTTTCTGAGTGCGGTACTTCTACGACACGGAATTCATCGAGGACGGCCGCACCATCGAGCTGATCTCGATCGGCGTGGTCGCCGAGGACGGCCGCGAGTACTACGCCGTGTCCACCGAATTCGATCCCGAGCGGGCCGGCAGCTGGGTGCGCACCCACGTACTGCCCAAGTTGCCGCCCCCGGCCTCGCCGTTATGGCGCTCCCGTAAGCAGATTCGCCTGGACCTGGAGGAGTTCTTCGGCGTCTTCACGGCGGCGGAGCCGATCGAGCTGTGGGCGTGGGTGGGGGCATACGATCACGTCGCCCTGTGCCAGTTATGGGGCCCTATGCCGGGCCTGCCGAAGGCGTTGCCCCGCTTCACCCGGGAACTGCGGCAGTTGTGGGAGGATCGCGGGTCGCCCCGGATGCCACCGCGCCCGCGTGAGGTCCACGACGCCCTGGTCGATGCCCGCGACCAGCTACGCCGATTCCGGCTGATCACGTCCGGCGACGATGGGCCCGGAGAACGTTCGTCCTGATCAGCCGTGCGTCGTCCCCAGTTACCATGGACCGATGAACTGGACCGTCGACATCCCGATCGAGCAGCTGCCGTCGCTGCCGCCGCTGCCGCCTGACCTGCGCGCCCGCCTGGACGCCGCATTGGCCAAGCCGGCCGCTCAGCAGCCCAGCTGGCCCGCCGACCGGGCCGAGGCGATGCGCACGGTGCTGGAGAGCGTGCCGCCGGTGACGGTGCCGTCCGAGATCGTCCGCCTGCACGAGCAGCTGGCCCAGGTCGCGCGGGGCGAGGCGTTCCTGCTGCAGGGCGGCGACTGCGCGGAGACGTTCGTCGACAACACCGAACCCCACATCAGGGGCAATGTCCGCGCCCTGCTGCAGATGGCCGTGGTGCTGACCTACGGGGCCAGCCTGCCGGTGGTGAAGGTGGCCCGCATCGCGGGCCAGTACGCCAAGCCCCGGTCCGCCGACATCGACGCGCTGGGCCTGAGGTCCTACCGCGGCGACATGATCAACGGCTTCGCCCCGGATGCCGCCGCGCGCGAACACGATCCGTCGCGATTGGTGCGGGCGTACGCCAACGCCAGCGCCGCGATGAACCTGGTGCGGGCGCTGACCTCGTCGGGGCTGGCGTCGCTGCACCTGGTGCACGACTGGAACCGCGAATTCGTCCGCACCTCGCCGGCCGGCGCGCGCTACGAGGCGCTGGCCACCGAGATCGATCGCGGGTTGCGGTTCATGAGCGCCTGCGGGGTGGCCGACCGCAACCTGCAAACGGCCGAAATCTATTCCAGCCACGAGGCTTTGGTGCTCGACTACGAGCGCGCCATGTTGCGCCTGTCGGATGTCGAGGGAACGCCGCAACTGTACGACCTGTCGGCGCACACCGTATGGATCGGCGAGCGGACCCGCCAGCTCGACGGCGCGCACGT
Source organism: Mycobacterium sp. IS-2888 (assembly GCF_001954215.1). NCBI lineage: Bacteria > Bacillati > Actinomycetota > Actinomycetes > Mycobacteriales > Mycobacteriaceae > Mycobacterium > Mycobacterium sp. IS-2888. Next base: position 21,388 of record NZ_MBET01000007.1, read on the forward strand.
CGCGTTCGCCGAGGTGATCGCGAACCCGATCGGTGTGAAGCTAGGGCCGACCATGACCCCGGAACTGGCCGTCGAGTACGTCGAGCGGCTCGACCCGCACAACAGGCCCGGACGGCTGACCTTGGTGAGCAGGCTGGGCAACAACAAGGTGCGCGATCTGCTGCCGCCGATCGTCGAGAAGGTGCAGGCCACCGGTCACCAGGTGATCTGGCAGTGCGACCCGATGCACGGCAACACCCACGAGTCGTCCAACGGCTACAAGACCCGGCACTTCGACCGCATCGTCGACGAGGTGCAGGGCTTCTTCGAGGTGCATCGGGCGTTGGGCACCCATCCGGGCGGCATCCACGTCGAGATCACCGGCGAGGACGTCACCGAATGTTTGGGTGGCGCGCAAGACATCTCGGACACCGACCTGGCCGGCCGCTACGAGACGGCATGCGACCCGCGGCTGAACACCCAGCAGTCGCTGGAGCTGGCGTTCCTTGTCGCGGAAATGCTGCGCGACTAGGTCTCCTTTTCAGCTCGCGGAAAGCGCCTACAGCAGGCCGGTCAGATTGCTGCCGATCGTCCACGCCGCGGTCGCGACCAGCCCGGTGAGCGCCAGCACGAGCGCCACCCAGACCAGCACCATGCGCCGGGCGTGCTGGCGCGCCCAGACGAAGTCGCTCATCGCGATCCCGGCGAATTCTCCTGAGACGGGCTGGTATTCGTAATCGTCATCCTCGGGGCCGGAGTCGAGTTCGGACCGGGGGCTGGGCTTCGGTTCGGGCCAGTCTTCGGGCCCGCGGGTCAACTGGCGGGTGGGGTGGCGAACCGCGGCCTTGGCGGGCGTCGGCGGTTCCTGGCCGGTCGCCCGGCGCTCGCTCATCCGGCTTTGCTGTGCCGCAGCCGAGCGATGTTGCGCGGAGTTACGCGGGGCCGGCACCCGGAAGTCGGGCAAGCCCAATTCGTCGGCGATAGCGTCGATCTCGGCGGCCATCTCGATCGCGTCCGCGTAGCGGCCGGCCGGGTCGCGGGCGGTCGCGCGCGCGACGAGCGCGTCGAATTGTGGTGGCACACCGTCGATCGCGGCGCCGGCCCCCGGCACGTCGGTATCCAGCCGCTGGTAGGCGATCGACAGCGGCGAGTCGCCGGTGAACGGCGTGCGCCCCGTCAGCAACTCATAGGTGAGGATCCCGACTGAGTAGACGTCGCTGCGCGGGCTGCTGCTGCCGTTGCGCACCTGCTCGGGCGACAGGTAGGCCGCCGTGCCCAAAATGACGCTGGCGGAGGTGATTCCGGCGGCGGCGACGGCACGCACCAGCCCGAAGTCGGCGATTTTGACGTCGCCGTCGTCGGAGATGAGGACGTTCTCGGGCTTGACGTCGCGGTGCACCAGGCCGGCCAGGTGCGCGGCCGCCAGGCCACCCAGCACCGGGCGCAGCACCGCCACCACGGCGTGCGGCGGCATCGGGCCGCGTTCGGTCAGCAGCTCGCGCAGCGTGCCGCCCTCGATCAGCTCCATCACCAAAAACGGGTGGCGGGAGTCGGTGCCCTGGTCGTAGACCGCGACGAGCCCGGGATTCTTCAGGCGCGCGACCGTGCGGGCCTCGAGCTGAAAGCGGGTCAGGAATTGCGCGTCGCCGGCGTAGCGAGAATCCATCACCTTCAACGCCACCGGGCGATCGAGCCGGGTGTCGAGTCCCCGATACACCGTCGATGTACCGCCGCTGGCGATCTTGGCCTGCACCAGGTAGCGGCCATCCAGCAACGTGCTCTCCAACGGGTCGCCCATGCCGGCTCGGCTCACGGGGCCATCGTAGGGGTGACGGTCCGATTGGCGGCGAAACAATAGCTTCAACGCGCCCACTCGGCCGCGCACCAAGGCCTACACTTGCGCGGTGGGCAGTTTTCCGGCCGGCGACGATGTTCTAGACCCCGACGAGCCAACCTACGACCTGCCACGGGTCGCCGAGTTGCTCCGGGTGCCGGTAAGCAAGGTGCAACAGCAGCTGCGGGAGGGTCACTTGGTCGCGGTCCGGCGCGGCGGGGGTGTGGTGGTGCCGCAGGTCTTCTTCACCAATTCCGGCGAGGTGGTCAAGAGCCTGCCGGGGCTGCTGACGATCCTGCACGACGGCGGCTATCACGAGACGGAGATCGTGCGCTGGCTGTTCACCCCGGATCCGTCGCTGACGGTCACGCGCGACGGTAGCCGCGACGCCATGAACAACGCCCGCCCCGTCGACGCGCTGCACGCCCACCAGGCCCGCGAGGTGGTCCGCCGGGCACAGGCGATGGCTTACTGAGCGCTCTCCGCTCTGACGGGTTCGGGCACCCGGTACAGCGTGCGCCACGCGATCAGTGCGGCGGCGAGCGCCAGGAAAACGTGCGGCCACGAATACATTCCGTGCGATCCATCGGGTTTGAAGATCACCATCACCCACGTGGAGAAGCCGGCGATGGCCGCCAGCGCCCGTCGTGACTGGGTCAGTGGGGCCATGACCGCCAGCGGCCAGGAGTAGTACCACGGCAGCGCCGCGGGGACGAACAGCACCACGATCAGCATCGACCACGCGATGCCGGCGAGCGCGGCCCGGTCGTCGCGCCGGAATCGCCACCACAACACCGGCAGGGACAGGGCGATGATCGCGATCCCGATGTAGCGGGTGATTCGCAGCGTGGCGTAGAAATTGACCGGGAAAAACCCGCTGCCCAGGGCGTGGATCAGGTTTGCCGTCGCGGTCGGCACGGTGAGCCAGTTGATGATCTTCACCGACCCGGCCAGCGCGGTCAGCCACCCCAGCCCGACGCCCGCCACCGCGGACAAGATCGCGAAAACCACGCTGAAGATCAGCAACGACAACGCGGTCGCCGCCACGAACGCCCGCGCGGGCCGATAGCCCCGTTGCTCGCGCAGATGCCGCGTCCACACCCACACCAGAAACGGCAACGCGATGCCGGCCGTGGCCTTGACCGCGATCGCGACCGTGATCAGCGTAACGCCGAGGATGTGCCGGCCCTGAAAGGTCAGCGCGATGCCGGCGGCCATCAAACCGACCATCAGCATCTCGTTGTGCACACCACCCATCAGGTGGATCAGCACCAAGGGGTTGAGCACGCAGATCCACAGCGCGGCGGCGCCGCTGGTGCCCAGGTGGTGGGCCAGTCGGGGCGCGGCCCAGATCAGCAGCGCCAGCCCGGGCAGCATGCACAGGCGCAGCAGCATGGTGCCGGCGATGACGTGATTGCCGACCGCCATCGTGACCACCTTGGCCACCAGAATGAACACCGGGCCGTAGGGCGCCGTGGTGATGCTCCAAATGGGGCTTACGTTGTCCAGCAACGCATTCGGGTTGGCGACCGGACCCACGGCGTACGGGTCGAAGCCATCGCGCAGGAGCGCGCCCTGGGCCAGGTACGAGTAGGTATCGCGACTGAAGACCGGCACCGAGACGAGCAACGGCGCCAACCAGAAGGCGGTGGTGGCTCGCATCGTGAATTCCGTTGCGGTGCCGGCCACCACGCGGCGGCCCAGTGCCAGCCACGCGATCAGCAGCAGGCCCACACCCGCCCACAACAGAATCGACGACAGCACCAGTCCGTGCCCGAAGCGCAGCCAGGACATGTGAATCGATTCGAGCACGGGGTCGTGCGGCTTGGTGCTGCCGGCGCCCAGCCCACCCAGCGTGATCAGCACCGAGCCCACGAAGCCCAGCCGTGCGGGCCCGGCGTCCGGCGTGGCAACGAAGGCGCGCAACCGTGAAAAATATTGGACGAGTGAATTTTTCGTCGCCGACGGGCGATCGGCCGGGGTGTCCGTCGGGGTCGTCATTGGTTCAGGCGGCCCGGTCCGTGGCGATCTTGGCCAGTTCGGCCAGCCCCGCCTTGGCCGCGGCGTTGATCGGTGCGGCCTCCAGCGTGGCGAGGGCCCGTTGGGTCAGCGCCGCAATGCGTTCCTCGGCCGCGGCCAGTGCGCCCACCGACTCGATGATTTCGCGCAGGTGACCAACTTGCGTGTCGGTCAGGGGTTCGCCGATCGAGCCACGTAACACGTTTGCCGCCAAGGGATCTGACTTGTCCGCCAACTCCACCGCCTCGGCCAGCAGCACCGTGCGCTTGCCCGACCTCAGGTCGTCGCCGGACGGCTTGCCGGTCACCGCGGGATCCCCGAACACGCCCAGCACGTCGTCGCGGAGCTGGAACGCCACGCCGAGGTCGGTCCCGAACCGGTCGAAGACGGCTTGCACATCGGGTCTGTCGGCCGCGGCGGCCACGCCGAGCTGCAGCGGTCGGGTCACGGTGTAACACGCGGTCTTGAAGGTGTCGACGTTCATCGCCGACGCGATGGACTCCGCGGCGCTCGCCTCGGCGACGATGTCGAGGTACTGCCCACCCAGCACCTCGGTCCGGATCTCGGCCCACACGCGGTGCACGCGCCGCTGCGCCTCGGGCGATATGTCCGCCCCCAACACGATGTCGTCTGCCCAGGCCAGCGCCAGGTCGCCGAGCAGGATGGCCGCCGATACCCCGAACTTCTCGGCTGAACCCCGCCAGCCGCGGTCGCGGTGTAGCGCCGCGAAGTGGACGTGGGCCGTCGGCCTGCCGCGGCGGGTGGAGGAGTCGTCGATCACGTCGTCGTGCACCAGCGCGCACGCGTGTAGCAGCTCCAACGCGGAAAACAGCAGCAGCACTTCGGGATCGGGCTCCGCGGTTGCCACCGCGCGCCAGCCCCAGTAGGCGAACGCCGGCCGCAGCCGCTTGCCTCCGCCAAGGACGAAATCTTCCAGGGCGGCAATCAGATCGCGGTAGTCGTCACCGATGTAGGCGGTCTCGATGCGCCGCTCGCGCAGGTACCGCCGAAGCCGGTCGGTCACGGCGCCGGTCAACTCGACGGTTGCCGCTGCTGCCGCTGGATCTAGGCTCAGCGCGGCGCCCCTTTCTTCTCGATGTTCTTCGCTATGGCTCGGTGCTCCACGGGCCCGACCAGTGTATTCGGCGCGCGCCGCGGGCCCCCAGTTGCTGCGCCCCTACCGGCAACTGGCCCACGACCGCGCCCCTATGCTGGCGGGGTGCCTCGCCCTGGGCACTCGTCTGATGAAGAGGAGCCGCGTGACCCTCAACACCATCGCGCTCGAGCTGGTGCCCCCCAACGTCGAAGACGGTCGGGAGCGGGCGGAAGAAGACGCGCGAAAAGTGGTGCGGTACTCGGCCGAATCAGGTCTCGACGGCCGGATCCGGCACGTGATGATTCCGGGCATGATCGCCGAGGAGGACGACCGTCCCGTCGCGATGAAGCCGAAGCTGGACGTGCTGGACTTCTGGTCGATCATCAAACCCGGGCTGCCCGGGCTAGACGGCCTGTGCACCCAGGTCACCGCGTTCTCCGACGAGCAGTCCCTGCGCAAGCGGCTCACGCTGCTATCCGACGCGGGCATGCAGGGCGTGGTGTTCGTCGGCGTACCGCGCACCATGAATGACGGTGAGGGCTCCGGGGTTGCGCCGACGGACGCGCTGTCGATTTACCGCGACCTGATCCCGAATCGTGGGGTCATCCTGATTCCGACGCGCGACGGCGAAGAGGGCCGCTTCAACTTCAAGTGCAACCAGGGCGCGACGTACGGCATGACGCAGTTGTTGTACTCCGATGCGATCGTGGGCTTCCTGACCGAATTCGCCAAGCACACCGATCACCGACCGGAGATCTTGCTGTCGTTTGGCTTCGTGCCGAAGGTGGAAAGCCGCGTGGGGCTGATCAACTGGCTCATTCAGGATCCGGGCAACGCCGCGGTGGCCGACGAGCAGGCATTCGTCAAGCGCCTCGCGGCCAGCGAGCCCGCGCAGAAGCGTCAGCTCATGGTGGATCTGTACAAGCGCGTGATCGACGGGGTCGCCGACCTGGGCTTCCCGCTGAGCATTCACCTCGAGGCGACCTACGGCGTCTCGGGTCCCGCGTTCGCGACCTTCGCGGAGATGCTTGCTTACTGGTCACCCGGTCGGTCACCCGACCGGGGGGCCTAGCTCGGCGGTTGATCCCGTGGCGCGGTGAACCGCTCGGAGCGGTCCCGGCTGACCCAGGCCAGGACCCCCACCACGGCAGCGGCCGCGAACGACGCGATTCCCAGCCAGACGCCCGCCCCGGTGAAGGACCGGGTATTGGGATCGGTGTAGCGGGCCTGGGCGGTCATCGTGCTCACCACGCCCGGCTTGAGCTTCCACGACACGACAGTGGGCTCGATGTGATCGCCGTTCGTCGAGGTCACCACGCCCGGGAAGGCGACGGTCAACTCGACGTCGGCGTCGTTGTCGGTCACCGACGTCAGATCCGCCCGGCCGTCCATGATCACCAGGTTGCCGCTTCTGCGCAGCGACAGATTCACGCCCTGCGCGTCGGCGTTCATGTGGGCCAGCTGCGGCACCTCGGCGAACGTCAGATCGGAGAACACCGCTTGGGAGCCCACGTAGCCGTCGCTGTCGTAGTTCGACACCGCCACCTTCTGGCTGAACGGCAGATCGCCGCCGAGCTGCGGGCCGGGGTCCTTGGGGCTCTTCGGCTTGGCCGCCGCGATGATCTCCCCGGACACCAGGTCGTCGGGTGAGATGGTCAGCGACGCTCGGACCCGCAGGCATCCCGTGGCCAGCGGGACAAGCAGCAGCAGCATCGCGATGACCAGCACGCGGCGCCGGCGGGCGGTGAATCCTCGGACTCTCACTGGTGCAGAGCTGGCGGGCACGAGGTCATCGTGCCAGATCCGGCACGTCTGCTATAGGGGCAGGGCGCGGCCCAGGATCGCGAATGCCCGTGGGTCACCGGCGAAGTGGTAGCGGCGGATGACGTCGGTGAATCCCAACCGCCGGTACAACCGCCAGGCGCGGTTGGGCTCGCCGTTGGTTTCGGGAGTGGAGAGCAGGACGTTGCGCTCCCCGCGGCCGGCCAGCAGCCGCCGGGCCAGTGCCTCGCCCAGGCCGCGGCCCTGCGCGCGGGGGTGGATGTGCAACTCGGTCAGCTCGAAGTAGCTGGTCATCAGCCGAGTGATCTCCTGAGACGGCAAGCCGCCCCGCTGCAAGCCCAGGACGACCTGCTGCTGCCACCACTGACCGGGGGCCCCGGGGTATCCGTAGGCCACGCCAAGCAGCGGCGCGTCGGTCAACTCCGCCGTCGACGGCGCCGCGCCGGTTGCGTCGGCTTCAACGACGGCGGCTCCCTGCCACCCCTGTCGCCGAATGTGCTCCAGCCACATTGCGGCGCGCTGGTTCCCGGTGCCTCGCGGGTAGCGCATCGCGTCGACGTAGACACCGAGGGCGTCACCGAGGCGGCGCTCCATATCGTCCGGCGGCAGATCGATGAGGAATATCGCCAACTCGCGGTGTCCTCCTCGGCCGTCCAGTGATTCGGTGTCGCGCCGTGCCGCTCCCTCATGGTGCCTCGGCCGTGCGCGCCTACCGCCATTATCGGACCCGGCGACGCGCGGCGGTCGAGCGGTCGCGCCAACAGGCCATCGTCGTTGCGGCCCATCTGATTGCCGGAATGATCGCCGGGCGGTGCGGGGGATAGAATCGCCGACGAACCAGTGGTACGCCGCAGATAGACCTCGTATCATCTGAGTTAGTTGCCCCCACAACGGGCATCCGCGTGATATCGATAGTTACGTGCCAAGCGGTCGGCAAGGAGGGACGAATGCCACTCTCCGATCATGAGCAGCGGATGCTCGATCAGATCGAGAGCGCTCTCTATGCCGAGGACCCCAAGTTCGCTTCGAGCGTACGTGGCGGGGGGTTCCGGGCGCCGACGGCACGGCGGCGGTTGCAGGGCGCGGCGCTGTTCATCATCGGTCTGGCGATGCTGGTGTCCGGCGTGGCATTCAAGGCGACGATGATCGGGAACTTCCCGATTCTCAGCGTCTTTGGCTTCATCTTGATGTTCGGCGGCGTGGTGTTCGCGATCACCGGTCCGCGGTTGGCCGGCAGGTCGGGCCACTCGGGTTCGGTGCCGGGACGGCAGCAGCGTCGCGGCAAGGGTGGCGGTGGCTCGTTCACCAGTCGTATGGAGGACCGGTTCCGCCGTCGCTTCGACGACTAGCCGGATCAGACGACTAGCCGGATCACCTGACACAGCGGGGTAGCCGATGGCTACCCCGTTTTCGTGTTCGAGCCCAATTCGAGCCCGAACCGATCCCAAACCGAGCCCCACTTAGCCCCACGCGGACGCCCCATTTGGCCCCACCGACCGACTTTGGCGCCTTGAAATGCGAGTTTCCGACGCCGCGATCGGGTCCCCGGGTGGACTCGGACCGCTGTGGGGCGGCCCTACGTGGCGGACGACCTGGAAAACCCGGCGCCGACACGGCAGTAATGGGGCGAAGTGGGGGATTGTGGGGTATGGTGGCTGAAGTGTTTGGGTGAGCGTTTGGGTGAGGCGAAAGCCGGGTCTCCATGGGAGGTGAGCTGGTGTTTCTCGGCACCTACACGCCCAAGCTCGACGACAAAGGGCGGCTGACGTTGCCCGCCAAATTCCGCGACGCACTGGCAGGGGGGTTGATGGTCACCAAGAGCCAAGATCACAGCCTGGCCGTGTACCCGCGGACGGAATTCGAGCAGCTGGCCCGACGGGCGAGCAAGACATCGCGAAGCAACCCGGAAGCCAGGGCATTCCTGCGCAATCTGGCCGCCGGCACCGACGAGCAGCATCCCGACGCGCAGGGACGTATCACCTTGTCGTCCGACCATCGCCGCTACGCCAACCTTTCCAAGGACTGCGTGGTGATCGGGGCGGTCGACTACCTCGAGATCTGGGATGCACAGGCCTGGCACGACTACCAGCAAACCCACGAAGAGAACTTCTCCGCGGCCAGCGATGAAGCACTCGGCGACATCATCTGAGGCGCATGCCCGTGCATCGTGGCCTCTGCCCGAACCGACCCTGGCGTACTTCCCCAACGCCAGGTTCGTGCCTTCGGACAGGGACCTCGGTGCCTGGGCGTCCCGCCCGATCCGGGGAGGTGTTGCGGTGGTTGACGATCCAGAAGATTTGGGCCCAGAAGATTTGGGCCCAGAAGATTTGGGCCCAGAAGATTTGGGCCCAGGGAAATTCGGGCATGTGCCCGTCCTGGCGCAACGTTGCTTCGAGCTGCTCACCCCCGCATTGACCCGCTATCACGCGGACGGGTCGGGGGCGGTCCTCGTCGACGCGACCATCGGCGCGGGCGGGCACGCGGCGCGGTTCCTCACCGAATTACCCGGCCTGCGGCTGATCGGGCTCGACCGCGACCCCAGCGCGCTGGATATCGCCCGCAATCGGCTGAGGCAGTTCGAAGACCGAATCACGTTGGTGCACACGCGCTATGACGGGCTTGCCGCGGCGCTGGCCGAATCCGGTTACGCCCCAGTCGAATCGGTGGACGGCGTGTTGTTCGATCTCGGCGTTTCGTCCATGCAGCTCGACCGCGCGGAGCGGGGCTTTGCGTACGCCCAGGACGCGCCGCTGGACATGCGGATGGACCCGGGCTCGCCGCTTACCGCGGCTGACATCGTCAACACCTACGACGAGCGTGCCCTGACGGACATCCTGCGCCGCTACGGCGAGGAGCGGTTCGCACGCCGGATTGCCGGACACATCGTCCGGCAGCGCGCCCGCACCCCGTTGACGTCGACGTCCGAGCTGGTTGCCCTGATCTACCAAGCGATTCCGGCCCCGGCCCGGCGCACCGGCGGGCACCCTGCCAAGCGCACGTTTCAGGCGCTGCGGATCGCGGTCAACGAGGAGCTGGACTCGCTGCGGGGCGCCATTCCCGCCGCGCTGGGCGCGCTGGCCGCCGCGGGCCGCATCGTGGTGCTGGCCTACCAGTCGCTGGAAGACCGCATCGTCAAGCGCGTGTTCGCCGACGCGACCGCCTCGCGCTCGCCGGTGGACCTACCGGTCGAATTGCCGGGGCACGCGCCGCGATTCAGGTCGTTGACGCGCGGTGCCGAACGCGCCGACGCCGCGGAGATCGAGCGCAACCCGCGCAGCGCCGCGGTGCGATTACGGGCCCTGCAACGGGTGCAGCACGGGGTGGAACCGAATGCCGAAGCGCAGACAACCGGGAAGGGCGACGCATGAAGGCAAAGCGCGACACGCAGAAACGCCGCGCTGTCGGTGACCGCCGCGATCGGCGCGACGGCGTTGCCCGCAAAGGCAGGCGCGCCGTCGCAGAGTCGGCATCGTCGCGGCGGACCCGGCCGGGCAGGAGCGCCGCGCCCACCCGCGACGCCCGGGCGCCCAAATCGGGTCCCCAGACCAGCCCCATCGCCCGGCCGGTCGAGCGGGCGGCCCGTCCCAAGAGCACAAGCCAGGCCAAGGCGCGGGCAAAGGCGCGAAAAGCCAAGGCGCCCAAGGTTGTCCGGCCTCGCCTGAGCGAACGGTTGGCCAACCGGCTGGCATCGATTGACCTGCGGCCCCGGACCTTGGCGCGCAAGGTGCCGTTCGTCGTGCTGGTGATCGGGGCCCTCGGTCTGGGGCTGGGCCTGACGCTGTGGTTGTCCACCGATTCCGCGGAGCGTTCCTACCAGTTGAGCCATGCCCGGGAGAAGAACCGGTTGCTGCAGCAGCAGAAGGAGTCGCTGGAACGCGATGTGCGCGAGGCGGAGTCGGCGCCGGCGCTCGCCGAGGCGGCCCGCAAGCAGGGCATGATCCCGACGCGGGACACCGCCCACCTGGTCCAGGATCCGGCCGGCAATTGGGTGGTGGTGGGCACGCCCAAGCCGGCCGACGGCGTTCCGCCGCCGCCGCTGAACACCAAGCTTCCCGAGCCGGGCCCGCCGCCACCCCCGAAGCCGGTGGCGCTTCCCCCGGAGGTCCCGGTTCGGGTACAGCCCGCCCCGGCCGGTCCTGGTGTTCCCGGTGTTCCGTCGGCGCCGGCCAGGTCAGGGCCGGAGGCATTGCTGCGCGCGCCTGACGGCTCGACGACCGTCGGCGGCCAGCACCTGACGCAGCCCACGTCGCCGCTGCCGGGCATGCCCGGCGGGCCGGCCATCGGGCAGTTCCCCGGTGTGCTCCCGCTGCCGGGCCTGCCGGCGCCCGCGAGTCCGGCGCAGGCGGGTCCGGCGACTGGGTCGCTGCCCCCCGAAGTGTCAGTTCCGTTGGGCGGGCTGCCGATCCCGGCTGCGCCCCGGGTTCCCGCGCCGCTGCCCGCCGAAGTGCCGGTGCCGGTGCAACCGGGGGCGCAAGCACCCCAGGCTGTGATGCCGGCGCCCGCGATGGGTGCGCCCCGATGAGCCGGGGCGAGTCCCGGCGCGCCCGGCGGTCGCCGACGACCCGCGGTCCCGGTACTGCGCGAGGAGCCAAGGAGATTGGGAAAACGAGGCGAGCCCGCAAGCCGGAGAAAGCTCAGAAAGCTCCGAAAGCCCAGAAAGCTCAGAAAGCCCCGAAAGCCAAGGAGGCCAACAAGTCCCGCGCGCCCGGACGGCCCGATGCGCCGGGTCGCTCCGCACGGGAGCGGCGGACCCGTCAGCTGGTGGACGCCGGCACGCGCGGTGCGTCGTTCGTTTTCCGGCATCGGGCGGGCAATGCGGCCATCTTGGCGCTGATGCTGGTGGCAGTCGTGCAGCTCTTCGTCCTGCAGGTGACGAACGCGCCGACGCTGCGGGCGCAGGCGGCCGGCCAGCTCAAGGTCACCGACGTCGAAAAGGCCGTCCGCGGCAGCATCGTCGACCGCAACAACGAACGCCTGGCGTTCACCATCGAGTCGCGGGCGTTGACGTTCCAGCCGAAGCGAATTCGCAAGCAATTGGAAGAGGCCAAGAACAAGAACTCGGCCGCCCCCGATCCGCAGCAGCGGATGCGGGACATCGCCAAGGAGGTCGCGGCCCGGCTGAACAACAAGCCGGACTATCAGACCGTCCTGAAGAAGTTGCAAAGCAACGACAACTTCGTCTACCTGGCTCGCGCCGTCGACCCCGCCGTCGCCGGCGCGATCTCCGACAAGTATCCCGAAGTCGGTTCGGAGCGGCAGGATCTGCGCCAGTACCCGGGCGGATCGCTGGCGGCCAACATCGTCGGCGGCATCGACTGGGACGGCCACGGGCTGCTCGGGCTGGAGGACTCGCTGGATGCCGTGCTGTCGGGAACCGACGGCTCGGTCACCTACGACCGCGGCTCGGACGGCGTGGTCATCCCCGGCAGTTACCGCAACCGGCATCGGGCGGTCAACGGTTCGACCGTCCAGCTCACCATCGACGACGACATCCAGTTCTACGTTCAGCAGCAGGTCCAGCTGGCCAAGGATGCGTCTGGGGCACACAACGTTTCGGCGGTCGTGCTGGACGCCAAGAACGGCGACGTGTTGGCCATGGCCAACGACAACACCTTCGACCCGTCGCAGGACATTGGGCGTCAGGGTGACAAGCAGCTGGGCAACCTGGTGGTGTCCTCGCCGTTCGAGCCGGGCTCGGTGAACAAGGTGATCACCGCGTCCGCGCTCATGGAATATGGGCTGAGTAACCCCGACGAGGTGTTGCAAGTGCCGGGCTCGATCCAGATGGGCGGCGTCACCATCCATGACGCCTGGGAACACGGCGTGATGCCCTACACCACCACCGGCGTATTCGGAAAGTCGTCCAACGTCGGCACCCTGATGCTGGCGCAGCGCGTCGGTCCGGAACGCTTCTATGACATGGTCCGCAAGTTCGGGCTGGGTCAGCGCACCGGCGTCGGGCTGCCCGGTGAAAGCGCCGGGCTGGTGCCGCCCATCGACCAGTGGTCGGGCAGCACCTTCTCGAACCTGCCTATCGGCCAAGGCCTTTCGATGACGCTGCTGCAGATGACCGATATGTACCAGACCATCGCGAACGATGGCGTGCGGGTACCGCCGCGGATCATCAAGGCCACCATCGCACCCGACGGCACCCGTACCGAGGAACCCCGCCCGGAGGGTATCCGCGTGGTGTCGCCGCAGACGGCGCAGACCGTGCGGGGCATGCTGCGCGCCGTCGTCCAGCACGACCCGATGGGGTATCAGCAGGGCACCGGCCCGGCGGCCGGGGTGCCCGGCTATCAGATTGCCGGCAAGACCGGCACCGCGCAGCAGATCAACCCCGGCTGCGGCTGCTACTTCGACGACGTCTACTGGATCACCTTCGCCGGCATGGCCACCGCCGACAACCCCCGCTACGTCATCGGCATCATGATGGACAACCCGCAGCGCAACGCCGACGGCACGCCGGGGCACTCGGCTGCCCCGCTGTTCCACAACATCGCCGGCTGGCTGATGCAGCGGGAAAACGTGCCGCTGTCACCCGACCCGGGGCCGCCGCTGACGCTGCAGGCCATGTAGCGGCCGACCACCCAGCCCGTCGAGTGTGCGGTGAGGGCGCCACCAGCGCGCACTGAGAGCCCTCAACGCACACTCGATGGACGAGCCAACCTCGTTGGGCCGTGCGCCTAGGTAGGGTGTCATGGCTGATCATGGGGATCAGGCCGCGTCGTCAGGGAGGTGACACAGGTGGTGGCCACTGGGTTGCGTCCCCGCGACACCGCGGGCGTGCGGCTGCCCGTGCTGGCCGCCCAGGTGGGCGCGGTTCTCGCGGGCCAGGCCGCGGCCGTGCCTGACGTGGCGATCACCGGTGTGACGCTGCGTGCCCAGGATGTTCAGCCCGGTGACCTGTTCGCCGCCCTGCCCGGCTCGTCCACCCACGGCGCGCGGTTTGCCGGCGAGGCGATCGAGCGCGGCGCCGTCGCGGTGCTCACCGACGGCGCCGGGCTCGGGGAGATCGGCCCCCAGGGCAGCGTGCCCACGCTGGTGCACCCCGCGCCGCGCAGCGTGCTCGGTGGCCTGGCCGCCACCGTGTACGGAAACCCGTCCGAGAAGATGACCATCGTCGGCATCACCGGAACGTCGGGCAAGACCACCACGACGTATCTGGTGGAGTCCGGTCTGCGGTCCGGCGGGCGCACCCCGGGGCTCATCGGCACGGTCGGCATCCGCATCGACGGCGTCGACGTCCCCAGCACCCTGACGACGCCGGAGGCGCCCGCGCTGCAGGCGATGCTGGCCGCCATGGCCGAACGCGGGGTCGACACCGTGGTCATGGAGGTGTCCAGCCACGCGCTGACGCTGGGCCGGGTGGACGGCACCGGATTCGCGGTGGGCGCTTTCACCAACCTTTCCCGTGACCACCTCGACTTTCACCCCACCATGGCCGACTACTTCGAGGCGAAGGCGTTGCTGTTCGACCCCGACTCGGCGCTGCGCGCCCGGACGGCGGTGGTGTGCATCGACGACGACGCCGGGCGCGCAATGGCCGCCCGGGCGGGTGCGGCGATCACCGTCAGCGTCGAAGACCAGCCCGCCGATTGGCGAGCCGTCGACGTGGCGCCGATGGGAGCCGGGGGACAGGAGTTCACCGTTGTCGATCCCGCCGGCGGCCGGCACCGGGTCGGCATCCGACTACCCGGGCGCTACAACGTCGCCAATTGCCTTGTCGCGCTGGCCATTCTCGACGCTGTCGGGGTCTCCGTCGAGCGGGCGTCGCGGGGACTGCTCGAAACCCGGGTCCCGGGGCGGCTGGAAGAGATCGACTGTGGCCAGGATTTTCTCGCGCTGGTCGACTACGCGCACAAGCCGGGCGCGTTGCGGGCCGTGCTGACCACGCTGCGGCGGCCGGATCGACGGCTGGCGGTGGTATTCGGTGCCGGCGGCGACCGCGACCCGGGCAAGCGGCGGCCGATGGGCGAAATCGCCGCCGAGCTCGCCGATTTGGTCGTCGTCACCGACGACAACCCGCGCGACGAGGACCCCGCGGCAATCCGGCGCGAGATCCTCGCGGGAGCGGCCGAGGGCAAGGCCCAGGTCGTCGAGATCGGCGACCGCCGCGCGGCGATCGACCACGCCGTCGCCTGGGCGGGCCCCGGCGACGTCGTCGTGATCGCCGGCAAGGGCCACGAGACCGGGCAGCGCAGCGCGGGCCGGACCCGCCCCTTCGACGATCGGGTGGAACTCGCCGACGCGATACGGGCCCGGGGGGCCGCGCGATGATCGACCTGACCGTCGCCCAGATCGCCGAGATCGTCGGCGGCACGCTGACGGACATCGCACCGGAGGCCGCCGCCGACCTCCGCGTCACCGGGTCCGTCGAATTCGACTCGCGCGCAATCGGTTCCGGCGGGCTGTTCTTGGCTCTGCCCGGCGCCCGATCGGATGGGCACGACCATGCCGGTTCGGCGGTCGCCGCCGGTGCGGTCGCCGTGCTGGCCGCGCGGCCGGTCGGGGTCCCCGCCATCGTGGTGCCCCCGGCGGGCCCCGCGGACTCGCGCGCTGGCGTGCTCGAGCATGACGCCGACGGGTCGGGCGCCGCGGTCCTGGCCGCACTGGCCAAGCTGGCCAAGGCGGTGGCCGCGGAGCTGGTCGCCGGCGGGCTGACCATCATCGGGATCACCGGCTCGTCGGGAAAGACCTCCACGAAAGATTTGGTGGCCGCCGTCCTGCGGCCGCTGGGTGAGGTGGTGGCCCCGCCCGGATCGTTCAACAACGAACTGGGCCATCCCTGGACGGTGTTGCGTGCGACCCGGGACACCGACTTCTTGATCCTGGAGATGTCGGCGCGCCATCCCGGCAACATCGCCGAGCTGGCGCGCATCGCCCCGCCCGCCATCGGAGTGGTCCTCAACGTCGGCACCGCCCACCTGGGTGAGTTTGGCTCGCATGAGGCCATTGCCCGCACCAAAGCCGAACTGCCACAAGCTGTTCCGGAATCCGGTGTGGTCATCCTCAACGTCGACGACCCGACGGTGGCCGCGATGGCCCATGTCACCGCGGCCTGGGTGGTCCGGGTGAGCCGAGTCAGCCAGACCGACTCCGGCCCCAGCGACGTCTGGGCGGAAAACGTGTCGTTGGACGAATTGGCCAGGCCGCGTTTTACCCTGCACGCGATGGACCCGCGAGGCGCTGTTGAGGCGGAGGTGCAACTCGGCGTGTACGGCGATCACCAGGTCACCAACGCGCTGTGCGCCGCTGCCGTGGCGCTGCAATGCGGCGCCAGCGTCGAGCAGGTCGCCGCCGCGCTTGCCGAAGCCGGGCCGGTGTCGAGGCACCGCATGCAGGTGACCACCCGTCCCGACGGGGTGACCGTGATCGACGACGCCTACAACGCCAACCCCGACTCGATGCGGGCCGGGCTGCAGGCGCTGGCCTGGATCGCCCATGGCGGCGGAGAGCGGGCGCGGCCCCGGCGCAGCTGGGCGGTGTTGGGTGAAATGGCCGAGCTCGGCGACGACGCGATAACCGAGCACGATCGCATCGGCCGGCTGGCGGTGCGCTTAGATGTGTCTCGACTCGTTGTGGTGGGAATGGGGAGGTCGATGAGCGCCATGCACCACGGAGCGGTCATGGAGGGCTCGTGGGGCTCGGAGACCGGTCCGGGGGCCGATAGAGGGGCCGTGAACGTCGCCGACGGCGACGCCGCCCTGGCCTTGCTGCGGGCCGAGGTGCAACCCGGCGACGTGGTGCTGGTCAAAGCGTCGAACGCGGCCGGACTCGGTGGGCTCGCCGACGCGCTGGCCGCCGAGGGCGGGGCGCGCCCGTGAGACAGATTCTCATCGCCGTCGCCGTCGCGGTGGCCGTGTCAATCCTGTTGACTCCAGCGCTGATCCGGCTGTTCACCAAGCAGGGCTTCGGCCACCACACCCGCGAGGACGGGCCCCCCAGCCACCACACCAAACGCGGCACGCCGTCGATGGGAGGCGTGGCGATCGTCGCCGGCATCTGGGCCGGCTATCTGGGCGCGCACCTTGTCGGGCTGGCCTTCGACGGTGCGGGGATCTCCGCATCCGGTCTGCTGGTGCTGGGCCTGGCCACCGTGCTGGGAGGCGTGGGATTGGTCGATGACCTGATCAAGATCCGCAGGTCGCGCAACCTCGGGCTGAACAAGACCGCCAAGACGATCGGGCAGATCACCGCGGCGGTGTTGTTCGGCGGGCTGGTGTTGCAGTTCCGCAATGCCGACGGCTTGACACCGGCCAGCGCGGATCTGTCCTACGTCCGCGAAATCGCCACCGTCACACTGGCTCCCGGACTCTTCGTGCTGTTCTGCGTGGTCGTGGTCAGCGCCTGGTCCAACGCGGTCAATTTCACCGACGGCTTGGACGGACTCGCCGCCGGAACCATGGCGATGGTCACCGGGGCCTACGTTCTGATCACCTTCTGGCAGTACCGCAACGCATGCGTCACCGCGCCGGGGTTGGGCTGTTACAACGTGCGCGATCCGCTGGACCTGGCGATCATCGCGGCCGCGACCGCGGGAGCGTGCATCGGCTTTCTGTGGTGGAACGCCGCGCCGGCCAAGATCTTCATGGGGGACACCGGGTCGCTGGCGCTCGGCGGCATCATCGCGGGGTTGTCGGTCACCAGCCGCACCGAGATCCTCGCCGTCGTGCTGGGTTCGCTGTTCGTCGCCGAGGTCACCTCGGTTGTCCTGCAAATCCTGGCTTTTCGCACCACCGGGCGCCGGGTGTTCCGGATGGCGCCCTTCCATCACCATTTCGAGTTGGTCGGCTGGGCCGAAACCACGGTGATCATCCGCTTCTGGCTGCTCACCGCGATCACCTGCGGTCTGGGCGTGGCCCTTTTCTACGGTGAGTGGTTGGCCGCGATCGGTGCCTGACATGTCCGGGCTCGAGCCGCTGGCGCCGGGCGCGCCGGTGCTGGTGGCCGGCGGCGGCGTCACGGGCAGGGCGGCTCTGGCGGCCCTGAAGCGTTTTGGTGCGGCCGTCACGCTGTGCGACGACGATCCCGCCACGCTGCGCGGCTATGCCGAGAGCGGGGTGGCCACCATGGCCACATCGATTGCCACGCAACGGATCTCGGGCTTCGCCTTGGTCGTCACCAGTCCCGGGTTCGCACCGACCACGGCGCTGCTGGCGGCCGCCGCGTCGGCCGGGGTGCCCGTCTGGGGCGACGTGGAGCTGGCCTGGCGGCTGGAGGTGGCGGGCTACTACGGGCCGCCGCGCCGCTGGCTGGTCGTCACCGGCACGAACGGCAAGACCACGACGACGTCGATGCTGCAGGCCATGTTGATGGCGGCGGGCCGGCGCAGCCTGCTGTGCGGCAACATCGGCACCCCGGTGCTGGACCTCCTGGAAGAGGATTCGGCCGAGCCCGCCGAGCTGCTGGCGGTCGAGCTGTCCAGTTTCCAGCTGCATTGGGCGCCGTCGCTGCGGCCCGAGGCGGGCGTGGTGCTCAACATCGCCGAAGACCACCTGGACTGGCATGGCACTTTGGCCGACTACGCCGCGGCCAAGGCCCGGGTACTGAATGGCCGTGTCGCGGTCGTCGGCCTGGACGACGCCCGGGCTGCCGCTCTGCTGGACACGGCGGCGGCGCCGGTGCGGGTCGGGTTTCGGCTCGGCGAACCGGCCGCGGGCGAACTCGGCGTGCGCGACGGCCAGCTGGTCGACCGCGCCTTCGCCGGCGACCTGACGCTGTTGCCGGCCGAGTCGATACCGGTTCCCGGCCCGGTCGGGGTTCTCGACGCCCTGGCCGCCGCGGCGCTGGCCCGCAGCGTCGGTGTGCCCGCGGAGGCGATCGCGGCCGCGATCGCCGCGTTCCGGGTGGGCCGGCATCGGGCGGAGGTGGTGGCCGTCGCGGACGGGATCACCTACGTCGACGATTCCAAGGCGACCAACCCGCACGCCGCCGAGGCGTCGGTGTTGGCGTACCCGCGGGTGGTCTGGGTGGCCGGTGGTTTGCTGAAGGGCGCATCCATCGATGCCGAGGTCGCCAGGATCGCATCTCGGCTGGTCGGAGCGGTGCTCATCGGCCGGGATCGCCGAGAGGTTGCAGAGGCGTTATCGCGACACGCGCCGGATGTCCCCGTCGTCCAGGTTGTGACAGGCGAGGATGCTGATATGCATGCGACTGCTGAGGTCTCTGGTACATCTGTGACAGAAGTGAAACATTCGCGCGACAACCTCGGCATTCGCGTCATGACCGCGGCCGTGCACGCGGCGCGCGACATGGCGAAGACCGGCGACACGGTGCTGCTGGCACCGGCCGGCGCATCGTTTGACCAGTTCACCGGCTACGCCGACCGCGGCGACGCTTTCGCGGCCGCCGTGCGCGCGGCGATCCGGTAGGCGGGTATGGGTCACGCGCTGAGCCGGTTCTTACGCCGGAACAAGGGAACGAACGCAACCCCGGCCGAGCGGGCCGAGGTCGAAGAACCGGCCGCTGCGACGGACGCAGCCGTACCAGACGCGCCCGAGCCCGACGTGCCCGACGAGGTTCCTCACGACGCGGGTTCCGATGACGCGGCCTGCGATGACGCGGCCTCCGAGTTCGAGCCCGAGTTCGAACCGGAGTCCGAGCCAGAGTTCGAGCCCGAAGACGCAAAGGCGGCGGACGCGAAGCCGCGGGCCAAGGCTTCCGGGAGCGAAGACGGCGGCCCGCGCCACCGGTTCCGCAACCGGTTTGGTGCCTGGCTAGGCCGCCCGCTGACGTCGTTCCACCTGATCATCGCAGTCACCGGTCTGCTGACCACCCTCGGACTAATCATGGTGCTGTCGGCCTCCGGCGTGCGGTCCTACGGCGACGACGGCTCGGCCTGGGTGATCTTCGGCAAGCAGGTCCTGTGGACGGTCATCGGGGTCATCGGCGCCTACCTCGCGATGCGGATGCCGGTGCGCTTCATCCGCCGTGTCGCGTTCCCCGGCTACGTGGTCACCATCATCCTGCTGGTGCTGGTGCTGGTGCCGGGAATCGGCAACCTGGCCAACGGCTCTCGCAAGTGGTTCGTGATCGCCGGCTTTTCCATGCAGCCGTCCGAGCTGGCGAAGATCGCGTTCGCCATCTGGGGCGCGCATCTACTGGCGGCGCGACGAATGGAGCGGGCCTCGCTGCGCGAGATGCTGATCCCGTTGGTGCCGGCGGCGGTCATCGCGCTGGCGCTGATCGTGGCCCAGCCCGACCTCGGGCAGACGGTTTCGCTGGGCATCATCCTGCTGGCCCTGCTGTGGTATGCCGGGTTGCCGCTGCGGGTCTTCGTCACGTCGCTGTTCGCGGTCTTCGTCGCGGGCGCGATCCTGGCGATGTCCGCCGGTTACCGCTCGGACCGGGTGCGCTCCTGGATGAATCCCGAGACCGACCCGCAGGACACCGGTTACCAGGCGCGACAGGCGAAATTCGCGCTGGCGCACGGCGGCATCTTCGGCGACGGTCTGGGCCAGGGTGTGGCCAAGTGGAACTACCTGCCCAACGCGCACAACGACTTCATCTTCGCGATCATCGGCGAGGAACTCGGCTTCGTCGGGGCGTTCGCGCTGCTGGTGCTGTTCGGGTTGTTCGCCTACACCGGCATGCGGATCGCGCGCCGTTCCGCCGATCCGTTCCTGCGGCTGCTGACCGCCACGACCACGATGTGGGTGCTGGGCCAGGCGTTCATCAACATCGGCTACGTGATCGGCGTGCTGCCGGTCACCGGTTTGCAGCTGCCACTCATATCTGCCGGCGGAACATCAACGGCCGCAACACTTTTCATGATAGGAATCGTCGCCAACGCCGCGCGCCATGAACCCGAGGCGGTCGCCGCGCTGCGAGCCGGCCGCGACGACAAGATGAACCGGCTGCTGCGGCTGCCGCTGCCCCAGCCGTATGTGCCCACCCGGATCGAGGCGTTCCGCGATCGCAAGCGGACTCGACCCACTGCCGGGGGCCGAAAGGCCGCCCAGGGGCCGACTCGGAAGGCTGCCCGGAACCCCGACCCGCCGCTGCGGCCGGCTTTCCCCCGTACGGCTGCCCGCCCCGCCCGTCGCTCAGGGCATCATGGATCTGGCCAGCGCCGCGCCAGTCAGGCTGCCGGCCAGCGTCAACCACGGCGCGCTCGTGCATTGGAAGGTCAGCGTTACGGGTGAACAAGACGGTCAGGAAGGCGACCGGCGGGCGGGGGAAAAATTCCTCGCCCGCCGGTGCCGCTTTGTCGGTCGTACTGGCCGGCGGTGGGACCGCGGGGCATGTCGAGCCCGCGATGGCCGTCGCCGACGCGCTGTCCGCACTGGATCCGCAGGTCCGGATCACCGCACTGGGCACCGCGCGCGGGCTGGAGACCAGGCTGGTGCCCGAGCGCGGCTACCACCTCGAGCTGATCACGCCGGTCCCGCTGCCGCGTAAGCCGACGGGCGACCTGGCGCGGCTGCCGACGCGGGTGTGGCGCGCCGTCCGAGAGACCCGCGCGGTGCTCGACGCCGTCGACGCCGACGTGGTCGTCGGGTTCGGCGGTTACGTGGCCCTGCCCGCCTACCTCGCCGCGCGCGGCTACCCCGGGCCATTAGGACCGTTACGCCGCCGGCGCCGCATTCCGGTGGTCATCCACGAAGCCAACGCCCGCGCCGGGCTGGCCAATCGCGTCGGCGTGCGCAGCGCGGACCGGGTGCTGTCCGCGGTGCCGGATTCCGGGCTGCGCCGCGCCGAGGTCGTCGGTGTCCCGGTACGCGCGGCCATCACCGCGCTGGACCGCGCGGCACTGCGGGCCGAAGCGCGCCGGCATTTCGGCTTCGCCCCCGACGCTCGGGTGCTGCTGGTGTTCGGGGGTTCCCAGGGCGCCGTCTCGCTCAACCGCGCGGTCTCGGGCGCCGCCGCCGAGTTGGCCGCCGCGGGCGTGTCCGTGCTGCACGCGCACGGCCCCAAGAACACCCTCGAGCTGCGCACCCCGGAGCCCGGCGATCCGCCCTACGTGGCGGTGCCGTATCTGGACCGGATGGACCTGGCCTACTCCGCCGCCGACCTGGTGATCTGTCGTTCCGGCGCGATGACGGTCGCCGAAGTGTCGGCGGTGGGGCTCCCGGCCATCTACGTGCCGTTGCCGATCGGCAACGGCGAGCAGCGGCTCAACGCCCTGCCGGTGGTTGACGGCGGCGGCGGCGAGCTCGTCGCCGACGTGGATCTGACGCCGGGCCTGGTGGCTCAGCGGGTGATCGGCCTGCTCACCGATCCGGCGCGGCTCGCGGCGATGACCGCGGCGGCCGCCCGGGTGGGGCATCCGGACGCGGCGCGGCAGGTGGCCCAGGCGGCGCTAGACGTCGCCCGGTTGGCTTCCCGGGGACGACGGTGACCGAGCAGCTGCCTCCTGAACTCCAGCGGGTGCACATGGTCGGTATCGGGGGCGCCGGCATGTCCGGCATCGCCCGCATCCTGCTGGACCGGGGCGGCCAGGTATCCGGCTCGGACGCCAAGGAATCGCGCGGCATCCACGCGTTGCGGGCCCGCGGCGCGCTGATCCGGATCGGACACGACGCGTCGTCGCTGGATCTGCTGCCCGGTGGCGCCACCGCGGTCATCACCACCCACGCCGCCATCCCGAAGACCAACCCGGAGCTCGTCGAGGCCCGGCGCCGCGGCATTCCGGTGGTGCTGAGACCGGTGGTGCTGGCCAAGCTGATGGCTGGGCGCACCACGCTGATGGTCACCGGCACGCATGGCAAGACCACCACGACGTCGATGCTGATCGTGGTCCTGCAGCATTGCGGTCTCGACCCGTCGTTCGCGGTCGGCGGAGAGCTCGGCGAGGCCGGCACCAACGCCCACCACGGCAGCGGCACTTGTTTCGTCGCCGAGGCCGACGAAAGCGACGGCTCGCTACTCGAGTACACGCCCAACGTCGCGGTGGTCACCAACATCGAGACCGACCACCTGGACTTCTATGGCAGCGCCGACGCCTACGTCGGGGTGTTCGACACCTTCGTGGAGCGGCTCGCCCCGGGCGGAGCGCTGGTGGTGTGCACCGACGACCCCGGCGCGGCGGCGCTGGCCCAACGCAGCGCCGAGCTGGGCATCCGGGTGCTGCGCTACGGATCTGGGTCCGGGTCCGACTCGCAAGGGCAGGACCTGGCCGGCGCGCTGCTGTCGTGGGAGCAGCAGGGCACCGGGGCCGTCGCGGACATCCAGTTGGCCGGCGAATCGCATCCGCGCGTGATGCGGCTTTCGGTGCCCGGGAGGCACATGGCGCTCAACGCGCTGGGCGCGCTGCTTGCGGCGGTCGAGGTCGGCGCCCCCGCGGACGCCGTGCTTGACGGGCTCGCCGGCTTCGAAGGGGTGCGGCGCCGCTTCGAACTCGTCGGGTCCGCAAGCGTCGGCAAGGGGACGGTGCGGGTATTCGACGACTACGCCCACCATCCGACGGAGATCAGCGCAACGCTGGCGGCGGTGCGCACCGTGCTCGAACAGAGCGGTGAGGGCCGCTCGCTGGTGGTGTTCCAGCCCCATTTATATTCGCGGACAAAGGCTTTCGCGGCTGAATTCGGGCGCGCGCTGGACGCCGCCGACGAGGTGTTCGTGCTCGACGTCTACGGGGCGCGCGAACAACCCCTCGCCGGTGTCAGCGGAGCCAGCGTCGCCGAGCACGTCAGCGTGCCGGTGCGCTACCTCCCGCACTTCTCGGCGGCGGCCGAGGAGGTGGCCGCGGCCGCCGGGCCCGGCGACGTCATCGTGACGATGGGTGCCGGCGACGTGACGATGCTGGGGCCGGAGATCGTGACTGCACTGCGGGTGCGGGCGAACCGCGCCGCGCCCGGTCAGCCCGGGGTGCCGCAATGAGCGAACCCGACGAGGCCCCACCGACTGCCCCGCCGACCGACGTGGCGGCCGGCGCGGACTCGGACGCTGGGACCCGTGCAGACAACGCGGTCACCGAACCGCTGGAAGCGCAAAACGGTGAAACCCAAGCGGAGGAACCCGAATTCGAGGGGCCGCGGCGGCGTGCCCGCCGCGAACGCGCCGAGCGCCGAGCCGCGCAGGAGCGCGCCCGCGCGATCGAGGAAGCGCGCCGCGAGGCCAAGCGCCGCGTCAGTGGGCGCATCGTCAACCAGCCCAAACCCGTTGCGCGCGGCGTTGTTCGAGGCCTGAAAATGTTGTTGGCGTCGGTGGTGATCGCCGTCGTCGGTGTGGGACTCGGGCTGATTCTGTACTTCACGCCCGCGATGTCGGCCCGCGACATCGTGGTCACCGGGCTTTCGGTGGTGACCCGCGAGGAGGTCCTCGACGCCGCGCGGGTGCGGCCCGGGACCCCGCTCTTGCAGATCAACACCAACCAGGTCGCCGACCGGGTGGCGACGATTCGCCGGGTGGCCAGCGCGCGGGTGCAGCGCCAGTACCCGTCGGCGCTGCGGATCACCATCGTCGAGCGAGTCCCGGTGGCAGTGAAGGATTTTGCCGACGGCCCGCACCTGTTCGATCGCGACGGTGTTGACTTCGCGACGGCTCCGCCGCCACCCGCGTTGCCGTATCTCGATGTTGCCAATCCTGGGCCGACCGACCCGGTGACCAAGGCTGCGCTGCAGGTTCTGTTGGCGCTGCGTCCTGAGGTCGCGGGTCAGGTCGCTCGCGTCGCGGCGCCCTCGGTGGCGTCGATCACCCTGACCCTGGGCGACGGGCGGGTGGTGATCTGGGGGACCACCGACCGCACCGAGGAGAAGGCCGAAAAGCTGGTGGCGTTGTTGACGCAGCCCGGGAAGACCTACGACGTGTCCAGCCCCGACCTGCCGACCGTGAAATAGCCAGCGCGCGCTCGAATGTGCGGCCCGCCGCACGCCCGACGCCGAATGTGCGGCCAGCCGCACGTTCGATGTCACAAAAATTTGCGCGCCGCGCGTCGGCGCGCCTGCGAGATTCGCGCGCGTCATGCCCATACCGTTCTGGTTGCGCGGAACTACTTGACATAACTCTAAATCTATGGTTGAGGTTGAGAGTTTGCCAGGCGGAGACACCGAGTCCCACCAGGGAGGAAGAGAAATGATGACCCCCCCGCACAACTACTTGGCCGTCATCAAGGTCGTGGGTATCGGTGGCGGCGGCGTCAACGCCGTCAACCGGATGATTGAGCAGGGCCTCAAGGGCGTGGAATTCATCGCGATCAACACCGACGCGCAGGCGTTGTTGATGAGCGATGCCGACGTCAAGCTCGACGTCGGCCGTGACTCCACCCGCGGATTGGGCGCCGGGGCGGACCCCGAGGTGGGCCGCAGGGCCGCCGACGACGCCAAGGACGAGATCGAGGAACTGCTGCGCGGGGCGGACATGGTGTTCGTCACCGCCGGCGAGGGCGGTGGCACAGGCACCGGCGGGGCGCCCGTCGTCGCAAGCATCGCCCGAAAACTCGGGGCGTTGACCGTCGGCGTCGTCACTCGCCCGTTCTCGTTCGAGGGCAAGCGGCGCAGCAATCAGGCCGAAACCGGCATCAACTCACTGCGGGAGAGCTGCGACACCCTGATCGTCATCCCCAACGACCGGCTGCTGCAGATGGGCGATGCCGCGGTATCGCTGATGGACGCGTTCCGCAGCGCCGACGAGGTGCTGCTCAACGGCGTGCAGGGCATCACCGACCTGATCACCACGCCAGGACTGATCAACGTCGACTTCGCCGACGTCAAGGGCATCATGTCGGGCGCTGGTACGGCGCTGATGGGCATCGGGTCGGCGCGCGGTGAGGGCCGGTCGCTCAAGGCCGCCGAGATCGCCATCAACTCGCCACTGCTGGAGGCGTCGATGGAGGGCGCGCAGGGCGTGCTCATGTCGATCGCCGGCGGCAGCGACCTGGGACTGTTCGAGATCAACGAGGCGGCATCGCTGGTGCAGGACGCCGCCCACCAGGACGCCAACATCATCTTCGGCACCGTGATCGACGACTCGCTGGGCGACGAGGTGCGGGTCACCGTCATCGCGGCGGGCTTCGACGCATCCGGCCCCGGTCGCAAGCCCCTGCTCGGCGGCAGTGCCGACAAGGGGGAGAAGACCGGCGCGCACCGCATCGAGTCGGCCAAGGCCGGCAAGCTCACCTCGACGCTGTTCGAGCCCGTCGACGCCGTCAGTGTGCCGGTGCACACCAACGGTTCGACGCTGAGCATTGGCGGCGACGACGACGACGTCGACGTGCCGCCGTTTATGCGCCGCTGAGGGTCTCATTTTGCTTGCCAGTCCGCGACAAACCGGCCGCGGCGGGACGTCGCTGACACCTGAACGGCAACGGCGTCCGGATACTGGGCATGTGAGCGTTCGCATCCGGCGGGTGACCACCACCCGCGCGGGCGGCGTCTCGGTGGCGCCGTTCGACTCCTTCAACCTCGGCGACCACGTCGGCGACGATCCGAAGGCGGTCGCCGCTAACCGCGCCCGGCTGGCCGCCGCCATCGGCCTGAGCATTACGGGGGGCACCGACCGGGTGGTGTGGATGAACCAGGTGCATGGCGATCGGGTCGAGGTGGTCGACGGGCCGCGGGATGCCGCCGTCGACGACACCGACGCGTTGGTGACCACCACGCCCCGGCTGGCGCTCGCGGTGGTGACCGCCGACTGCGTGCCGGTGTTGCTGGCCGACGCGCGCGCCGGTGTTGCCGCGGCGGTGCATGCCGGCCGCGTCGGGGCTCAGCGGGGGGTGGTTGCCCGCGCGGTGGAGGCAATGCAGCGGCTGGGCGCGCACGCGGGCGACATTTCGGTCCTGCTCGGCCCGGCGGTCAGCGGCCGCCACTACGAGGTGCCCGAGGCCATGGCCGACGAGGTCGAGGCGGCACTGCCGGGCAGCCGCACCACGACGGCGGCCGGGACGCCCGGACTCGATCTCCGCGCCGGAATCGCTTGCCAGCTCCAGGATTTGGGCGTCACGTCGATCGACATCGATCCGCGCTGCACGGTGGCCGACCCGACACTGTTCAGCCATCGCCGGGGTGCACCGACCGGGCGGCTGGCATCACTGGTCTGGATGGAGTGACCGCCGTGGCGGTGGACATGGGGGCGGCGGGGGCGAGCCAAGGAAACCGCGAATCGGAATTGACTCATGCGTTGGCGGCGGTGCGTTCGCGACTCGCGATGGCCGCGGAAGCGGTGGGTCGCAATGTCGGCGAAATTGAACTTCTCCCCATTACCAAATTCTTTCCAGCAACCGATGTTGCGATTTTGTCTCGATTGGGTTGTCGGTGCGTTGGCGAATCGCGGGAGCAGGAAGCCGCGGCAAAGGTGGCCGAACTCACTCGATTGTCACAAGCTGCGGGCCGAACGGATACGGGGCACGCGGATTGGCGGGAACTGCACTGGCACATGGTTGGGCGGATTCAGCGGAAGAAAGCTCGTTCCCTGGCGCGCTGGGCCCACACCGCCCACTCGGTCGACAGCGCGCAGCTGGTGACCGCGCTCGACCGGGCCGTCGCAGCTGCTTTGGCCGAGGGCAGTCGCAACAACCCGCTGCGGGTCTACGTGCAGGTAAGCCTCGACGGCGACGCGTCGCGCGGCGGCGTCGACGTTCGGGTGCCGGGGGCCGTCGACGACGTCTGCGGGCGGGTTCAGCAGGCGAAATGTCTGGAGCTGGTCGGATTGATGGGCATCCCGCCGCTGGACTGGGACCCGGACGAGGCCTTCGGGCGGCTGCAATCGGAGCACCGCCGGGTGCTCGAATCGCACCCGAACGCGGTCGGCCTATCCGCCGGCATGTCCGACGATCTGGAAATTGCCGTCAAACATGGTTCGACGTGTGTGCGTGTCGGTACCGCGCTATTGGGCCCGCGGCGGTTACCGTCACCGTGAGTAGTCACTGTAGTCACACCTTCATCACGGACACCAATAATCCCAGGGGCTAGAAGGGGTCAACGCAATGAGCACACTGCATAAGGTCAAGGCCTACTTCGGTATGGCCCCCATGGACGACTACGACGACGAGTACTACGACGACCACGCTCCGTCGCGCGGCTTCCCGCGCCCTCGCTTTGACGATGGGTACGGCCGCTACGAGGGGCGCGACTACGACGATCCGCGCGGGGACCTGCGCGGCGAGCCCGACTACCCGCCGCCCGGTGGCTATCGCGGCGGCTACGGCGACGAACCGCGCTACAGCCCCGTCCATCCCCGCGACTTCGACCGGTCCGAGATGAGCAGGCCGCGCCTCGGGTCGTGGTTGCGCAACTCCACCCGCGGCGCGCTGGCGATGGACCCACGCCGGATGGCGATGATGTTCGAAGAAGGCCACCCGTTGTCGAAGATCACGACGCTGCGGCCGAAGGACTACAGCGAGGCCCGCACCATCGGCGAGCGGTTCCGGGATGGCACCCCGGTCATCATGGACCTGGTGTCGATGGACAACGCCGACGCGAAACGGCTGGTCGACTTCGCGGCCGGCCTGGCCTTCGCGCTGCGCGGCTCGTTCGACAAGGTCGCGACCAAGGTGTTCCTGCTGTCGCCCGCCGACGTCGACGTCACCCCGGAGGAGCGTCGCCGGATCGCCGAAACCGGCTTCTACGCTTACCAATAACCCCGCCCGAGCTGCGATGCGGCCCACACTTGATGTGTGACCGTGCGCGCAGTCGGTACGCTGGCCATTGCCGCGCTAGCGTGCGGCGACTGACATCTGGCGACTGACGTCGTCAGACACCGTCGGTCTTCTCATCGGTAAGGTCGGGCTCTCGTTGGTGCTGTTCTTTCAGATCCTTGGGTTTGCGCTGTTCATCTTCTGGCTGCTGCTCATCGCCCGGGTCGTCGTCGAGTTCATCCGCTCGTTCAGCCGTGACTGGCGTCCCACCGGCATCACCGTGGTGATCCTGGAGATCATCATGTCGATCACCGATCCACCGGTGAAGCTACTACGTCGGCTGATCCCCCAACTGACCATCGGAGCCGTGCGCTTCGACCTGTCCATCATGGTCCTGCTGCTGGTCGCGTTCATCGGCATGCAACTGGCGTTCGGCGCCGCGGCATGACCCACCCGCAGGCAACACCTACCTACATGCCACACCTACCCGCATGCAACCGGCGACGGTTCGGCCACGGTTCGACGTCGGTTTGATGCGCGCAATTTTAAAATTTTAAGGATTGGGATTTTATTGCTCTTAGTCTGTGAAATTGGTTCTTATTTATCGGCCTAATCGGCAACCGCCGAGTCTGGTGTGACAGGATGGGCGGCAGTTGCACAACGGCTACCACTCCGTTCTACACTTTCCAGAACGTTTGACAGGAACTTGAGGGGAACGAACAATGCCGCTTACACCAGCCGACGTCCACAATGTGGCGTTCAGTAAGCCACCAATCGGCAAGCGCGGTTACAACGAGGACGAGGTCGACGCCTTCCTCGACTTGGTGGAGAACGAGCTGACGCGGCTCATAGAAGAGAATTCCGATCTGCGCCAACGGATCGAGGAGCTCGACCGGGAGCTGGCCGCCGGGGGCGGCGCCGGCCCCTCCGTTGCGGCCCAGCCCACTCAGGCGATCCCTGTCCGCGAACCAGAACCCGAGCCCGTCAAGCCGGCGCCCGTGGCGGCACCCGAACCGGCGGCGTTCGCGGGAAGCACCGAGGAACAGGCCATGAAGGCCGCTCGGGTGTTGAGCCTCGCTCAGGACACCGCCGACCGGCTCACCAGCACCGCCAAGGCCGAGTCGGACAAGATGCTCGCCGATGCCCGCGCCAACGCCGACCAAATCCTCAGCGAGGCCCGCAGCACCGCCGACAGCACTGTCGCCGAGGCCCGGCAGCGTGCCGACGCGATGCTGGCCGACGCCCAAACCCGCTCCGAGACGCAGTTGCGCCAGGCCCAGGAGAAGGCCGACGCGCTGCAGGCCGACGCGGAACGCAAGCATTCCGAGATCATGGGAACCATCAACCAGCAGCGCACGGTGCTGGAAGGCCGGCTCGAGCAGCTGCGTACTTTCGAACGCGAGTACCGCACCCGACTCAAGACCTACCTGGAATCTCAGCTCGAGGAACTCGGCCAGCGCGGCTCGGCGGCGCCCGTCGACTCGAGCGCGGACGCCGGCGGGTTCGACCAATTCAATCGGGGTAACAACTAGCCCGCCATCCGTGCCGGACTGCCGGGTTGGCAGACTGGACCCGCACTAGGCCTGACAGTCCCGCCCGTTGCTGGAGGATGACCGATGCTGATCATTGCGCTCGTATTGGCCCTGATCGGGCTCGTCGCGCTGGTGTTCGCGGTCGTGACCAGCAACGAGCTGGTGGCGTGGGTGTGCATTGCCGCCAGCGTCATCGGCGTCGTGCTGCTGATCGTCGACGCCCTGCGGGAGCGCCAGCGGCGTGACTCGGGCGAAGAAGCGGTCGCCGAAGAAGGGTCCGGGGACGGCGAGGAAGCCGGCGTCGACTACCCAGTTGACTATCCGGAGGAAGTGCCCGATGAGGCGGCCAAGGACGCCGGTAGCGACGAGGCCAAGTAGAACTCAGCTTGTCGGCTTGGCGAGCAGCTCGCGCACCTCGTCGTCACTGACCTGGTGAAAATCCTCGTAGACCTGTCCGACGGCCTCGAACGCGGGCGGCATAGTCGCACACACGACGTCGTCGGCTTCGCGCGCGAGCTCCTGGCAGACTGACTCCGGCCCGACCGGGACCGCGACGACGATCGATCGCGGTCTGGCCGCACGAATCGCGCGTACCGCCGCCATCATGCTGGCGCCGGTGGCGATGCCGTCGTCGACCAAGATCACGGTCTTGCCCGCCGGATCGGAGAGCGGGCGCCCGCCCCGGTATGCGCGTTCGCGGCGCTCGAGCTCGGCCGTCTCGCTGTCGATCACCTCGCGCACCTGCTCGTCGGTGATGTGCAGGCTGGAAATCACGTTGTCGTTCATCACCACGCCGCCGCCGCTGGCCAACGCGCCCATCGCGAGCTCGGACCAGCGCGGCACCCCGAGCTTTCGAACCAGGAACACGTCAAGCTCAGCGCGCAGGGCCGCAGCGATTTCCCAGGCGACCGGAACGCCACCCCGCGCCAGCCCAAGGACCAGCAGGTTGCCTTCGTCGCGATAGGACGTCAACTCCCCCGCGAGCGCGCGACCGGCTTCGCCGCGGTCGCGGAAAGTCCGCATCGCCGTCCGCCGCAGAAAGCCACTAGGTGGGTTCATTGGTTTGCACTTCCCGCTATTGGCCTCCATCCAGACTACGTCGGCCCGCAAGGTTTGCCCGCAAGCCTGAAGAAGCGGTTGCCGAACGCCACGCCCTTGCGGCAACCGCGGTCAGGATTGGATCGTTATCTCGAACTGGATAGCGTTGTGCGCGAACAAGATCGAGAGGACCTGCGAGATGAGGCGGCGTTTCCACACCTATACGGCCTACAGCGTCGGTTGCGCGATTGTGTGGGCCGTCATCCTGGCCGGGGTCGGGTCCGCGGCGGACAGCGGCACCAGGCACAAGTTTGTTCTGGTTTTCGCGGGATGGGTGATCGGGTGGCTGTCGGCGACCATCGCCCGAGTTGTCTATCCACCGCCAAAGCGGCACTCCGGCCCATAAATACGGTGTGATCGCGGCTTCGCCGCTCAACACACTCCATCGGCTCGGAAATGAACGCGAGCGTCCATTTCGCTCGCCTCGCTCGTGTGTCCGAGGGGGGACTTGAACCCCCACGCCCATTAGTAGGGCACTAGCACCTCAAGCTAGCGCGTCTGCCATTCCGCCACTCGGACCGACCAACGAGAGTTGGCAGCTAAGGCTATCGGATGGGCCCGGGCGGACCCAACCCAGCTGGTGGCTCCGCGCCGCCGCCCGTCGGCCCCGGCGATGGTCGGGGCAATGGTAGGAAAGGTGGTTGTGACCGGTGAGACCGACGTGCCCCACGCCACCCCCGATAAGGCCAGGGATGACGTGGTCGAAGTTGTGAGCAGGTTGATCCGCTTCGACACCACCAACACCGGTGATCCCGAGACCACACAGGGTGAAGCGGAGTGCGCGCGCTGGGTCGCCGAGCAGCTCGAGGATGCCGGATATCGGCCCGAATACCTCGAATCCGGCGCGCCCGGACGGGGCAATGTGTTCGCCCGTCTCGAGGGCGCGGACCGATCGCGCGGCGCGCTGCTCATCCACGGGCATCTCGACGTGGTCCCGGCCGAACCGGCCGAGTGGAGTGTCCATCCGTTCTCCGGAGCGGTCGAGGACGGCTATGTCTGGGGCCGCGGCGCGGTCGACATGAAGGACATGGTCGGCATGATGATCGTGGTCGCTCGCAAGCTGAAGCGTGATGGCATCGTGCCGCCGCGCGACCTCGTGTTCGCGTTCGTCGCCGACGAGGAGCACGGCGGCCAGTACGGGGCGCGCTGGCTGGTCGACAACCGGCCCGATCTGTTCGACGGGATCACGGAGGCCATCGGTGAAGTGGGTGGGTTTTCCCTCACGGTGCCGCGTCCCGACGGCGGCGACCGCCGCCTGTACCTGATCGAGACCGCCGAGAAGGGCATCCAATGGATGCGGCTGACCGCCCGCGGCAAGGCCGGGCACGGTTCGATGGTGAACGATCAGAACGCGGTCACCGTCCTCGCCGAGGCCGTCGCGCGGGTGGGCCGCCACCAGTTTCCGCTGGTACTCACCGACACCGTCGTCGAGTTCCTGGCCGCCATCAGCGAGGAGACCGGTCTGACATTCGACACCGATTCGGCCGATCTGGAGGGGACGATCGAAAAGTTGGGGCCGATGGCCCGCATGCTGAATGCGGTGCTGCGCGACACCGCAAACCCGACGATGCTCAAAGCCGGATACAAGGCCAACGTCGTCCCGGCGACCGCGGAAGCGGTGATCGACTGCCGCGTGCTGCCCGGTCGGCAGGCGGCGTTCGAGGCCGAAATCGACGAGTTGATCGGCCCCGACGTGACCCGCGAATGGATCAGGGATTTGCCGGCGTATCAGACCAGCTTCGACGGGGACCTGGTCGACGCGATGAATGCAGCCGTGCTCGCCATCGACCCGGACGGCCGGACGGTTCCCTACATGCTTTCCGGCGGTACCGACGCAAAATCCTTCGCGCGCTTGGGTATTCGTTGCTTCGGCTTCAGCCCGCTGCGATTGCCTCCGGATTTGGACTTCTCTTCGTTGTTCCACGGCGTCGACGAACGGGTACCCGTCGACGCATTACGGTTCGGCACCGACGTGCTGGCCCACTTCCTGACACATTGTTAGACCCACTGCTAGACCCACTGCTAGGTCAATCGTTAAGAGAGAGGATCGTCCATGAGCTTGCCGACCGACCCGTACGACGCGCTGCCCAAGCTGCCGTTTTTCAGCCTGAGTTCGAACTCGATTACCAACGGCCAGCCGCTCGCCACGCCGCAGATCAGCGGGATCCTGGGCGCCGGGGGAGAAGACGTCAGCCCGCAGCTGAGCTGGTCGGGATTCCCCGACGAGACGCGTAGCTTCGCGGTCACCGTCTACGACCCCGACGCTCCGACGCTGTCCGGGTTCTGGCACTGGGCCGTAGCCAACCTGCCCGCCGACGTCACCGAATTGCCCGACGATGCCGGTAATGGCGGCGAGTTGCCCGGCGGCGCCCTGCAATTGGTCAACGACGCGGGGATGCGCCGCTACGTCGGTGCGGCGCCGCCCCCCGGTCATGGCGTGCATCGCTACTACGTTGCGGTGCATGCCGTCGACGTCGACAAGCTCGACCTGCCCGAGGACGCCAGCCCCGCGTTCCTCGGTTTCAATCTGTTCCAGCACGCCATCGCGCGGGCCTACATCTACGGGACGTACGAACAGACCTAAGGATTTTGCAGTTGGGAATCGTGTCCGCGTCGACATCGGCTCCGAATAAAGATTGTGGAACCGCGCGGGTGCGTATTGGTCCTGCCGGGCGGCAAGGCGCGAAGCGAAGAGGCCTCCCGGTGGTGGCAACTGGCCAACGTCCGGATGATGTTGGTGGCCAAGGCGTTGCGGCGCCGGCTCGGGCCCGACGTCGAGGTGCGTCGGGTCCAGTATCGGTATCGCGGGTGGAATGGGCCCCGCCTGGACGCGCTGCGCGACGCCAAGCATGTGCTCGACGCGGTGCGCAACCGGTTTGAGCCGAAAAGCATTGTGTTGGTGGGGCATTCGATGGGCGGCCGGGTAGCGGCGCACCTGGCGGGCGGTTCCGACGTGGGCGCGGTGGTGGCGCTCGCGCCGTGGTGGGTCGGCGGCGATGGTGAGCTGATTCCGCCGGCCACTCGACTGCTGGTGCTGCATGGCACCGCAGATACCTGGACCGACCCGGGTGCATCGCGCATGCAGACGTTGCGGGCCGGTGAGCGCGGGCTGGCCGCTCAGTGGGTGGGCGTCGAGGGCGCCGGCCACTACATGGTCCGGAGGTGGGCCGAGTGGCATCGCCGAACCGTCGATTTCGTCGCCGACTACCTGCGGCGGTGATCTTGTCGGTGGGCGCCGATAGCATTCGAACATGCATTCGAGTAGTCGCGAGGAGATCGAGGCGGACTACGCCGCCTTGCGTGAGGTGATGTCGCGGATTGTCGCTCACCGGTACGACGCGCTCACCACGCCGGAGCGGTTGACCTTGCTCGAGCAACCTGAGCGCGAGACGCGGAGGCTTCGGGTGCCGGGCCATGAACTCATCAATCAGCTCGCCGAGCAGGCACCGCTTGAGGAGCTGGGCGGCACACTGGCCGCGGCATTGGCCGGCCGACTGCGCATCACCCGCGGCGATGCCCGCCGGCGGGTGGCTGAGGCCGCCGACCTGGGTGCGCGCCGTGCGATCACCGGCGAACCGCTGCCCCCAATATTGACCGCAACGGCCGTGGCCCAGCGCGAAGGCAAGATCGGCGCCGGCCATGTCGACGTGATCCGGCGATTCTTCAACCAGTTGCCAAGCTCGGTAGACCTCGATACTCGCGCGTGCGCCGAAGCGCAGCTGGCCGGTCTAGCTGTCCAGTTTCGGCCCGACCACCTTGCCAATCTCGCGAGGCAACTCGCCGCCTACCTCAATCCGGACGGGAACTTCAGCGACGAGGATCGCGCGCGACGCCGTGGGCTGAACCTCAGCACACAACACATCGACGGGATGTCGCGGCTCAGCGGCTGGTTGACGCCTGAGGCCCGCGCTACCCTCGAGGCGGTGCTGGCGAAACTCGCCGCCCCCGGCATGGCCAACCCCGACGACGACATCCCGACGGTCGATGGGCCACCCGCCGAGGAAGTGGCACGGCGCGACATCCGCAGCACCGCGCAACGCAACCACGACGCTCTCAATGCCGCGCTGCGCGCGCTGCTGGCATCGGGAAAACTTGGCCAGCACAACGGGTTACCGGCATCCATCATCGTGACCACCACGCTGAAAGACCTCGAGTCGGCATCCGGTCGGGGGCTCACCGGCGGCGGCACCCTGCTGCCCATGTCCGACGTCATCCGCCTGGCCCGTCATGCGCATCAATACCTTGCGATCTTCGACAAGGGCGAAGCCCTGGCCCTGTATCACACCAAACGGCTGGCGTCGCCCGCTCAGCGAATTGTGCTGTACGCCAAGGATCGTGGTTGCACGCGTCCCGGCTGCGATGTGCCCGGCTACCTGTGCGAGGTGCATCACGTCGAAGACTGGGCGACCACCCACCGCACCGACATCAATGGGCTCACCCTGGCCTGCGGCCCCGATCACAAACTCGTCCAGCCGGGCGGCTGGACCACCCGAAAACGCAAAAATGGTGACACCGACTGGATCCCGCCGCGCCACCTCGACTACGGCCAACCCCGCACCAACACCTTCCACCATCCCGAGAAGGCGCTCTACGAGGAAGGCGGCGCGGCAGAGGACGAAGATGACGAGGACGGGGCAGCCTGAGATCTAGCCCGGCGGCCGCTCCGGCTTTCTCACCGCCGAGCCGACCGCGTCGGCCAGCGAGGCGAACCCGCCGTCGCGCAGCCGCCGGGCGATGCCGTCGTGAATGTGCTTGGGCCACAAGCCCCCGCCGTAGATGAAGCCGGTGTACCCCTGCAGCAACGACGCGCCCGCGGTGATCCGCTCCCAGGCGTCGTCCGCCGTCTCGATGCCCCCAACGCTGATCAGCACCATGCGGTCGCCGACTCGCGCGTAGAGCCTGCGCAGCACCTCGGTGGCGCGGGCCGCGACCGGCGGCCCAGAAATGCCGCCGCTGCCCAGCTCGTCGACGCCCGGCGTGGCCAGGCCGTCACGCGACACCGTCGTATTGGTGGCCACGATGCCGGCCAAGCCCAATTCGACTGCCAGATCGGCGATGTCGTCGATGTCGGAATCCGAGACATCGGGCGCGATCTTCACCAGCACCGGGGCCGACGTCTCGGCGAGTACGCCCGACAGGATGGGCCGCAGCGACTCGACCGCCTGCAAATCGCGCAGCCCCGGAGTGTTCGGCGAGCTGACATTGACCACCAGATACGACGCAAGCGGGCCAACCAGTCGCGCGCTTGCCCGATAGTCGTCGACGGCGTCGGTGGCCGGGGTGTCCTTGGTCTTGCCGATGTTCACCCCGATCGGCACCTCGGGCCGCTGATGGGCCAGCCGGATCGCCAGCTGCCCGGCGCCGCGGTTGTTGAACCCCATCCGGTTCAGCAGGGCTCGGTCGGCCGGCAACCGGAACAGGCGCGGGGCCGGGTTGCCGGGCTGCGGGTGGGCGGTCACCGTCCCCACTTCGGCGTAGCCAAAACCCATCGCCCCCCACGTCAGCAGCCCCATGCCGTCCTTGTCGAAACCGGCGGCCAGGCCCAGCGGTCCGGGAAAGCGCAGCCCGAAGACCGTGCTCGCCAGCACCGGGTCCCGCGGGCCCAGCAGCCGGTGCAGCAATCGCCGTGTCAAGGCGAGGGCCGTGCCGGCGCGGAGCACGGCGAAAACCAGCGTGTGGATGCGCTCCGGCGGCACCATGAAAAACAGCCGGCGAAGAAGGCGATACATCACAGCTCAGGCTGGTCGGGCCGCCGACCCGGGGAGCCCGCAGCGTCGAGGCGAGATTTCTTACGGCGCAACAAAACCCGCCTACTGCCGTCGGTGTATAACCGCACCCGGGTGAGTTCCCAGCCGCGGTACTCGGCCTCGATGGACAGCCGAATGGACGCGCTGAGTCGGGTCACTTCGGGCGGCAGTCGCAACGGTATCCACTCGTACTCGTCGGACATCTCGGCGACCCAGCCCGCCGGCAGCCGACTCCACCGCGGCGCGGCCCGACTCGTCACGGCGCGCCTGCCGCGCGCTCGATGATCTGGATGCCCGCTCCCGACCCCGACACCACGTACAAGGTGTCCGACGCATCGTCAAAGGCCAGCGAGTTGGGTTGCTGCACGGTTGGGTATCGCACCCTTTCGACGGGAATTCCGGTTGACAGATCGTAACCAATCACCGTGTTCGTCGCGGTCTGGGACACCCAGGCCAACGCGTGCGAGCCGGCCAGGCCGTAGGGGGCCTGGCGCACCGGATAGGCCTGACGCAGGATTAGCGGGTCCACACCGTAGACCAGGAGTTCGCCGCCGCGAGTGTCGGCGACCAGGACTCGGCCCAGCGGATCCGCGGCAAGCGTCGTCGCGCCCTGGCCGGCCCGCAGCGCAAGCTCGGCGCGACCGTCGGCGCCGATAGTGGTCACCGAGGTTTGCCCACGATCCAGAACCACCGCCGTATTTCCTTGTGTCACAAGGGAATCGACGCGGGCGAAGATCTTGTTCCGGCTTTCGACCTTCGCGGTGCTAGCGGTGCCATCGCTGTGAGGCGCGGCGGGTGTGGAGGCGAGTATGTAGACGGCACCGTCGGCGCTGCCCAACACCAGCTTGCCGTCGGCGCGGCGCGCGATCGCGGTGAAATCGACCCGCTCGGCACCGCTGACACCGACCTGCGTCGTGTGCCCGGCGGCTAGATCGACCGCGAAATAGCCCCCGCGTGTTGCCAGGTAGGCGGTGCCGTGGCCGTCGCCGGTCAGGGCGGCCGCCGGGCCCTGCAGCGCGGTCGCACGCGCCGCGGCCTGCGCGCCACCGAACACCGCGACACTCGCGGGCGCCGCCGGATCGGCGCCGGGGACCAGGACGGCCAGCTGGTGAGTGTCGCCGTCGAATACCGCGGCCTGAGCGTCACCGGGTAGCGGTCTGACCGCACCGGCTGGAGGCGCCGACACCGGCGGCGATTCGGCGGCCCGTGCCGGCTCGATCGTGGGCGGCTTCGGTGACGTGAGCGGGTTCGACGAACAACCGACGACCAGCGCCAGCAAAAGCAACAGACCGACAAAGCGGCAGCTCTTTAAGCAGCTATGCCCTGACAGCAACAATCGACCTTCGAGTGGGGAGCATGGAGTTCACATTTTAAGGAACGGTTTCGCATCCAATCTGGCATCCAATCTGACCATGTTGCCCACACGCGGTCGTTCTGGAGAGGTATGGTCGCGATATGACCGTCATCGTTGACCGGCATACCGCAGACAAAGAGTTTGCTATCGAAGACATTTCGACAGGCATTTTTGCCAGCGGGTATGGACAAGTCGGTGATGGACGCAGTTTTTCCTTCCACATTGAGCATCGTTCGCTCGTCGTCGAAGTTTACCGGCCGCGGCTTTCGGGGCCGGTTCCGCAGGCCGAGGACGTAGTCGCGAGGGCGGTTCGCAGCCTGTTCGACATCGATGTCACCGACGTGCGCAGCCTGACCGCGGCGGTCCGCGACTCGGTCGCGCACGCGGTGCCCGTCACGCGCTAGGCACGTCAGCTAGTCATATCCCGTCGCAGTCACCCGCAGCGGGTACGGTCGTCGTGACATGACCGTCATCCTGTTGCGCCACGGCCGGTCCACCTCGAACACCGCCGGGATCCTGGCGGGCCGCTCCGAGGGCGTCGACCTCGACGACAAGGGCCGCGAGCAAGCCGCGGGGCTGATCGACCGGCTCGGCGACCTGCCGATCCGCGCGGTCGTAACGTCCCCGCTGCTGCGTTGCCGACGCACCATCGAACCGCTCGCCGAATCGCTGTGTCTCGAGCCGGTCATCGACGAGCGGATCGCCGAAGTCGACTACGGCGAATGGACGGGCCGCAAAATCGGCGAGTTGGCGAAAGAGGCGTTGTGGCGCGTGGTTCAGGCCCACCCCAGCGCGGCGGTATTCCCCGGCGGTGAGGGTTTGGCGCAGGTACAGGCGCGCGCCGTGGCCGCCGTCCGCGAACACGACAAGCGGATCGCCTTGGAATATGGGGGAGAACATGGCGGCGATGCGTTATGGGTGGCGTGTACCCACGGCGACGTCATCAAGTCGGTGATCGCTGACGCCTACGGGATTCATCTGGACGGATTCCAGCGGGTCACCGCCGACCCCGGGTCGGTGAGCGTGGTCAGTTACACACCGCTGCGTCCGTTCGTGTTGCACGTCAACCACACTGGGGCGCGGTTGTCGGCGGCGTTGCGCGCCGGGCCCCAGAAGGACCAACAGCCGAAGGACGAGTCCCAAAAAGACCAGGCCCAAAAAGACGAGCCCCAGAACGAAGAGCCCCCGAAAGACGAGCAGCCCCAGAACGACGAGCCCGTCGAGCCCGTCAGCGAACTGCCGCCGAGCGATGCGGTGGTCGGAGGCTCCACCGACTAGTTCGGCCGGGACAACCGAATCGGATCGCACGGCCAGGGCAACTGCCGGTATTTTGGAAGTGCCATGTCCCGCGCAATTCATGTCTTCCGCACCCCCGACCGCTTCGTGGCCGGCACCGTTGGCCAGCCCGGAAATCGCACCTTCTACATCCAAGCGGTCGGCGATTCGCGGGTGGTGTCGGTGGTGTTGGAGAAGCAACAGGTCGCTGTGCTCGCCGAGCGCATCGGTGCGCTGCTGCTCGAAGTGAATCGCCGGTTCGGCACGCCGGTTCCACCGGAGCCCGCCGAGGTCGACGACCTCAACCCGCTGATCACCCCCGTCGACGCGGAGTTTCGGGTCGGGACCATGGGTTTGGGCTGGGATTCGGAGGCACAGACCGTGGTGGTCGAACTGCTCGCCGTCACCGACGCCGAATTCGACGCCTCGGTGGTGCTCGACGACACCGAAGAGGGGCCCGACGCGGTCCGGGTGTTCCTGACGCCGGAGTCGGCCCGGCAGTTCGCGACCCGCTCCAATCGGGTGATCTCGGCGGGGCGCCCGCCCTGCCCGCTGTGCGACGAACCGTTGGACCCGGAGGGCCACATCTGCGCGCGCACCAACGGCTATAAGCGCAGCGCGCTGCTCGGGCCCGACGATGAACCCGAGCAATGACGACGCGGTGGCCGAACGTGAGGTGCTGCGCGACGGCGAGCTGACGGTCCTCGGACGCATCCGTTCGGCCAGCAACGCCACCTTTCTGTGCGAGTCGACGCTGGGTGAGCGCAGTGTGCATTGCGTCTACAAGCCGGTCGCCGGCGAGGCGCCGCTATGGGATTTTCCCGACGGGACGCTGGCCGGCCGCGAACTCGGCGCATATCTGGTGTCGACACAGCTGGGCTGGAACATCGTGCCCTACACCGTGATTCGTCACGGGCCGGCGGGCCCCGGCATGTTGCAGCTATGGGTGGAGCAGCCGGGCGACACTCTTGATTCCGATTCCGCATCCGATGCGCGGCCCGGGCCCGACCTGGTCGACCTGTTTCCCGCCGGCAAACCGCAGCGGGGTTACCTGCCCATCCTGCGGGCCTACGACTACGCCGGCGACGAGGTCGTCCTGATGCACGCCGACGACATCCGGTTGTGGCGGATGGCGGTCTTCGATGTGTTGATCAACAACGCCGACCGCAAGGGCGGCCACGTCCTGCGCGACATCGAGGGCCACATCTTCGGTGTCGACCACGGGGTGTGCCTGCACGTCGAGAACAAGCTGCGCACGGTGTTGTGGGGCTGGGCGGGCAAGCCGATCGACGACAAAACGCTGGACGCGGTCGCCGCGCTCGCCGATGCCCTCGGCGACTCGTTCGGCGACGAGCTGGCCGGCCACATCACCCGGGCCGAAATCGCGGCTCTGCGCAGGCGCGCCCACGCGCTGCTGGACAACCCGGTGATGCCGGAACCGAACCGTCATCGCCCCATTCCCTGGCCGGCGTTCTAGGGCGCGGCTCTTTCGGGGCGTACCGGTCGGCAATCCGGTCGGCAATACTGAACCGGTGACCCCGGCGCCGGATGAGATGACGGACGCCGCGCTGGCCGCCGACCTGGCCGCGGACGCGGGGGAGCTGCTGCTGAAGGTGCGCGAGGAGATCGGTTTCGATTCTCCCTGGGCACTGGGCGACGCGGGGGACAGCCTGGCCAACGAGTTGATCCTGCGACGACTGCGCGCCGAGCGACCCGGCGATGCCGTGCTCAGCGAGGAAGCCTACGACGACCTCTCGCGGGTGAATCACGACCGGGTGTGGATCATCGACCCGTTGGACGGCACCCGTGAGTTCTCCACGCCGGGGCGCGACGACTGGGCGGTACACATCGCGCTGTGGCAGCGTGACGGGGTCCCCGCCGACGAGCACCGCGAAATCACCGATGCGGCAGTGGCTTTGCCGGCGCGCGGCAACACGGTGTATCGCAGCGATACCGTGACCGACGGCGCGGCGCGCACAGGCCTTCCGCACACCTTCCGGATCGCCGTCAGCGCCACCCGCCCACCCGCGGTTCTCTACCGCATGCGCCAGACGCTGCACATTCAGCCGGTGGCGATCGGCTCGGCGGGCGCGAAGGCGATGGCCGTCATCGACGGCGACGTCGACGCCTACGTGCATGCGGGGGGCCAATGGGAATGGGACTCGGCGGCCCCGGCCGGGGTACTGATGGCAGCGGGCATGCACGCGTCGCGGCTCGACGGCTCGCCGCTGCGCTACAACCAGCTCGACCCGTACCTGCCCGACTTCGTCATGTGCCGTGCCGAGGTGGCGCCGATCCTGCTCGGTGCCATCCGCCAGGAATTTCGCTGATTCCGCGCGCGTTTAGAGTCGACGTTATGCAGGCGTGGTCTTCCGCACAGGTCCCGGTGGTTCCGGGACGCGGCCCGGAGCTGCGGCTCTACGACACCTCCGACCGGCAGGTGCGCCCGGTGGCGGCCGGCACTCAGCCCGGTTCGACCGCGTCCATGTACGTCTGCGGGATCACCCCCTACGACGCGACACACCTGGGTCACGCGGCCACCTATCTGGCATTCGACCTGGTCCATCGGGTCTGGCTGGACCTCGGTCATGACGTGCACTACGTGCAGAACGTCACCGACGTGGACGACCCACTATTTGAACGGGCCGAGCGCGACGGCGTCGATTGGCGTGAGCTCGCCGACCGCGAGGTCGCCCTTTTCCGCGAGGACATGGCGGCGCTGCGCATACTGCCGCCACGCGAATACGTCGCGGCGACCGAGGCGATTCCCGAAGTCGTCGAACTCGTCGAGAAAATGCTCGCCTCCGGCGCCGCGTACATCGTCGACCCCGAAATGGGGGAGCACCCCGACATCTACTACCGGGCCGACGCCACGCCGCAGTTCGGCTACGAGTCGGGCTACG
Source organism: Mycobacterium sp. IS-2888 (assembly GCF_001954215.1). Lineage (NCBI taxonomy): Bacteria > Bacillati > Actinomycetota > Actinomycetes > Mycobacteriales > Mycobacteriaceae > Mycobacterium > Mycobacterium sp. IS-2888. The sequence continues at coordinate 63,524 of NZ_MBET01000007.1, forward strand.
ACCGCGACACCATGCTTCGGTTGTTCGCCGAGCGCGGGGGCGACCCGGACCGGCCGGGCAAGACCGACGAGCTCGACGCGCTGCTGTGGCGGGCCGCACGTCCGGGCGAACCGAGTTGGCCGTCGCCGTTCGGCGCCGGCCGGCCCGGCTGGCATGTCGAATGCGCGGCCATCGCGCTGAGCCGCATCGGCAGCGGCCTGGACATCCAGGGCGGCGGCAGCGACCTGATCTTTCCGCATCACGAATTCACCGCCGCCCACGCCGAATGTGTAAGGGGCGAAAGGCGATTCGCCCGGCATTACGTGCACGCCGGAATGATCGGCTGGGATGGGCAAAAGATGTCCAAGAGCCGCGGCAACCTGGTGCTGGTGTCGGCGCTGCGAGCGCAAAGCGTTGAGCCATCGGCGATTCGGCTTGGTCTGCTGGCCGGGCACTATCGCGCGGATCGGTTCTGGAACCAGCAGGTGCTCGACGATGCGACCGCACGGCTACATCGCTGGCGCACCGCGACCGCGCTGCCCGCCGCCCCCGACGCCGCCGACGTTGTCGCCCGGGTGCGCCGCTATCTGGCCGACGACCTGGACACTCCCAAAGCGATCGCCGCACTTGATGGTTGGGCCACCGACGCCCTGGAATACGGCGGGCACGACGCGAGCGCGCCGAAGCTGGTGGCCACCGCGATCGATGCGCTCCTCGGAGTGGCCCTGTAGGAGTGGCCCTGTAGGAGGGGCCCTGTAAGAGTGGCCCTGTAAGTCACTAATCAGCGACTGCTGGGTCTCGATCCGCACAACAATCTGGGTGGACGGCGTGTCATAGGTCACCATCGACGGAGCAACGCGTAGCGCGCGTCAACCGCAAAGGTGATTGCTTGATGCTCAGTCGTTTTCGCCGTGTGGCTGGCGTGGTCAGCACCGTCGGCATACTAATCCTTGCTTTGGATACCGTGCACGCATCGGCGGCGGCCACGGAGAGCCCGAACCTGCTGATGAATCCCGGCGCCGAACTTGGCGACCCTTCGCTGTCGGGATACAGCTCGGTGACGATCCCGGGCTGGACCGTGACCGGCACACCGACCGTGATCAAATACGGCACCCTGCGCCGCCTCCCGTGGCCTCTCCAGTCACCGGGGCCGATGCTCCCCGCGGCCGCAGGCTATCCCCGCGCCCAGAACGGGCCCCCGGACGGCGGCGTGCAGTTCTTCGGCGGCGGACCCGTCGCCACCTCCACGCTCGCCCAGATCGTCGACCTGTCCGGCGCGAAGCAACTGATCGACACCAGCACCGTGCCCTACACCTTGAGCGGATGGCTCGGGGGCTGGTTACAAGACCCGTCAGAAGCGTCGGTCACCGTCACCTTCCTAGCCGCCGACGGATCGCAGCTGGGCACGCCGGGCAAGATCGGGCCGGTCGGTCTGCTCGATCGCGGGTTGAATGCCAAACTCCTGCAACGCCAGACCACCGGGCCGGTGCCCGCGGGCACGCGCAGCGCACGTGTGGTCGTGACCCTGAAAGACAAGAATCCGTTGTTCGGCGCCTACAACAACGCCTACGCCGACAACATCTCGTTCACTATCGGCGCCCCGCTGCCGGCCCCACCGCCGCCCACACCGCCGGCGTCGAAAGTCGGCCCCCTCGACCATGTGTTCCTGATCTATCTGGAGAACCATGGCGTGAAAGACATCGTCGGCAGCCGCAACGCGCCGTACACCAACGGCCTCATCGACAACTACGGATACGGCTCGAACTACTACGCCCAATCCCACCCCAGCCTGCCGAACTACTACCCGATCCTCGGCGGCTCCGACTTCGGCTTCAACTACAACTGCGAGCTGGACTGCTTCGACGAACACAACCTCGTCGACAACATCGAGGCGGCGCACGGGGGATGGGCCGCCTACGAGCAATCCATGCCGCAGCCGTGCTTCAAGCAGTCCGCGGGTCCCTACGGTCCCGGCGAACTACCGTTCCTCGCTTTCCACGACATCGCCGCCAACGACGCTCGCTGCCAGGCGCACGTGCTGCCGCTGCAAAGGATGGCCACGGATCTCGCATCGACGTCCACCACGCCGAACTTCGTCTGGTGGGCTGCCGACGAAAACCACAACCAGGAAGGCCCCGTCAACCTCGAGTTCATCATCAGCCTGCTGACGGATCATCAGTACAACATCAAGGCCGGCGACCAATTTCTCGCGGACACGCTGCCCATCATCCTGAACTCGCCCGCATTTCGAACGCAGCGCAGTGCCATCTTCATCACCTGGGACGAGGACTACAACAACATCTCGCTGGGTGTGGGCAACGAGGGCAACCACATCCCCATGATCGTGATCCCGTCACCGAATTCCGGTATGCGCCAAGGCCATCTCGTCGCCGCCAACTTCAACAACCACTACAGCCTGCTGCGCACCATTGAGGATTCCCTCGGAATGCCGCGGCTCACCAACAACGACAAGTTCGCGCAACCGATGAACGACTACTGGCCGTAGTCTGTGCGCGCCAAGGGAATTACCCTCGTCTCATGAGCAAGCTGGACGGCAACCTGGCCGGGAACCTGGACGGCAACCTGGACGGCAACCTGGACGGCAACCTGGACGGAAAAATCGTCTTCATCACCGGCGGCGCCCGGGGAATCGGCGCCGAGGTCGCCCGCCGGCTAGCCGATAAGGGCGCCAAACTCGTGCTGACCGATCTCGACAAGGCAGCGCTGGACTCGCTGGCCGGCCAACTCGGCGGCGACGACCAGGTGCTGACCGTGGTAGCCGACGTGCGGGACCTGCCCGCCATGCAGGCCGCGGCCGCCGCGGCCGTCGAACGCTTCGGCGGCATCGACGTCGTCATCGCCAACGGCCGGCATCACCAGCTACGGTTCGGTGCTGCAGGTCGATCCCGAGGCCGTCAAGCGCGTGCTGGACGTCAACCTGCTCGGCGTGTTCCACACCGTGCGCGCCACGCTGCCCGCGCTGATCGACCGGCGCGGCTACGTGCTGATCGTCTCTTCGCTGGCTGCGTTCGCGGCCGCCCCGGGGATGGCACCGTACGACATGAGCAAGGCCGGCAACGAGCACCTCGCCGCTGCGCTGCGCCTCGAGGTCGGCCATCTCGGCGTCGGCGTTGGGTTGGCGCACATGTCCTGGATCGACACCGCTCTGGTCCGCGATAGCACCGCAGACATGCCCGCGTTCGGCGAACTGCTTGCTTCGCTCCCGTGGCCGCTGAACAAGACGACCTCGGTGGAAAAGTGCGCGACCGCTTTCGTCAAAGGCATTGAGGGCCGCAAGTCGCGTGTGTACTGCCCGCGCTGGGTCGCCGTGTTCCGCTGGCTCAAGCCGGTGCTGTCCACGCCGGTCGGCGAATTTCCCGTGCGCAAGACATGCGCCGAGCTGGTGCCCCGGATGGACGCCGAGGTCGCCGCGCTCGGCCGCGCCACCAGCTCCTACAACGTGGAGTTGGGTAAGGGAGGAGTTGGGTAAGGGAGGAGTTGGGTAAGACCTAGGGTCAGCGCCCGAAACCAGGACGGCGGCGGCGCAGATACTTTTCGAACTCGGCGGCCAGCGCGTCGCCGTCGATCTTGCCCAGCGCTTCGTTCATGTCCACCTCGGCGTCGCCGCGCTGTTCCAGCGACACCACGTATTCGGCGAGATCCTCGTCCTCGGAGGTCATCTCGGTGACCGCCTGTTCCCACTCCTCGGCTTGCGCCGGCAGGTCCGCCAGTGGAACCTCGATGTCCAGCACGTCTTCGACCCGGCGCAACAGCGCCACCGTCGCTTTCGGGTTCGGCGGCTGAGACACGTAGTGCGGCACGGCCGCCCAGAAGGTCACCGCCGGAATCCCGGCGGCCACGCAGGCGTCCTGGAACACGCCCGCGATACCGGTTGGTCCCTCGTAGCGGGTTTCCTCCAGGCCGAAGCGTTTCGCCGACTCGGGGGAGTAGGCCGCCCCCGACACGGGCACCGGCCGGGTGTGGGGGGTGTCGGCCAGCAGCGCGCCAAGGATGACGACGGTATCGACGTTGAGCTTGTCGGCAATGGCCACCAGTTCGGCGCAAAACGTGCGCCAGCGCATGTTCGGCTCCACCCCGTGCATCAGGACCACGTCGCGGTCGCTGCCCGGCGGCCGGCAATGTGTGATCCGCATCGCAGGCCACACCAGCTCGCGGGTGACGCCGTCGACCTGTCGGATGACCGGGCGATTCACCTGGTAGTCGTAGTACGCCTCGTCGTCGATCTCGACGATCGGGTCGGCCTCCCAGATGGCATCGAGGTGCTCCAGCGCGTCGCTGGCCGCGTCGCCCGCGTCGTTCCAGCCCTCGAACGCCGCCACGACGATCGTGTTGTGCAGTTCGGGCAGCTTGCCGCCATCCGGGCCGCCATCGGGCTGAGTCACAGAAATCAGCCTACGGCGTGCCGTCACACACAGGGCGTTTGCATAGGCCGACTATCCTTATGGCATGACCGCCCAGTTACAGTCGAAATACCTGCGGCTGCAAACTGGTTAACCTTGGTAACTACCACGTCGCCGAAAAGATCCGCGAACTGTCCTTTCACGGGCACCGTGATCGCGGCGAGGAGTTGGGCGTCCAGACGTCGATCGGGTGACGACGTAGACTTTTCTGGTCGAGAGGCGTTGCAACGGATCCGGGTGCATCCTGGTATCCGCCACGCTCGGCAGAGTCGACGTTGTTGACGAGAAGGACGCCTTCCGTTATGGAAGGAGTACGCGTGAGCGCCGCCCCGCCGAATACTTTTGCGCCGAACATCCGTCCCGACTGCACCGAGGAACTGACGGCGGCTCTGCGCCAGCGGATCATGGTGATCGACGGCGCGATGGGCACGGCGATCCAGCGGGACAGGCCGGACGAGGCCGGCTACCGCGGCGACCGGTTCACGGAATGGCCGACCGCTCTTCAGGGCAACAACGACCTGCTCACCCTGACGCAGCCACAGATCATCGAGGGGATCCATCGCGAGTACCTCGAGGCGGGCGCCGACATCCTGGAGACCAACACGTTCAACGCGAACGCGATCTCCCTCTCCGACTACGACATGGCGGACCTGAGCTACGAGCTGAACTACGCCGGCGCCGCCCTGGCCCGCAAGGCCGCCGACGAATACAGCACCCCGAAGAAGCCGCGCTACGTCGCCGGGGCGATCGGGCCGACCACGCGGACTGCGTCGATCTCGCCGGACGTCAACGACCCTGGGGCCCGCAACGTCTCCTACGACCAGCTGGTCGCCGCCTACCTCGAATCCGCCAACGGCCTGGTCGACGGTGGTGCCGACCTGCTCATCATCGAGACGATCTTCGACTCACTGAACGCGAAGGCGGCGGTGTTCGCCGTCGAGACGCTGTTCGAGGAGCGCGGACGCCGCTGGCCCGTCATCATCTCGGGCACCATCACGGATGCCTCCGGGCGCACGTTGTCCGGTCAGGTCACCGAAGCATTCTGGAACGCGATCAGGCACGCCAAGCCGATCGCGGTCGGCCTCAACTGCGCGCTGGGCGCGCCGGAGATGAGGCCCTACATCGCCGAGATGTCGCGAATCGCAGACACTTTCGTCTCCTGTTACCCGAACGCCGGCCTGCCCAACGCTTTTGGTGAGTACGACGAGACCCCGGAGCGCCAGGCTCGCTACATCGCCGACTTCGCCGAGGCCGGTCTGGTCAACCTGGTCGGTGGCTGCTGCGGGACGGCGCCGCCGCACATCGCCGAGATCGCCAAGGTCGTCGAGGGCAAGCCGCCGCGTGAGGTGCCGAAGATCCCGGTGGCCACCCGGCTGTCGGGCCTGGAGCCGCTCAACATCACCGACGACTCCCTGTTCGTGAACATCGGAGAGCGCACCAACATCACCGGCTCCGCGCGGTTCCGCAACCTGATCAAGGCCGAGGACTACGACACCGCGCTGTCGGTCGCCCTGCAGCAGGTCGAGGTCGGTGCGCAGGTGATCGACATCAACATGGACGAGGGCATGATCGACGGCGTCGCCGCGATGGACCGGTTCACCAAGCTGATCGCGGCCGAGCCGGACATCAGCCGGGTCCCGGTGATGATCGACTCCTCCAAGTGGGAGGTCATCGAGGCGGGCCTGAAGAACGTGCAGGGCAAGCCGATCGTCAACTCGATCTCCATGAAGGAGGGCGAGGAGAAGTTCATCCGCGAGGCACGGCTGTGCCGCAAGTATGGCGCGGCCGTCGTCGTGATGGCCTTCGACGAGCAGGGCCAGGCCGACAACCTGGAGCGCCGCAAAGAGATCTGCGGGCGCGCCTACCGGATCCTCACCGAAGGGGTCGGCTTCCCGCCCGAGGACATCATCTTCGACCCGAACTGCTTCGCGCTGGCGACCGGCATCGAGGAGCACGCGACGTACGGGATCGACTTCATCGAGGCCTGCGCCTGGATCAAGGAGAACCTGCCGGGGGTGCACATCTCCGGCGGCATCTCGAACGTGTCGTTCTCGTTCCGGGGCAACAACCCGGTCCGCGAGGCGATCCACTCGGTGTTCCTGTTCCACGCCATCAAAGCCGGCCTGGACATGGGCATCGTCAACGCCGGCGCGCTGGTGCCCTACGACTCGATCGACCCCGAGCTGCGCGAGCGGATCGAAGACGTCGTTCTGAACCGTCGCGAGGATGCGGCCGAACGTCTCCTGGAGATCGCCGAACGGTTCAACAAGTCCGGTGAAGCCTCCGAGGACCCGAAGGCGGCCGAATGGCGATCTCTCCCGGTCCGCGAGCGGATCACGCATGCGCTCGTGAAGGGGATCGACGCCCACGTCGACGACGACACGGAAGAGCTGCGGGCCGAGATCGCCGCCGCGGGCGGTCGCCCGATCGAGGTGATCGAGGGCCCGCTGATGGACGGCATGAACGTCGTGGGTGACCTCTTCGGCTCGGGCAAGATGTTCCTGCCCCAGGTCGTGAAGTCGGCCCGGGTGATGAAGAAGGCCGTCGCGTACCTGCTGCCGTTCATCGAGGCGGAGAAGGAGCAAAACGGGACGGCCGCCTCGAAGGACACCAACGGCACGATCGTGATGGCGACGGTGAAGGGCGACGTCCACGACATCGGCAAGAATATCGTCGGAGTTGTCCTGCAGTGCAACAACTTTGAGGTGATCGACCTCGGTGTGATGGTGCCCGCCGAGAAGATCCTGGCCGCGGCGAAGGAGCACGACGCCGACATCATCGGACTGTCCGGGCTGATCACCCCGTCGCTGGACGAGATGGTCAACTTCGCCGTCGAGATGGAACGCGAGGAGCTGGAGATCCCGCTGCTGATCGGCGGCGCGACCACCTCGCGCGCTCACACGGCCGTGAAGGTGGCGCCGCGTCGCAGCGGTCCGGTGGTCTGGGTCAAGGACGCGTCCCGCTCGGTGCCGGTGGCCGCCGCGCTCCTCGACGACAAGCAGCGTCCCGCCCTACTGGAGGCCACCGAGAAGGACTACGCATCGCTGCGCGAACGGCACTCCCAGAAGAACGAGCGGCCGATGCTGACGCTAGAGAAGGCCCGCGCGAACCGGACGCCGATCGACTGGGACGGCTACACGCCGCCGGTGCCCGCCCAGGGCCTCGGCGTGCGGGAGTTTCTCGACTACGACCTCGAAGAGCTGCGCGAGTACATCGACTGGCAGCCGTTCTTCAACGCCTGGGAGATGAAGGGCCGCTTCCCCGACATCCTCAACAACCCGGCCACCGGCGAGGCCGCCCGCAAGCTGTACGACGACGCCCAGGAGATGCTCGACACCCTGATCAAGGAGAAGTGGCTGAGGGCCAACGGGGTGATCGGCTTCTTCCCTGCGAATGCCGTCGGCTCGGGTATGGAAGACATCGAGGTGTACACCGACGAGACCCGCACCGAGGTGCTGACCACGTTGCACAACCTGCGCCAGCAGGGCGAGCACCGGGAGGGCATCCCGAACCGGTCGCTGGGTGACTACATCGCCCCCAAAGAATCGGGTCTTCGGGACTACGTCGGTGCCTTCGCCGTCACCGCGGGGCTCGGCAGCCAGGAGAAGATCGCGGAGTTCAAGGCGGCCCTCGACGACTACAGCGCGATCCTGCTGGAGTCGGTAGCCGACCGGCTGGCAGAGGCGTTCGCCGAGCGGATGCACCAACGGGTCCGCAAAGAGTTCTGGGGATTCCAGCCGGATGAGCAGCTGGACAATGAGGCCCTCATCGATGAGAAGTACCAGGGAATCCGTCCGGCCCCCGGTTACCCGGCCTGCCCGGAGCACACCGAGAAGGTGACGCTCTGGAAGTTGATGGACGTCAAAGAGCGGACCGGCATCGAGCTGACCGAGTCGATGGCGATGTGGCCCGGTGCGGCCGTCAGCGGCTGGTATTTCTCGCATCCCCAGTCGCAGTACTTCGTGGTCGGCCGGTTGGCGCAGGACCAGGTCGCTGACTACGCGAAGCGCAAGGGCTGGACCCTGGCCGAAGCCGAGCGTTGGCTGAGCTCCAATCTCGGCTACAACCCGGAGGACTGAGCGGAAACCGCCGTGACTTTGCTCGTCGCCGCGTGAAACAATCGCTGGCCGTGAAGACCTTCGAGGATCTGTTCGCCGAGCTTGGCGATCGTGCCCGCACCCGGCCGGCCGGCAGCGCGACCGTCGCCGCGCTGGACGGTGGGATCCATGGGCTGGGCAAGAAGATCCTGGAGGAGGCCGGCGAGGTGTGGCTGGCGGCCGAACACGAACCCGACGACGCGCTGGCCGGGGAGATCAGCCAGTTGCTGTACTGGACGCAGGTGCTGATGATCGCGCGCGGCCTGACCCTCGACGACGTCTACCGGAAGCTGTGAGGGCTGTGGGCATGTTGCGCGTCGCGGTTCCCAATAAAGGTGCGCTCAGCGAGCCGGCCACCGAGATCCTCGCGGAGGCCGGCTATCGGCGCCGTACCGACCCCAAGGATCTGACGGTCATCGACCCCGTCAACCAGGTCGAGTTTTTCTTTTTGCGGCCCAAAGACATTGCTATCTATGTCGGTTCGGGCGAGCTGGACTTCGGCATCACCGGGCGTGACCTGGTGCTCGACTCCGGTGCGCCGGTGGGAGAGCGCCTGGCGCTGGGCTTCGGCTCGTCCAGCTTCCGCTATGCGGCCCCGGCGGGCCGCAAGTGGGCGACGGCGGATCTGGCCGGAAAGCGCATCGCCACCGCCTACCCGAATCTGGTCCGAAAAGACCTGGCCGAGAAGGGGATTGACGCGACGGTGATCGGGCTCGACGGGGCGGTGGAGATCTCGGTGCAGCTCGGGGTTGCCGACGCCATTGCCGATGTGGTGGGGTCCGGCCGCACCCTGAGCCTGCACGATCTGGTGGCCTTTGGTGAGCCGCTGTGTGATTCGGAGGCGGTGCTGATCGAGCGCACCGATCACGACGGTCGGGGTGAGTCGCCGTCTGAACTGGACGCGGCCCGCGATCAATTGGTAGCCCGGGTCCAAGGTGTGGTGTTCGGTCAGCAATACCTGATGCTCGACTACGACTGCCCGCGCTCGGTGCTGGACAAGGCCACCTCGATCACGCCGGGATTGGAGTCTCCGACCATCGCCCCGCTGGCCGACCCTGACTGGGTCGCAATCCGGGCACTGGTACCGCGCCGCGGTGTCAACGAGATCATGGACGAGCTCGCCGCGATCGGTGCCAAAGCGATTCTGGCGTCCGATATCAGGTTCTGCCGATTCTGATCGCCCTATCGGCGGGACGGCCGCTGTGTTAGCGTCCGCCGTGGGGGAGACCGGCCGAGCTCCAGGGCCGGCACCCCTTTTTGGTGCCGGGCAGTTCATCCTCCAGGAGGGGTCTCCGTGACGCATGCACTAATTCTGCTGATGGCTTTGTTGATTGGCGTGGTCGCCGGTTTGCGTTCGCTGACGGCGCCGGCCGTCGTCGCCTGGGCGGCGTTTATCGGCTGGATCGACCTGCACGGCACGTGGGCATCGTGGGTGGCCAACCTCATCACCGTCATCGTCCTGACCGTTCTCGCCGTCGGCGAACTGGTCAACGACAAGCTGCCCAAGACGCCGGCGCGCACCGCGCCGCCGATCTTCGCCGCCCGGATCATCACGGGAGGATTCGCGGGCGCGGTGCTGGGCGCAATGCCGCACTGGACGTTTAGCGCGCTGGGGGCCGGCGTGATCGGCGCGGTGATCGGCACCCTCGGCGGTTATCAGGCGCGCAAGCGGCTGGTGGGGGTGACCGGCGGTAAGGACCTGCCCATCGCGCTGCTCGAGGATGCGGTCGCGATCGCGGGCGGCTTCGCCATCGCCGCGTGGGCGGGTCACGTGCTGACGGAGTACGTGCTGACGGCCGTTAAGTGACAGCCGCTAACAGACACCGTTAACAGACAGTCGTTAAATGACAGAGCATTTCGACGCGATCATCGTCGGCGCCGGCCAAGCCGGCCCACCCCTGGCCGGGCGGTTGACGGCCGCCGGGCAGCGGGTCGCGATAGTCGAGCGCAAACTGATCGGCGGCACCTGCGTCAACACGGGATGCATCCCGACCAAGACGCTGGTGGCCAGCGCGCACGCCGCGCAGCTGGCCCGGCGCGGCGCGGAATATGGCGTCGGAACCGGACCCGTCACCGTGGACATGGCGAAAGTCAAAGCCCGCAAAGACGACATCATGCTCAGCGACCGCAAGGGCGTCGAGGATTGGCTCGACGGCATGGACGGCTGCACCGTTTTTCGCGGCCATGCCCGCTTCGAAGATCCGCACACCATCAGCGTCGACACGCAGGACGGTGAACAGCGGCTGCAGGCCGACCGGATTTTCCTCAACGTCGGTGGCCGTGCCGTCGTGCCGGAGATCCCGGGGCTGTCCGATGTCGAGTTCCTCACCAATGTGTCGATCCTCGAACTCGACACGCTGCCATCCCATCTCGTCATCGTCGGGGGCAGCTATATCGCGCTGGAGTTCGCGCAGATGTACCGGCGATTCGGCGCTCCGGTAACCGTCGTCGAACGCGGCTCACGGCTGGCCTCCCGCGAAGACGAGGATGTCTCGACCGCGGTCAGGGAGATCCTGGAGGCCGAAGGCATAGACGTGGTTCTCGGCGCCGACGATGTGCGAATCCGAAAGAGCGACAACGGGTTCGAACTCATACCTCGCGACGGCGCGGCGCCCATTCGGGGCAGTCATCTGCTGCTGGCCGTGGGACGGCAACCCAACACCGACGACCTGGGGCTGGAAGCGGCCGGCGTGCGGACCGACGGCCGCGGCTACATCGTGGTGGACGACCAGCTCAAGACCAGCGTCGATCACATCTGGGCGATGGGCGATTGCAACGGCAAGGGCGCGTTCACGCACACCTCGTACAACGATTTCGAGATCGTCGCCGCCAACCTGCTCGACGACGACCCGCGCCGGGTGAGCGACCGCATCAGCACCTATGCGCTCTACATCGACCCGCCGTTGGGCAGGGCCGGCATGACCGTCGGCCAGGTCCGCGAGTCGGGGCGCAAGGCGCTGGTCGGCAAGCGACCCATGACCCGGGTCGGCCGGGCGGTGGAAAAGGGTGAGACGCAAGGCTTTATGAAGGTCGTGGTGGACGCTGAAACCCACGAGATCCTCGGAGCAGCCATCCTCGGCGTCGGCGGCGACGAGGCGATCCACGCCATCCTGGACGTCATGTCCGCCAAAGCTCCGTACACCACGCTGTCGCGCACGATGCACATCCATCCCACGGTGAGCGAGCTGGTCCCCACGATGCTGCAGGAGATGTCGCCGCTCGACTAGCGGCTCGATTAGCGGCTCGATTAGCGGATGGTCATGCCGCCGGTTCGGCGTCTCCGGCGAGGGGGTGGTGCACCGAATGCAGCACCGCGTCGGCACCGCCTTCGGCGGGGTCTTCCGGCCACCCGGGGTAGGGCGGCGGTGTCCCGCCGAAGGCCGGACAGCGCTCGTGATGCGGACACCAGTCGCACAACCGCGACGGGCTGGGACGGAAATCGCCCGTGGGCGCGGCCGATTGGATGGCACGCCAGATCGCCATCAGGGTCTTCTCGAAGCGCAGCAGCTCGTCGTGATCCGGTGAGTAGTCCAAGACCTGGCCGTCGGCAAGGTAGATGAGGCGCAGCCGCGCGGGCAGCACCCCGCGTGACCGCAGCAGCGCCACCGCATAGAACTTCATCTGGAACATCGCCTTGAACTCGGCCAGGGCGCGCGCTTCCGGCGGTGCCTTGCCGGTTTTGTAGTCGACCACCCGTAGCTCGCCAGTGGCGGCGACGTCGATGCGATCGATGAAGCCACGCAGCAGCGTGCCGTCGGCGAGCTCGACCTCCACGCGCTGCTCGCAGCATTCGGGCTCGAACCGGGTCGGGTCTTCCAGCAGGTAATAGCCGGACAGCAACGCGCGGGCTTCCTCGAGCAGTTCGGTTCGCTGTTCGGGCTCCAACTCGGCGGCCAGGTCCGGCACTGCGGCAATCACCCGTTCCCAGGCGGGTTCCACGAGCGATAGTGCGGTGTCCGGGACGCGCGACGCGGCGGGCAGGCCGTAGAGCTGCTCGAGCGCCGCGTGCACCACCGAGCCGCGTAGCTGCGCCGTCGACGGCGCCTCGGGCAGGCGGTCGATGGCCCGGAACCGGTACAGCAGTGGGCACTGCTTGAAGTCCGCCGCCCGCGACGGTGACAGAGCCGGGCGGGAAGGCGGCCGGGGGCCATCGTCCGGCTGGCCGGTCGTCGGCCCAGTCATGCCCTCCGTCATGCCCGCAGCGTAGGACCGCGCGGCGACAACCCCGAGCACCGACTACGGCGAGTCGGCTGGCAGGCTAGACGGCGTGTCCGCAACCGGCCCGTTTACCGTCGGCGAACGCGTCCAACTCACCGATGCCAAGGGCCGTCACTACACGATGGAGCTCACCGAAGGCGGTGAGTTCCACACCCATCGCGGCGCCATCGCCCACGACGACGTGATCGGGCTGGAACAGGGCAGCGTGGTCAAATCCAGCAGCGGCGCCGCGTTCCTGGTGCTGCGTCCGCTGCTGGTCGACTACGTGATGTCGATGCCGCGCGGGCCGCAGGTCATCTACCCCAAGGACGCCGCGCAGATCGTGCACGAGGGCGACATCTTTCCGGGTGCTCGTGTCCTGGAGGCCGGCGCCGGATCGGGCGCGCTGACCTGCTCGCTGCTGCGTGCCGTCGGGCCCGACGGGCGGGTGGTCTCCTACGAGCAGCGCGCGGATCACGCCGAACACGCCCGCCGCAACGTCTCGGTTTTCTTCGGCTCGGAGTTAGGCAGGGCGCCCGACAACTGGCAGCTGATCGTCAGCGATGTGGCGGACTCCGAGCTTCCCGACGCGTCCTTCGACAGGGCCGTGCTGGACATGCTCGCACCCTGGGAGGTGCTCGACTCGGTGTCGCGGCTGACGGTCGCCGGCGGTGTGCTGATCATCTACGTGGCCACCGTCACCCAGCTGTCGCGGGC
>NZ_MBET01000008.1:0-11347 GCF_001954215.1 Mycobacterium sp. IS-2888
CGCGCAGGACCTGCCCCCCAACGCGGAAACCGAAATCGCCGCAGCCCTCGAGGAACTCAAGAAGCCCCTGCGCGACACCGCCGGGCCGGATGTAGGCGCTGTTCATCCGCAGCCCGCTGATCGATTCGAACAAGTTCAGGACGATCTCGCGCCCGCGGAAGCCGACGAACATGGGGGTCATGGCCCCCAGCTCCATGCCACCGGTCGCCAGGGCGACCAGATGCGACGAGATCCGGTTGAGCTCCATCATCATGACGCGGATGACGTTGACCCGTTCCGGAATCTCGTCGGTGATGCCGAGCAGCTTCTCCACGCCCAGGCAGTAGGCGGTCTCGTTGAAAAACGGTGCCAGGTAATCCATTCGGGTCACGAAGGTGACGCCCTGCGTCCAGTAGCGGTACTCGAGGTTCTTCTCGATTCCGGTGTGCAGGTAGCCGATTCCGCAGCGGGCCTCGGTGACGGTCTCGCCTTCGATTTCGAGGATCAGCCGCAACACGCCGTGGGTGGACGGGTGCTGGGGTCCCATGTTGACGATGATGCGTTCCCCGGGGTCGGCCTCGCGGGCGGCGTCGACGACCTTCTCCCAGTCCTGGCCGCCGGCAACCACGATCGTCTCGGCGGCGCCGTCATCGTGCGTCGAATCAGTGATAGTGCTCATCAGTTGTAGGCTCTCCGCTCATCGGGCGGGGGTATCTGCGCGCCTTTGTATTCCACGGGAATCCCGCCGAGTGGGTAGTCCTTGCGTTGCGGATGCCCGTGCCAGTCGTCGGGCATCTCGATGCGGGTGAGTGACGGGTGTCCGTCGAAGATGATGCCGAAGAAGTCGTAGGTCTCGCGCTCGTGCCAGTCGTTGGTCGGGTAGACCGAAAACAGCGACGGGATGTGTGGATCACTATCCGGCGCAGACACTTCCAGTCGGACGCGCCGATTGTGCGTGATCGACTGCAGCGGGTAGACGGCGTGCAGCTCGCGCCCGGTCTCGTGCGGATAATGCACCCCGCTGACGCCGAGGCAGAGCTCGAAGCGCAGGTGGGGTTCGTCGCGAAGGCGCTGGGCGACCTGCGGCAGCAGCTCCCGGCGCACGTGCAGGGTCAGTTCGTCGCGGTACACCACGACTTTCTCGATGGCGTCTTCGAATTCGATGTCGCCGGACTCGAGCGCTTGCGCGAGCCCATCGACGACGTCGTCGAAGTAGCCGCCGTAGGGCCGGGGGCTGCTGCCCGGCAGCGTGACCTCGCGCACCAGCCGCCCGTACCCGGACGTGTCACCGGTCCCGGACGCGCCGAACATGCCGCGGCGAACGTTGATGACTTCCTCACCGGGAGCGGGGACGGACCCGCCCACCTCGCTGGCGGCTACCTTCGGGTCGTGATCCGGTGAGCTCATCGCAGCAGTCCACGCATCTCGATCGTCGGCCTGACCGCCAGGGCCGCCTCCTCGGCTTCGGCGATGGCACGCTCGCGGTTGACGCCGAGCGGCATTTCCTGAATCTTCTCGTGCAGCTTGAGGATTGCGTGCAGCAGCATCTCCGGCCGCGGGGGACACCCGGGGAGGTAGATGTCCACCGGAACGAGGTGATCCACCCCCTGCACGACCGCGTAGTTGTTGAACATCCCGCCCGACGACGCGCAGACACCCATGGCCAGCACCCATTTCGGCTCGGCCATCTGGTCGTAGATCTGCCGCAGCACCGGCGCCATCTTCTGACTGACCCGCCCGGCAACGATCATCAGATCGGCTTGCCGCGGCGTCGCGGAGAAGCGCTCCATCCCGAAGCGTGCGATGTCGAATCGCGGCCCCGCCGTCGCCATCATCTCGATCGCGCAGCACGCCAAACCGAACGTCGCCGGCCACAAAGAGTTCTTGCGGACATAACCCGCGACCTTCTCGACGGTAGACAGCAGGATCCCGCCGGGGAGTTGTTCTTCCAGGCCCACGTCTTACCTCAATCCCACGTCAGGCCGCCGCGGCGCCACACGTAGGCGTACGCCACAAAGACCGTGAGCATGAACACCACCATCTCGACCAGCGCGAACGTCCCCAGGGCGTCGTAGCTGACCGCCCACGGATACAAGAACACGATCTCGATGTCGAAGATGATGAACAGCATTGCGGTCAGGTAATACTTCACCGGGAACCGCTGCCCGGGCCTCGCCTCCGGACCGCTCACCGACGATTCGGTGGGTTCGATCCCACACTCGTACGCGGCCAGCTTGGACTTGTTGTAGCGCGACGGGCCGACCAGGCTCGCGATCGCGACCGAGCCGACGGCGAACGCGGCGGCGATCGCGCCTAGCACCAGGATGGGTATGTAGACGTTCAACTCGCTCCATGATCCGTCGTGTGGGCCGCCTCGATGCTGAGTGGCGGCCGGCGGTAACCGGGCTGCTGTGACGAACCGGGTCTGGAGTGCGCCACAGTGACTTTCAACATAGCGTCGCCAGCGCGGGCGCACGTGCCCGGGGTGCTGCTATTTGCCCGGTCTTAACGTCCCCGCATCAGGGCGCGTCGTCGCCGGGGTGCTAAGCGACCGCCCACACGGCCTAGATTTCCGTGTCGGCGCAGGTGGGAGCGGTAATTGCTAGTGAGTGGGCGTGCGCAGCAGGCCCAGTGCCGTCCGGCCCAGCACAATCGGGTCGAGCGGATGCGGGACCGCGGCCTCGGCGCGCGACCAGCTGGCCAGCCACGCATCGTCCGGGCGCCCCGTGAGGACCAGGATCGGTGGGCAGTTCGCGAGTTCGTCTTTGAGTTGCTTGGCGATGCCCATGCCGCCGGTCGGGGTCGCCTCGCCGTCGAGGATGGCCAAGTCGATGCCGCCCTCGTCCATCGTGCGGATCACCATCGGGCCCGTCGCCACCTCGACATAGCTCAGCTCCGGCAGATCCGGGTGCAGCCGCTTGCCCAGCGCCCGCATCACTTGGTCGCGCGTGTGGGCGTTGTTGCTGTAGACGAGGATCCGCAGGGCCTCGCTGGATTCGGTATTGGGGCTCGAGGCGGGCACGGTGCAGATGCTACTGGTGCCGCGGCGGTCTCACCGGGGCGCCCGCACGAAGATGGCATCCGCCGCCACCGTTGCCGTCGCGCCGATCATGCCGAACCTGTTCCAGCCCAAGTCGAACTCGGATCGGTCGACCTTGGTTTGTCCGCTGATTTGGATGGAGCCGTCCTCGAGCTCGGTGATGGTTACGGGTAGGGGCAGCGGCGCGGTGATGCCCTTGATCGTGAGGTTCGCCCGCAGATCGGCGGCTTTGCCTTTCGGCGGGCCCTCGGTGGGATGCACCGCGGTGACGACGACGCTGATCTCGCCGAAGCGCTCGACGTCGAAGAAATCGGCCGAGCGCAGGTGCCTGTCGCGGCGTTTGATTCCGGTGCTCAGCGATGCGGCGCGGATGTCGAGGCGGCCGAAGACCGCGCCCTTGCCGGTGAGTTGTCCGTCGCCGCTGAAGTCGGTGAAACGGCCCTTGACGTTCAGCAGGCCCCACATGTTTTTGACCTTGAAGGTGATGGCCGAGCGATCCGGAACGATGTTCCACACGCCGGCCATCTCGGGATCGTTGAGCAGCGTTTCCAACGTCGTCATGTCGCCTCCTTAGTCAGAACCGGTCAGAACCCGTCAGAACCGGCCTCATCTCATCAGGGGATCGATGCCGGCGGGGTCAAAGTACTCGTCGATCCGGTGGATCAGCCCGTCGGTGCCCACCTTGATCACGATGCAGACGCGTAGCGAGATCGATTGTCCGGCATGGCCGGTGGCGTGCAGGAGGTGTTGCTGGACGAAGCCGCCCACCGATCCGTCATCAAAGACCTGACGGTCCAAGATCTCGTAGTGGCGCTCGGTCGTGACGTCGATGAACCAGTCGATGACGCGCAGCGCGCGGGCCTTGTTGTCATCGCGGCGCGCACCCACCCGCCAGACGGCGATGTCGTCGCTCCACATTCGGTCGACGATCGCCTTGTCGCCCTTTTCGATCGCCGTGAACAGGCGCTCGGCCACGTCCACGATGGCCTCGGCGGTAGCGGGCATGGCTCTGGCTCCTATTCCCCGTCATATTCACGGTCGTAATATTCACGGTCGTATCCGGGATGGGCGACCGCCAGTCGCTGCCGCACCAATGTCCGCAGGCAGGCCGTGACGCCCTCCGAGTTTTCGTCGAGCTCACCGGCCCGGATCGCGGCGGCCAGACCGGCCTCGTCGTCGAAACCCAGGGCGGCGAGCGCCGCACGGGCCTGCGCCGCACCGTCGTCGAGCAGTTCGCGTTCGACGATGCGCAAGACGTTGGCGGCCACCCGGGCGTGGAAGTTGACCTGCCCGGTGGTCGCCTCTCGGACGTCGGCTTTGATGAGGCCTTCGATGAATTCGGCGACCGCGGCCACCAGCTCGGCCGCCGTCGGTCGCCCGTGCAGCTGTTCACCGGACGTCATGTGCGGGCCCCTTCCGCGAGCAGGTTGAGCAGATCCCACTCGGTTTCGCAGACGCGGCGCCCGATCGCCGCCAGTTCCACCGAGCGGACCTGCCCGCTCAGGTGACGCTCGGCCTGGTGGCGGCAGATGACGCCCCAGCGCAGCGTGGCCAGCACCAGCCACCAGTGAAGCGCCGCTGGATCGACGGTAGCCCCGCCAGCCTCTTCGTAGGCGAGCAGAAAGCTCTCGATGCTGCCCAGCCCGCCGGCGCCGAGGCTCGGCGGGGCGCCGAACCGCCAGGCCCGGATGCAAAACCAGGCCAGGTCTTCGTAGGCCTGCCCGACGTGCACCAGCTCCCAGTCCAGAACGGCGGCGAGGTCGGATCCGTCGACGATGAGGTTTCCCATCCGGAAGTCGCCGTGCACCAGCACGCTGGGCGAGGGCTGCGGCTGGTGGGCCGCCAGCCAGCGAAACCCCCACTCGAAGGTGGCCGTGGTGTCGCCCATCGCGTCGAGGCGCTCGCGCCATTCGTCCAGTTGGTTCTCGTGTGTGAGGCCGGGCAGGTTCTGCTCGGCGCGGTGGATGGCGGCCAGTGCCCGGGCGCACTGTTGGAGCAGCCGCGCCCGGCCCTGTTGCCCATCGGTGCTGTCGAGCTGACGCTGGATGCGCCGAACGATGGTCTCGCCCTTGATCTCGTCGCAGACGAGGTACGGATTGCCCAGTGCGGCAGGCGAATCGTCGGCGACGAGGATGTGCGGGACGGGCGCCCCGGCGGCGGCTGCCGCGGCCTGCGCTCGTGCTTCCAGTTCCATGCCGGCGTGCACGTCGTCGGGTGGGCCGGTGCGCAGGATGAGCGAACGGCGTTGGCCGTCCGTGACCGCGTCGAAGGCCCACGTGGCTCGGCTGGCGCCACCGGTGAGTGCGCGCAGGTTGTCGATACGCACGTCGGCGCCCAGTGCCGGGCCCAACACCGCGGGCAATCCCTCCTGCAAATTCACGTGCAAATTCACTTGCTGCCAAACTTGAACAACCGCTGGGCCACTCGGCGGATCTGAATCTCCTCGGCGCCCTCGGTGATCCGGTAGCGGCGGTGATGGCGGTAGATGTGCTCGAACGGTTCGTGACGGCTGTAGCCGAGACCGCCGAAGATCTGCATCGCACGGTCCGCGGCGTTGCAGACCAGCCGGTTGGCGCGGTAGTTCGCCATCGACACCTTGTCGGAGACCTCCATGTGGTGGTTGCGGTCCAGGTGCCACGCTGCGTACTGCACCAGCAGCCGCACCATCTGGGCCTCGGTCTGCAGCTCCGCCAGTGGCCATTGCACGGCCTGGTTGACCGACAGCGGCTTGCCGAACACCGTGCGCCGACCCGCGTATTCCGCGGCGCGGTCGATGCAGTATTGCGCCGCACCCAGGCTGCTGGCGGCCTGACGAATCCGGTTCTCGTGCAAGAATGTCTGCGCGACCTCCAGGCCGCGGTCCACCTCACCGAGCACCGCGTCGGCCGGCACCCGCACGTCGGTCAGCTCCACTTCGCCGTGGTCGGTGGGCATGTTGAAGGTCCACCAGTAGTACGGCACGTTGAAGCCCGGCGCATCGGTGGGGACCAGGAACGCGGTGATGCCGCGGGCCTGCCCGGGCTCACCGGAGGTGCGGGCGAAGATCAGGTCATGGGTGGCGCGATGCACGCCGGTGTTGAATCGCTTGGAGCCGTTGATCACCCACTCGTCTCCGTCTTGCTTGGCGTGGGTTACCAGCCAGGTCGCATCGGAGCCGTGCGCGGGCTCGGTGAGGCCGAACGCCATCGAGCGTTCGCCGGTGATCAGCGCTTCTGACCAGGCCAGGCGTTGCTCGTCGGTGCCGAAGCGCTCCATCATGATCACCTGCGGGAAGTTCCCGACGATCGAGGATTCGTTCTGCAGGTCGTTGTGCAGGCCAAGACCCTTGTGCGCCAAGTGTTCCCGAATGACGGCCATGTCGACGTTGGAGCCGTCGCGCCCGCCCAGCGAGGCCGGTAACCCATAGCGCAGCCAGCCGGCCGCATCGGCCCGCCGGCGCATCTCGGCCAGCAGGTCCTCCCACTCGCGTGTCGGGATGCCGTCGTTGTCCCAATCGGTGCGGGCGTGCTCTCGGCGCTGGTCGAAGTACTGCATGTTCTCGGCCTGCAGCGGAGCGATTTCGCGCTCGATGAAAGCGTCCATGTCGGCAAGCAATCCCGGAAGGTGTTCCGGCAGGGTGAAATCCACGATGTTTCTCCTCGAAATTTCGTTATGAGCCGTAGAGCGTTTTCTTCCAGACCGTCGACAGGGTTGCGATGGCTTCCTGGTCGCTGACTTCCAACCCGAGGCCGGACGGTCCAACGACCACGGTGGTGAAGTTTTCGAACAGCAGCGCGATGGCGGCCGCAATGTGTTCGGGGTTGAGCTCGGCGCCGTAACCCTGTTCCTGGGCGCGGCGGACCGAGGCGGCCACGATGTCCATGCCGAAACGCCGAAATTCGTTCTGGACGGCCGCGAAGCGCTGCTGGGTGGCGCCCAGCTGGGCGACGGCGATCATGATGCCGATGTTCTGCTTGAAGATGTTCCAGTAGCCGGTGACCACCGAGGTGAAGAACGCGTCGTCGTCGGGCGACTCCGGCAGGCGAACGCTCAGCCCGGACGGTGCCACGACCTCGTGTAGAAACGACTCGGCCAGCGCGGCCAGCAGGTCTTCCTTGTCAGCGAAGTACCGGTAGAACACCGCTGGCGATTTACCGGCGGCGGAGGTGATGTCGGCCAGCGTGGTGCCGTGAAAGCCGCGCTCGGCGAACAGTTTACGGGCGGCCTGTTCGATGGCCTGCCTGGTCTGGCGGCCCTTGGAGGTCAGCTCTCCCGACGGCATCAGGCCCCCGGCACTTACTGTCTCTGTCGGTCGCCGGCGCGCAACAGAGCGCTCGGCAGATCATGGCCGACAACCGACTTCGCGACTTCGGCCGCGGCGATGGCGGCCTGCAGGTCGACGTCGACTTCGATGTCGCTGTCGCGCAGCAGGTACACCAGATCCTCGGTGGCGATGTTGCCGGTGGCGCCGGGTGCGAACGGGCAGCCGCCCAGCCCGCCGACCGAGGCGTCCAGGCGGGTGACCCCCGCGCCGACCGCCGCGTAGGCGCTGGCCAGCCCGGCGCCGCGGGTGTTGTGGAAGTGCCCGCCCAGTGGCATGTCGCCGAGGATCGGACGTAGTTGCGAGACAAGCGAACTCACCCTGCGCGGGGTGGTGGTGCCGATGGTGTCGGCGATCGAGAACCGGTCCACGCCCCGCTCGCGGGCGGCGGCGGCGATGTCGAGCACGCGTTGGGGCGGGGTCGGGCCCTCGAATGGGGAGTCCCACGCCGTCGCGACGATCACCTCGACGGTGACCCCGCTGCCGTGCGCGATGGCCACGATCTCGCCGATCTCGTTGGTGGCCTCGGCGCTGGTACGCCCCACGTTGGCCTTGCTGAACGTGTCGTCTGCCGCCACGACGTACTCGATCGACCGCAGGCCGGCGGCGACGGCCCGTTTGGCCCCGCCGGGGCTGGCGACCAAGGCCGAGAACTCGATGTCGGGGTAGTTGTGCAGCTGTGCCGCGAGTTCGGCGGCGTCGGCCATGGACGGCACCTTGGTGGGGGAGACGAACGCGGTGGCCTCCACCTCGCGGACTCCCGTGGCGGCCACGGCCGCGAGCAGTTCCAGCTTGGCCGACAACGGGATTGGCTTTTCGATCTGCAGGCCGTCGCGCAGGGAGACCTCGCGTATGTCGACGTGCGTCATAGCACCTCCTCGGCCCTAAGCTCCTCGAGTTCCTCGGCGGTCTTGCCCAGCAGCCCGATGTAGACGTCGTCGTTGTGCTGTCCGGGACGCGCCGGGCCGGCGTTGCGGACCGCACCCGGGGATTCGGAGAGCAGCGGCACGATTCCCGGTCCCAGCACGTTACGCCCGACGCGCTCGTCGTAGTGCTCGACAAGCATGCCGCGCGCCCGCAGCTGTGGGTCGTCGACCACCTCGGCGACCGTGTTGATCGGCCCCGAGATCACGCCTGCGGCGGACAGCGTTTCGATGATTTCGCCGGGTTGCCGTTCGGCGGCCCACGCGCCGATGATCTTGTCGAGCTCGTCCTGGTTGCGCCCGCGCGCCCCATGCGTGGCGAAGCGATCGTCGGTGGCCAGTTCCGGGCGGCCCATCGCCGCGCACAGGCGCGTGAACACGGTGTTCTGGTTCGCGGCGATCACCACCCACGAACCGTCGGCGCTGCGATAGATGTTGGACGGCGCGATGCCCTCCAGTCGGGTGCCCGACGGCCCGCGCACCACGCCGCCGACGTCGTAATCGGGAATCGTGGATTCCTGTACGGCCAAACATGATTCGGTAAGTGCGACGTCGACGACCTGGCCGCGGCCGGTCACGCCGCGGCGGTAGAGCGCGGCCAGCGCGCCCTGGGCGCCGAACATCCCGGCCAGGCTGTCGCCGAGCGAAAGCGCGAGCCGGGGCGGCGGGCCGCCCGGAAAGCCGTTGAGGTGCCTCAGCCCGCTGGCGGCCTCGGCCACCGAGGCGTAGCCCGCCTTGTGTGCGTCCGGCCCGGTCTGCCCGTAGCCGGATACCCGGACCAGGATGATGCCCGGGTTGCGTTCGCTGAGGACGTCGTAGCCCAGGTTCCACTTCTCCAGCGTGCCGGGCCGGAAGTTCTCGACCACGATGTCGGATTTTTCGACGAGCTCGCAGAACAGCTCGCGGCCGCGCGGCCGGCGCAGGTCGAGCGTGATCGCCCGCTTGTTGCGCGCGTGCACGGTCCAGAAGACGTGGTGCCCGTCGAGCTCGGCCTGGCCCCACGTGCGCAACGGGTCCGGGGCGCCGGGCGGTTCCACCTTGATGACATCGGCGCCCATGTCGCCGAGTAACCGGCCCGCAAACGGTCCGGCGATCAGGGTGCCCAGCTCGAGCACCCGGATGCCGGCCAGCGGGCCGGTAGGAGTCATGCGGTCTCCGCGAAGTCGTGGCGTATCAGCCAGTCGGTGATGATCTCGACGGCCTGCCGCAGCTTATCGCGCTGGTCGGGACCGGCGTAATAGTGCGTGGCGCCCGGGATTTCGTGCATCTCCTTGTCGGGGTGTCCGATCGCCTCGAACAGCCGCCGGGTGTGGCTGGGCGTGCAGGCATCGTCGGCCAGGTTGCCGATCACCAGAGCGGGGACCGCGATATCGCGCCCACACTCCACGCCGTCGCCGCGGGCTTCGTCGTAGCTCCACTGCGAGAGCCAGCCGCGCAGGGTCGAGAAGCGGGCCAGCCCAACGGGGCTCATGTTCACCACTTGGGGATCGCCCAGGTAGCACGTGCCCGGGGTGCGTTCGTTGGGGTCGACGGTGGGGTCCAGCCAGCGCGGGTCGGCCATGGTGCCGTGCACGACGAATCCGAACTCGTCGTCGGGGCGGCCGGCGGCCTTGAGTTCGTCGAGCTTTTTCCGGACCCACGCGGTGATCCGCCGGTTGCGCTCGATCTGAGCCTGCCGGTAGCGCGCGAGGAACTCTTCGCTGTAAGGCGGCTGGTTGGGGTTGTCGGGGTTGTACAGGTCGAGTTCGGGATCGCGCTTGGTGGGGTCGGATTCGTCGAGGATGGATGCGTCCAGCCATTCGGTCAGCGTGCCGTGCCGGCTGATGTGCGCGGCGAGCAACATGATCCCGTCGGCGGCGGGCAGGTCCAGCGCGGTGAGATCGGGGCCGTCGCCGGACGGGCTCGACGTGATGGTCGCGTGCTGCGCCTGCTGCTGGTAGAACACCGACAGCGAACCGCCGCCACTCCACCCGGCCAGCACGACCTTCTCGTAGCCCAGCCGCTTCTTGGCGTCCTTGATGCACTCGCCGAGATCTTCGACCACCTTCTCCATCAGCAGCGCCGAATCGGTGCCGCGGAACCGGCTGTTGCAGTAGATGACGTGGTGGCCGGCCCGGGCCAGGCCGTTGATCATCGGCAGGTATGCGCCGCCGCCGATCGGGTGCATGAACACCAGCACGGTATCCGACGGCTTGTTGGGCTTGAGCAGATAACTCTCCAGCACGGTGATCTCGGCTAGCCCGCCGTAGACATCGCGGACGCTCGAATTGTTCTGGAAAGCAACGAGATACGGGATTCGGTCGTATTCGTGTTTCACGGCGGAGTTCACGGCGGAGTTCACGAGTGCTGTCCTAGGTCGTGCGCCAGCACCTCGGCCGAGGGTGTCAGGCGCCGGCGCGTGTCGATGGCGATGACTTGCCAGTCGACGCGCGAATGCTCGTCGAATTTGCGGCGGGCCCGTTCCCGGGCCTTCTCCGGCGCGCCATGGTGAACCCCTTGCGGCGCATGGGAAATCAGGCCCGGCGGCATCGGGATGCCGTAGAGCGAGCCGCCGTGAAAGAACGCGATCTCGTCGTAGTCGACGTTGCGGTGATACCAGGGTGTGCGCTCGGTGCCCGGGATGCCTTCGGCCGGCCTGGGCAAGAAATTCATTACGTAGACGCCGGTGGCCTGCATGAACAAATGGACGGTCGGCGGCAGGTGGACGCTGTCGGAGGTAATGACGTTGTAGTCGGCGATGTTGAATGTGAACGCGAAGTTGTCGCCGCGCCAGCCTTCGACATCGATCGGATTGTGTTGGTAGTAAAGCGTCGTCGGGCCGCCCTCGTGTACCAGGCGGACCTCGTACTCGTCACGGCCGTCATCCTCGATCGGTTCCGGCTCGGGGATCGTCGCCTGCGACGGGTCGAAAGGGAAGTGACGGCCCAGCGACCCGGGCGGCGGCACCCGGAATTCGTCACTGGACTCGATCATCAACAGCGTGGTCTCGCGGTCGGGGGGGGGGGGGGGGGGGGGCGCCGGGGGGGTGTTGGGGCAGTAGACAGCGGCGCGGCGCGGCGCCCCGCCCCCCCGCCCCCGCCGCCCCCCCCCCGCGGCCGCCGACCC
>NZ_MBET01000009.1:0-72839 GCF_001954215.1 Mycobacterium sp. IS-2888
ACTCGCAGACCCTCGACGACGAGCACCGCCGGGAGTTGCTCGACTATCTGGAAATGGCAGCCCACTCGCCACGAGAGCGCGTCGATCTGGAGTCGTCGGCGGGTCCTGCTGCTGAATTCCACCTACGAGCCGTTGACCGCGCTGCCGATGCGCCGGGCGATCGTCATGGTGATCTGCGGCAAGGCCGATGTCGTGCACCACGATCCCGCCGGACCGGTGATCCACTCGGCGACCAGGTCAATCGTGGTGCCGTCGGTCATCCAGTTGCGCACCTACGTCCGGGTGCCGTACCGCGCCCGCGTCCCGATGACCCGCGCCGCGCTGATGCACCGCGACCGTTTCTGCTGCGCCTACTGCGGGGCGAAGGCCGACACCGTCGATCACGTGGTGCCACGCAGCCGCGGCGGCGACCACTCCTGGGAGAACTGCGTCGCGTGCTGCTCGACGTGCAACCACCGCAAGGGCGACAAGCTGCTCACCGAACTCGGCTGGGCGCTGCGACGCGCGCCGGTGCCGCCCACGGGACAGCACTGGCGATTGCTGTCCACCGTCAAGGAATTGGATCCCGCCTGGGCTCGATACCTCGGGGAAGGCGCCGCCTGACCCAACTTGGGTCCTGAATGCGCGGGTTCGTCGCGCCGTGGGATACGGTTTGCGTCGTGAGCGTTATGCAGATCCATCTGTTGTTCATCGGGATCCCGTTGTCGCTGGTGATCGTGCTCGTCGGGCTGATCTGGAGGCACAAGGGCCCGCACCCGGCGACGTACAAGATGTCGGAGCCGTGGACACATCCGCCCATCCTGTGGGCCGCCACCGACGAAGCCGTCGGCGGCGAGCACGGCGGGCATGGCACGTCGGAGTTCTCGGTTGGGGGTGGCGCCAGTGGCACGTGGTGAGGTAGCGACGATCGAGCCCGCGGAGCTGCCCAAGGGCTCGGTGATCACCACCAGCGGACGCATCTCGGGGGTGATCGAGCCCGGGACGGTGTCGGTGCACTACCCGTTCCCGATCAAAGACCTCGTCGCCATCGACGACGCGCTGAAATACGCGTCGCGGTCCTCGATGGCGCGGTTCGCCATCTATCTCGGCGACCTGGGCAGCGACACCGCCGCGCGGGCCCGCGAAATTCTGGCCAAGGTGCCCACGCCCAACAACGCGGTCTTGCTCGCGGTCTCGCCAGACCAGTCCGTCATCGAGGTCGTCTACGGCGCCCAGGTCCGCGGGCGCGGTGCCGAGTCGGCCGCACCGCTGGGAGTGGCCGCCGCGGCGTCGGCGTTCAAGCAGGGGAACCTGGTCGACGGGCTCGTCAGCGCGATCCGCGTGCTCAGCGCCGGGATATCGCCGGCCTGACGCTCGCTACTCGCCCGCGGAACTGTCGAAGCGGCGGGCCCGCAGCGACCGCTTGATCCCCGCCTGGCCCTCCAGCACCAGCCGGCGCAGTGCCGGCGGCACGTCGGAGACTTGCAGGAACCGGTCGGCGGCCGCAACACCCTCCTCGCTGATATCCCAGTGCGGGTACAGCCCGATCACCACGGTTTGGGCGACCTCGCTGGAACGTCGCGTCCAAACTCCGGGAATCGCGTCGAAGTAGCGCTCGGTGAACGGCTTGAGCAGCGCGTGCTGGCCCGGCGGCGCGATGCCCGCGATGATCGAGCGGGCCGTGATGTTGGCCATGGTGTCGTCCTCGACCACCGTGGTCCACGCCTGCTCCTTGACCTGCGGTTGAGGCCGGGCGGCGGCGGCCTGGGCGCCGTGGCGTTTGCCGGCCGCGGTGGGGTCGCGCTGAACCTCGGCGTCGATGAACGGCGTCGCCGGCCCGTCGGCATCGATCTTGCCGGCGGTGGCCAACGCGATCACGATGCGCCAACGCAGGTCGGTGTCGATCTGCAGGCCGGCCAACCCGAGTTCGGCGGGGTCGCGGTCGAGCAGATCGGCCAGCGCCTCGACATGCCGGGGGGACAGCACCGACGTGCACAGCGCGTTGAGGAACGCGAGCTGTTGATCCGATCCGGGCTCCGCGGCCCGCGCCAACTCCAGCAGCCGGTCGGCGAACTGCGCCCAGCCGTCCGCGTGGGCCCAGGCCGGGTCGGCGTAGGAGGTCAGCGCCGTCTGCGCCTGCATCAGCAGCCGCTGCAACACCGCGACCTCCGTTTCGGCGTGCACGCCGCGCGATACCAGCGCCACGAAGTCACGGGCCCGCAGCTCGGCCTCGCGGGTCATCTCCCACGCCGCCGACCACACCAGCGAGCGCGGCAGCGGCTCGGTGATGTCGGCGATGCGTTCCAGCGCGGTCCGCAGCGACTGCGGGTCCAGTCGCAGCGAGCAGTAGGTCAGGTCGTCGTCGTTGACCAGAATCAGCTTGCCGCGCGAAACACCAACCAGCGCAGGAACTTCCGTGTCAGGGCCGTCGACGTCGAGTTCCTCCCGGTGTATCCGCACCAGCTTGCCGGCCCCGTCGTCGTCGTAAATGCCGACCGCCAGCCGGTGCACCCGCGTCTCGCCAGCGCCCGGCGCGGCGCCACCCTGCTGCACCACGAACCGGGTGAACCTGCCCTTAGGGCCCGGGCCGTCCAAGTCGAAATCCGCGCGCAGCGTGTTCAGGCCGGTGGTTTTCAGCCACTGCTGGCCCCACGTCGACAGGTCGCGGCCGGAGGCCTTCTCCAGCGCGGCGATCAGATCCCCGAACGTGGCATTGCCGTAGGCATGGGTGCGGAAATAGTCGCGCAGCCCGGCCAGGAACTGCTCCAGCCCGACGTAGGCCACCAGCTGCTTGAGCACCGAAGCGCCCTTGGCGTAGGTGATTCCGTCGAAGTTCACCTCGACCGCGGCCAGGTCGGGGATGTCCGCGGCGATCGGGTGTGTCGAGGGCAGCTGGTCCTGGCGGTACGCCCAGGATTTCTCGACGGTGGCGAAAGTCGTCCAGGCCTCGGTGAATTCGGTGGCCTCGCTTTGACACAACACCGACGCGAACGTCGCGAACGACTCGTTCAGCCACAGGTCGTCCCACCATGTCATGGTGACCAGATCCCCGAACCACATGTGCGCCATCTCGTGCAGCACCGTCTCGGCGCGCCGCTCGTAGGATGCGCGGGTGACCTTGCTGCGAAAGACATAGTCCTCGAGGAACGTCACCGCGCCGGCGTTTTCCATTGCGCCGGCGTTGAATTCGGGCACGAACAGCTGGTCGTACTTGCCGAACGCATACGGCAGGCCGAAGTTCCTGTGGTAGAAGCCGAAGCCCTGCTTGGTCTGGGTGAACAACCGCTCGGCGTCCATGTATGGCGCCAGCGAGGCCCGGCAGTAGATGCCCAGCGGGATCTCGCCGTGTTCGTCGGCGTAGGCGTCCTTCCACTCGGCATACGGCCCGGCGATCAACGCGACCAGATAGGTGCTCATCCGCGGAGTGGTGGCGAAGGTGTGCACGCCGTCGGCAACGCCGGTGGTCGCGCCGTTGGAGATCACCTTCCAATGCTTCGGCGCGGTCACTTGCAACGCGAACGTCGCCTTGAGGTCGGGCTGGTCGAAGCAGGCGAACACGCGCTTGGCGTCGGCGGTTTCGAATTGCGAGTACAGATACGTCTCGTCGTCCACCGGGTCGACGAAGCGATGCAGCCCCTCGCCGGTGTTGGAGTAGCGGAAATCGGCGTCGACGACGACGACATTGCGGTCGGCCAGTCCGTTCAACGCGATGCCGGTCGATTCGTCATAGCCCGACACGTCCAGTTCGCGGCCGTTGAGGGTGGCGCTGTGGATGACCTCGGCGGCGATGTCGATGACCGTGTCGGCGCCGGCGAGCGCGTCGAATACCACGGTGGTGGTGGACCGGAACGTACCTTCGCCGGGGGCGCCGGAACCGTCGGTGAGATCGACGTTGATCTGATAGCTGTCGACCGTGATCAGGGCGGCGCGCTCGACGGCCTGGTCCCGGGTGAGGTTAGGTAGGGCCACGCGTCCAACTTAAAGCGTGCGGGCCCGGCGCCGCAGAGCGGGAACAGGCGAGTGCCGACTACGGTTGTGCTGGACGGTGTTCTAACCGTTGACGAGAGGATTGCGCAATGCCCGAGAAGGCCGCCGAGAAAAACCAAGCCGATTTCTGGTTCGATCCGCTGTGTCCGTGGTGCTGGATCACGTCGCGCTGGATCCTCGAGGTGGAGAAGGTTCGCGACATCGAGGTGAACTTCCACGTCATGAGCCTGGCGATACTCAACGAAAACCGCGAAGGCCTGCCCGACAAATATCGCGAAATGATGAAGCATGCCTGGGGCCCGGTGCGCGTGGCGATCGCCGCCGAGCAGGCCCACGGGGCGGACGCGTTGGGCCGGCTGTACACGGCGATGGGTACTCGGATTCACAACGAGGACAACAAAGACCTCGAAGAGGTCATCAAGTTGTCGCTTGCTGACGCCGATCTGCCCGCCGAGCTTGCCAAGGCCGCGCAGAGCGACGCCTACGACGACGCGCTGCGCAAGAGTCACCATGCCGGGATGGACGCGGTCGGTGACGATGTCGGGACGCCGACGATCCACGTCAACGGTGTGGCGTTCTTCGGGCCGGTCCTGTCGAAGATCCCGCGCGGCGAGGAGGCCGGCAAGCTGTGGGACGCCTCGGTGACCTTCGCGTCCTACCCACACTTCTTTGAGCTCAAGCGGACCCGCACCGAGCCGCCCCAGTTCGACTGACCCCCGCGCGGGCCTGTGTAAGGATTGCGGGCATGCGCGTTTACCTCGGCTCTGATCACGCGGGATTCGAGCTCAAACAACAGATCGTCGAGCACCTCGAGAAGTCCGGGCACGAGCCGATCGACTGCGGTGCCTTCAGCTACGACGCGGACGACGACTACCCCGCGTTTTGCATCGCCGCCGCGACGCGCACGGTGGCGGACCCCGACAGCCTCGGCATCGTGCTGGGCGGATCGGGCAACGGCGAGCAGATCGCGGCCAACAAGGTCCCCGGCGCACGCTGCGCCCTGGCGTGGAGCGTCGAGACCGCGACGCTGGCCCGGGAACACAACAACGCGCAGTTGATCGGCATCGGTGGCCGCATGCACACCGTTGCCGAGGCGTTGGCCATCGTGGACGCCTTCCTGAACACGCCGTGGTCGAAAGCCGAACGCCACCAACGACGTATCGACATTCTCGCCGAATACGAACGCACTCACCAAGCGCCGCCGGTGCCCGGCGCCCAGGGCTGAGGGAGTCCGGTGCCCGAAGGGCATACCCTGCACCGGTTGGCGCGGCTGCATCAGCGTCGATTCCGCGGCGCACCCGTGGCGGTGTCCAGCCCGCAGGGCCGATTCGCCGATTCGGCGGCCGTCGTCGACGGCCGGGTGCTGCGCCGCGCCAGCGCCTGGGGCAAGCACCTGTTCCATCACTACGCCGACGGCCCAATCGTGCACGTGCACCTTGGTCTCTATGGCACCTTCACCGAATGGGAGCGCCCCGCCGACGGCACGCTCCCGGAAGCCGTGGGGCAGGTGCGGATGCGGATGGTCGGCGCCGACTACGGCACCGACTTGCGCGGCCCGACGGTGTGCGAGCTGATCGACGAAGCACAGGTCGCGGATGTGGTCGCCAAGCTCGGTCCCGACCCGCTGCGCGCCGACGCCGACCCGTCCTGGGCATGGACCCGAATTACGAAGTCCCGCAGGCCCATTGGCGCGCTATTGATGGACCAGACGGTTATCGCCGGCGTCGGCAACGTCTACCGCAGCGAGTTGCTGTTCCGCCACCGCATCGACCCATTCCGGCCCGGCCAGAAGCTCGGCGAGGCCGAATTCGGGGCTGCGTGGACCGATTTGGTGGCCCTGATGAAGGTCGGCCTGCGCCGCGGCAAGATCATCGTGGTGCGGCCCGAACACGACCACGGCCCGCCGTCCTACCGGCAAGGGCGGCCGCGGACATACGTGTACCGGCGCGCCGGTGAACCCTGCCGAGTGAGCGGGGACCCGATCCGCACCGCAGTGCTGGAGGGCCGAAACGTGTTCTGGTGCCCCACTTGTCAAACATGACCGGCCGGCGTCTACTGGTTGGACTTCCTCTCGAAAGGGTAAGGGTGGCGGCGTGAAGACAACTCCGCGGACAACTGCAACGCTTTTCGCGATGATCGTCGGCCTCGGGCTGGCCGGAGTGGGCGCCGCGACCGACGTTCAGGCGCAATCGGGACCCTTCCCGCAATGGTGCCCGGGTGAATTCTGGGACCCGGGCTGGGGCAACAACTGGGACTGGAACAATTGCCATGACTGGCGCGCGGCGCCACCCGACCGTCCTTGGGAGGTGCCACCGCCGCCGCCACCGCCACCCGCCTGGCACCCCTGAGATCCACCAAAACGCGCCCTGCCGATACGGCGGGGCGCGTTTGTCGTTGGCGCGTCAGTCCGCGGTGACTCCCAGCGCCGCGTAGACCTCGTTGCTGAGCGCGAGGCTGCGCGGGTCCGCATTGGACTTGGTGGCGTCGAAGCGATTCGCCACATACGCGTAGCCGATGCGGTGCTCCAGATCGACGAAGCCGAACGAGCCCCCCAGCCCTCCGTGGCCGAAGATCCGGCGGTTCGGGCCGTTTACGCCGCGTTGATTGAGCATGTACCCCAGGCCCCACCCGTGATCGGCGACGCGTGGTCCGAGCACCAGATCGGTCTCGTAGCCGCCCTGGCACACGCGGACCAGGTCCATGTGCTCCCTGCTGAGCAGCTTCTCCTGGGCCAGCGCATTGTAGAACGTGGCCAGTCCCAGCGCCGACACCTGACCGTTGGTGCCGGGGAACTCGAGCTGGCGCCACAGCTGCAGGTCGTGGGAGCCGAGTTCGTCGTCGGGCGCGAAACCCATCGAGATCGACAATCCCGCCTTGGGATGTTCGGCCAGGCTGGTCGGGTAGCCGGGGGCCTGCACGTCGGCCAACAGGCCGCGGGCGTGGGGCTTGTTGACCCGCTCGGCGCAGCGGCGTTGTTCGCCGGGGGACAGGCCGATGTGGACGTCGGCGCCGAGCGGTTCGGCGATCTCGGTGCGCAGGTACTGACCGATCGTGCGACCGGTGATCCGGCGGAACACCTCGCCGACGATGAAACCGAAGGTGGTCATGTGGTAGCCCTGGGCGGTGCCCGGCTCCCACCACGGTTCCGCGGCGGCCAACTGCTCGCAGACAAAGTCCCAGTCGGCGACCTGCTCCCAAAGCATTCGGGTGCGCGGCCCGATCACGCCGGACCGGTGGCCCATCACCATGGCCAGGGTGATGTCCTGCTTGCCCGCCTGCGCGAACTCGGGCCAGTAGCGGGCTATCGGCGCGTGCAGGTCCAGCTCGCCGCGGTCGGCAAGCTGATGGACGCACGTGGACGAAAGGCCCTTGGTGCCCGAGAGCACGGTGGTCAGGGTGTCCTGCCGCCACGGGCGGGTGCCCGCCGCGTCGGCCGAGCCGCCCCAGAGGTTGACAACGAGGTCGCCGTCGACCCAGACGGCAACGGCCGCGCCGACCTCGAGGCGCATCGCGAAGTTGCGCGCAAACGCATCGCGTACGCCGACGAAGTCCGGCGCGCATGAGCCCTTGATATCGACGTCGCTCATGGCGCCTTTCTGTCGAGCATTTGCCCAGCAGAGCGGGCGACGGGAATCGAACCCGCGTAGCTAGTTTGGAAGACTAGGGCTCTACCATTGAGCTACGCCCGCATATATAAGTCGAGCGAGACTGTATCTGGCGACGAACATCAAATCTAATCGAAGCGGGTCTGTTATCGCACCGTGAGGTCGTGAGGTCGCTGCGAAGCCGGCGCCGCCGGGCCGTAGGATCGCGAGGTCAGCGCGGGGTGTAGCGCAGCTTGGTAGCGCATCCGCTTTGGGAGCGGAAGGCCGCAGGTTCAAATCCTGTCACCCCGACCAGACCGCAAACGACCACCGAGGAGCACACCCCGTGAAGAGCAGTGTCGAGCAGTTGAGCCCCACCCGGGTGCGCATCAATGTCGAAGTGCCGTTCACCGAGCTCGAGCCCGATTTCCAGCGGGCTTACAAGGAGCTGGCCAGGCAGGTGCGGCTACCGGGTTTCCGGCCCGGTAAGGCGCCCGCGAAGTTGCTGGAGGCCCGTTTCGGCCGGGAGGCGATGCTCGACCAGGTCGTCAACGAGGCGCTGCCCGCCCGCTACGGGCAGGCCGTCGCGGAGTCGGAAGTCCATCCCCTGGGCCAGCCCGACATCGAGGTGACCAAGAAGGAGTACGGCCAGGAGCTGGCGTTCACCGCCGAGGTCGACATCCGTCCCGAGATCACCCTTCCGGACCTGAGCGCGCTGCAGGTCTCGGTGGATCCGATCGAGGTCAGCGACGACGACGTCGATGCCGAACTCCAGTCGCTGCGTGCCAGGTTCGGCACCCTGAAAGGGGTGGACCGGCCGGTGGCCGACGGCGACTTCGTTTCGATCGACTTGTCGGCGACCGTCGACGGCAAGGACGTTCCGGGCGCCGCCGCGCAGGGACTATCGCACGAGGTCGGCTCCGGCCGGCTCATCGCGGGCCTCGACGAGGCACTGGTCGGTTTGTCCGTCGACGAGTCCAAGGAGTTCACCGCGCAGCTGGCAACCGGCGAGCATGCCGGAAAGGACGCGCAGGTCACCGTCACCGTCAAGTCCGTCAAGGAACGCGAACTGCCGGAGCCCGACGACGAGTTTGCCCAATTGGCAAGCGAATTCGACACCATCGAGGAGCTGCGGTCCAACCTCCGCGACCAGGTGGCCCAGCTCAAGCGCGCCCAGCAGGCCGACCAGATCCGCAACGCCACGCTGGACGCACTGCTCGACCAGGTTGACGTGCCCCTGCCGGAGGCGGTCGTCCAGGCCCAGTTCGACAACGCGATGCACGGCGCGCTGCACGGTCTGGATCACGACCAAACCAAGTTGGACGAGGTGCTCGCCGCTCAGGGCAAGTCGCGTGAGGAGTTCGAGACCGAGACGCGCGACGCCGCGGAAACCGAGCTGCGCAAGCAGCTGCTGCTGGATGCGCTGGCCGACGACTTGGAGGTCCAGGTCGGGCAGGACGACCTGACCGAGCGACTGGTGATGACGTCTCGGCAATACGGCATCGAGCCGCAGCAGCTGTTCGCCTACCTCCAGGAGAACAACCAGCTGCCGGCCATGTTCGCCGATGTGCGGCGCGGCCTGGCCATCGCCGCGGCGGTCGAGGCGGCGACGGTCACCGATACCGAGGGCAACGCGATCGACACCAGCGAGTTCTTTGGCAAGCGCGGCCAGGCCACCGAAAAGGCCACGGATGAGGGCGCCGACGACGCGCCCGAGGCCTCGGACGAAGCCGAGGAATGACGCTGTGAGCGAACGCGCCCGTTTCAAGGGGTGCGTGGCCAGCGCGCAGCGGGCCCCGTTGGTTAGTGTCGGTGCATACGGATTTCGAGAAAGCAGGTAACCCAGTCGTGACTGACATGCGTTCGAACTCGCAGGGTCTCAACCTCACGGACTCGGTCTATGAGCGCTTGCTCACCGAGCGCATCATCTTCCTGGGTTCGGAGGTGAACGACGAAATCGCCAATCGGCTGTGCGCGCAGATTCTGTTGCTCGCGGCCGAAGACTCCACCAAAGACATTTCGCTGTACATCAATTCACCCGGCGGATCGATCAGTGCCGGGATGGCGATCTACGACACCATGGTCCTGGCTCCGTGCGACATCGCCACCTACGCGATGGGCATGGCCGCTTCGATGGGACAGTTCCTGCTCGCCGCGGGCACCAAGGGCAAGCGCTACGCCCTGCCGCACGCCAGGATCCTGATGCACCAGCCGCTGGGCGGGGTGACCGGCAGCGCGGCCGACATCGCCATCCAGGCCGAGCAGTTCACGCTGATCAAGCAGGAAATGTTTCGGCTGATCGCCGAGTTCACCGGCCAGCCGGTCGAGCGCATCGTGACCGACTCCGATCGCGACCGGTGGTTCACCGCCGCCGAAGCCCTCGAGTACGGCTTCGTCGACCACATCATCACCCGCGCCGCACACCTCACCAACGGAGAAGCCCAATGAATCCCCAGATCCAGCCCCAGGCGCGGTACATCCTGCCGTCGTTCATCGAGCACTCCAGCTTCGGCGTCAAGGAATCCAACCCGTACAACAAGCTCTTCGAGGAACGCATCATCTTCCTCGGCGTCCAGGTCGATGACGCGTCGGCGAACGACATCATGGCGCAGCTGCTGGTGCTGGAGTCATTGGATCCCGATCGCGACATCACCATGTACATCAACTCCCCGGGTGGGGGGTTCACCTCGCTGATGGCGATTTACGACACCATGCAGTACGTGCGGGCCGACATCCAGACGGTGTGTCTGGGTCAGGCCGCTTCGGCGGCGGCGGTGCTGCTGGCGGCCGGGACGCCGGGTAAGCGGATGGCGCTGCCGAATGCACGGGTGCTGATCCATCAGCCGTCTCTTCAGGGTGTCATCCAGGGCCAGTTCTCCGATCTGGAGATCCAGGCCGCCGAGATCGAGCGGATGCGCACGCTGATGGAGACGACGCTGGCCCGCCACACCGGCAAGGACGCCTCGGTGATTCGTAAGGACACCGACCGGGACAAGATCCTGACCGCGGAAGAGGCCAAGGACTACGGGATCATCGACACCGTTCTGGAGTACCGGAAGCTCTCGGCTCAAACGGCCTAGCGGTCGAGCACGGTCGCCAACTCCGCGATATCGGCTGGCCTAACCCGGCAGCATCCGCCGATGATGCGCGCGCCCCCCGCCGCCCACTGCGCGGCGCATTGCGCGGAAAAGCTGCGCGGCCCGGTCCAACCCTTGCCGTCCCAAC
The DNA here is from genome assembly GCF_001954215.1 of Mycobacterium sp. IS-2888. Taxonomy (NCBI): domain Bacteria; kingdom Bacillati; phylum Actinomycetota; class Actinomycetes; order Mycobacteriales; family Mycobacteriaceae; genus Mycobacterium; species Mycobacterium sp. IS-2888. The sequence goes on from NZ_MBET01000009.1 coordinate 10,776, forward strand.
GCTCGCCGCTGTTCGGGTACACGATGATCGGCTTGCCGATGTCGGCGATCGCGATGGCGGCGAGAACATCGTCGGGCGCACAGCAATTCACGCCGACCGCGACGATCTCGTCGACGCCGGCGGCCACCGCGAACGCGTCGGCGAGCGGTTGTCCGGCGCGGGTCTTCGTCCCGTCGATGGTGTAGCTGAGCCAGGCCGGCACGCCGACCGAGCGCACCAGGTTCACCAGTGCCTCGGCCTCGTCGATGTCGGGCACCGTCTCGCACGCGAGCACGTCGGCCCCGGCGCCGGCCAGGACCTCCAGCCGGGGACGATGCCAGCGCATCAGCGCCGCGACCGACATTCCGTAGCGGCCGCGATATTCCGACCCGTCGGCCAGCGCCGCGCCGTACGGTCCGACCGAGGCGGCGACGCAAAGGTTCTCGGCACCGGCCGCGTCACGCGCGGCCTTGGCGAGATCGACGCTGCGGCGCAACAGCGCGACGGCCTCGCCGCGGGCGACCCCGCGGGCCGCGAAACCGTCGAACGAAGCCTGGTAGCTGGCGGTCGTCGCGATCGAGGCGCCGGCGCGAAAGTACGCCGCGTGTACCGCGGCGATCTGCCCCGGGTCATCGGCCAGCAGCCGCGCCGACCACAGCGGGTCGGACAGGTCGTGACCGCGCGCCTCCAGCTCGGTGGCTAAGCCGCCATCACTGATCAGCACGGATTCGCTGGGCCAGGTAAATCCCACAGCCAAACCCACACCGCCACTGTAGGGTGGGTTGCCTGGTGGTCAGCCAGAAAACCACCGGGTTCGGGGGCGCACAAGCCTCGGTCGGGTAACGACCGCGACACGCCAAAGACACGCTATGCGCGTCTTTGACGAGTGACCGGCGTCATCGGGCTATATGTTTCATTCAGACGGACAGGCATTGAATACCACCGACGCGATTCGGCGCTAACGGTCGCGAGGGGCCCGAGCAAGCGGGTAGCGTCGGGGATTACATGCGGCACAGGACGACGAACGGCGAACAGGAAGTAGGCACCTAAGCACCATGGCGCGCATCGGAGACGGCGGTGACCTGCTGAAGTGCTCGTTCTGCGGGAAGAGCCAAAAGCAAGTCAAGAAGCTCATTGCTGGCCCCGGTGTGTACATCTGCGATGAGTGCATCGATCTCTGTAACGAGATCATCGAAGAGGAACTCGCCGACGCCGACGACGTCAAGCTCGACGAACTGCCCAAGCCCGCCGAGATCCGGGAATTCCTGGAGGGATACGTCATCGGGCAGGACACCGCCAAGCGAACGCTGGCGGTCGCGGTCTACAACCACTACAAGCGGATCCAGGCGGGCGAGAAGGGTCGTGACTCCCGGTACGAGCCGGTCGAGCTGACCAAGTCCAACATCCTGATGCTCGGACCCACCGGGTGCGGCAAGACCTACCTGGCCCAGACGCTGGCCAAGATGCTGAACGTGCCGTTCGCCATCGCCGACGCCACAGCGCTGACCGAGGCCGGCTATGTCGGTGAGGATGTCGAAAACATCTTGCTGAAACTGATCCAGGCCGCCGACTACGACGTCAAGCGCGCCGAGACCGGGATCATCTACATCGACGAGGTCGACAAGATCGCGCGCAAGAGCGAGAACCCGTCGATCACCCGCGACGTCTCCGGGGAGGGCGTGCAGCAGGCGCTGCTGAAAATCCTCGAGGGCACGCAGGCGTCGGTTCCCCCGCAGGGCGGCCGCAAGCACCCGCACCAAGAGTTCATCCAGATCGACACCACCAACGTGCTGTTCATCGTCGCGGGTGCGTTCGCCGGCCTGGAGAAGATCATCTACGAGCGGGTCGGCAAGCGCGGACTGGGCTTCGGTGCCGAGGTCCGCTCCAAGGCCGAGATCGACACCACCGACCACTTCGCCGACGTGATGCCCGAGGACCTGATCAAGTTCGGTCTGATCCCCGAATTCATCGGCCGGCTCCCGGTGGTCGCCTCGGTCACCAACCTGGACATGGAGTCGTTGGTGAAGATCCTGTCCGAACCGAAGAACGCCTTGGTCAAGCAGTACACCCGGCTCTTCGAGATGGACGGCGTCGAGCTGGAGTTCACCGACGACGCGCTGGAGGCAATCGCCGATCAGGCCATCCACCGCGGCACGGGCGCCCGCGGCCTGCGGGCGATCATGGAAGAGGTCCTGCTGCCGGTGATGTACGACATCCCGAGCCGCGACGACGTCGCCAAGGTTGTCGTCACCAAGGAAACCGTGCAGGACAACGTGTTGCCGACGATCGTGCCGCGAAAGGCTTCGCGCGCCGAGCGTCGCGACAAGAGCGCGTAGGCCACCAGTTCAACATTCATGGCGCCCGGCGGTTTGCCGGTCATGGCTTCGCGGAACCCCACCGACGTGACGAACAACACAGTTTGTGTCGTACCCATCAGTAGCACCCCGCTGACTTCGGCATTGGCCCCAAACCCCCTGCGTGCGAGGGATATGAGACGGTCATCCTCGCCGAAAACCGGTGCCATAATTGGTACTACCAGTGACACACAAGCTTCAGGGCACGGGAGTCACTCCACCGGCGCGTACCCTAAAGCTCCAGTGGAGTGCCTATCCGATTGACAAATGGAGGGCGGAGACGTGGATCCGAACGGCAGCGGAGCCGGATCAGATTCTCATAGCGAGATCCGTCATAACGGGTCCGACCGTCAGCGGCTGGAACAAGTTGTCATCCGCTTCGCCGGAGACTCCGGCGACGGTATGCAGCTGACCGGCGACCGGTTCACGTCGGAGGCAGCGCTTTTCGGAAACGACTTGGCGACTCAGCCGAACTACCCCGCGGAGATCCGCGCCCCCGCAGGCACGCTGCCCGGCGTCTCGTCGTTCCAGATTCAGATCGCCGATTACGACATCTTGACCGCCGGCGACCGACCGGACGTGCTCGTCGCCATGAACCCCGCGGCGCTGAAGGCCAACATCGGCGACCTGCCGCGCGGCGGAATGGTGATCGCGAATTCCGACGAATTCACCAAGCGCAACCTGACGAAAGTGGGCTACGTAACCAACCCGCTGGAGTCCGACGAGCTCGACGACTACGTCGTGCACTCCGTTGCGATGACCAACCTGACCCTCGGGGCCGTCGAGACGATCGGGGCGTCGAAGAAGGACGGCCAACGCGCGAAAAACATGTTCGCCCTTGGCCTTTTGTCGTGGATGTACGGGCGCCCGATCGAGGCCAGCGAGAAATTCATCCGGGAGAAGTTCGCCCGCAAGCCCGACGTCGCGGAGGCCAACGTGCTCGCCCTCAAGGCGGGCTGGAACTACGGCGAAACGACCGAGGCGTTCGGCACCACCTACGAGGTCTCCCGCGCGACCTTGCCGGCCGGTGAATACCGGCAGATCTCGGGCAACACCGCGCTCGCCTACGGCATCGTGGCGGCCGGGCAGCTGGCGGGCATCCCGGTGGTGCTCGGCAGCTATCCGATCACGCCGGCATCGGACATCCTGCACGAGCTGTCCAAGCACAAGAACTTCAACGTGATCACCTTCCAGGCCGAAGACGAGATCGGTGGCATCTGCGCGGCGATCGGCGCCTCCTACGGCGGGGCGCTGGGCGTCACCAGCACATCGGGACCGGGGATTTCGCTGAAGTCCGAAGCGCTGGGGCTGGGTGTGATGACCGAATTGCCATTGCTGGTCATCGATGTGCAGCGAGGCGGACCGTCGACCGGGCTGCCCACCAAGACCGAACAGGCCGACCTGCTGCAGGCGTTGTACGGCCGTAACGGGGAGTCGCCGGTGGCGGTGCTGGCGCCGCGCTCGCCGTCCGACTGTTTCGAGACCGCCCTCGAGGCGGTGCGCATCGCGGTGTCGTATCACACCCCGGTGATCCTGTTGTCCGACGGCTCGATCGCGAACGGCTCTGAGCCGTGGCGGATTCCGGATGTCGGGTCGCTGGAGCCGATCAAGCACATCTTCGCCAAGCCGGACGAACCCTTCCAGCCGTACAACCGCGACCCGGAGACCCTGGCGCGCCAGTTCGCCGTTCCGGGCACACCGGGACTGGAACACCGCATCGGCGGTTTGGAAGCGGCGAACGGCAGCGGCAACATCTCCTACGAGCCGATCAACCACGACCTCATGGTCCGGTTGCGCCAGGCCAAGATCGACGGCATCTCCGTTCCCGACTTGGAAGTCGACGACCCGACCGGCGACGCCGAGCTGCTGCTGATCGGTTGGGGCAGCTCCTACGGCCCGATCGGCGAAGCGTGCCGTCGCGCGCGGCGCAAGGGCATCAAGGTCGCGCATGCCCACCTGCGCCACCTCAGCCCGTTCCCCGCGAACCTCGGCGAGGTGCTGCGGCGCTACCCGAAGGTGGTCGCGCCGGAAATGAACCTGGGCCAGCTGGCGCTGATCCTGCGCGGCAAGTATCTGGTCGACGTGCAATCGGTCACCAAGGTCCAGGGCGTGTCGTTCCTGGCCGACGAGATCGGGCGCGTCATCCGCGCGGCGCTGGGCGGAACATTGGCCGAAATCGAGCACGACAAGACGATGGTCGCCAGAATGGCGGCAGCAACAGTTGGAGCGGGAGCTATCGAATGACGAGCGACCTAGCGGGCACAGACCTCGGGTTGACGCCGAGGTTGACGAAGAACGACGGCGTGCCCACGACGGATCAGCCGCAGAAGGGCAAGGACTTCACGAGCGACCAAGAGGTCCGCTGGTGTCCGGGCTGCGGCGACTACGTCATCCTCAACACCATCCGCAATTTCCTGCCCGAGCTGGGGCTGCGTCGGGAGAACATCGTCTTCGTCAGCGGTATCGGCTGCTCCAGCCGGTTCCCGTACTACCTGGAGACCTACGGGTTCCACTCCATCCACGGCCGGGCCCCGGCCATCGCGACCGGGCTCGCGCTGGCCCGCGAGGACCTGTCGGTATGGGTGGTCACCGGCGACGGCGACGCCCTGTCGATCGGTGGTAATCACCTGATCCACGCGCTGCGCCGCAACGTCAACATCACGATTCTGCTGTTCAACAACCGGATCTACGGCCTGACCAAGGGGCAGTACTCGCCGACGTCGGAGGTCGGCAAGGTCACCAAGTCCACGCCGATGGGGTCCCTGGATCACCCGTTCAACCCGGTGTCGTTGGCGCTGGGCGCCGAAGCGACCTTCGTCGGTCGCGCACTGGACTCCGACCGCAACGGGCTGACGGAGGTCCTGCGGGCGGCGGCCCAGCATCGTGGCGCCGCGGTGGTTGAAATCCTGCAGGACTGCCCGATTTTCAACGACGGCTCGTTCGACGCGCTGCGCAAGGAGGGCGCCGAGGAGCGGGTGATCAACGTGCGCCATGGCGAGCCGATTGTCTTCGGCGCCAACGGCGAATACTGCGTGGTGAAGTCCGGGTTCAGCCTCGAGGTGGCCAAGACCGCCGACGTGGCCGTCGAAGAGATCGTCGTGCACGACGCGCAGGCCGACGACTCCGCCTACGGGTACGCGCTGTCGCGGTTGTCGGACCAGAACCTCGAGCACACGGTGCTGGGCATCTTCCGCAACATCAACAGGCCCACGTACGACGACGCGGCCCGCTCCCAGGTTCGTGCCGCTCAGTCGTCAAAGCCGTTCGACACCGCCGCGCTGCAGTCGCTGTTGCGCGGGCGCGACACCTGGACCGTCGACTAAGGTGGCCCAGCTCGTGCCCGACGCAGTATCACTGGCCGGGGTAGTACTCGCTGGAGGCGAGTCGCGGCGGATGGGCCGGGACAAAGCAACCCTGCCCTTCCCGGGTTCGTCGGGCGCCGGTGCGACCACGATGGTTGAGCACGTGGTCGGCATCCTCGCGCAGCGCTGCGAGCCGGTTTTGGTGATGGCCGCGCAGGGACAACCGCTGCCCGCGCTGCAGGCCCGCGTCATGCGCGACGAGTTGGGTGGCCAGGGGCCGTTGCCGGCGACCGCCCGCGCACTGCGCGCCGCCGCCGACGCGGGCACCCGCCTCGCTTTCATCTGCGCCGTGGACATGCCGCTGCTGGACGCCGAACTGATCGATGACCTCGCCCGCCGCGCGCTGGAGACCAACGCGGAAGTCGTGTTGCCGTGGGACGGCCGGGATCATTTCCTGGCCGCGGTGTACCGGACCGATCTCGCCGCCCGGGCAGAAGCGCTGGTGGCCGCCGGCGAGCGCAAAATGCGTGCCCTGGTTGACGTTTCGGACGCGCAGCGAATCGTCACATCGGATTCGCGCCCGTTGACCAATGTCAACAGCGACGCCGACCTGCGTGCCCTGGCGCGGTCCGGAGCCTGACGCGAGCCGACAGCTCGAAAACTGCGCCACGTAATCGGTCCGCTTATTTCATTTCGCCGAAACAATTGCTTTACTCGGGTTTGACAAATGGCATTGAATTCTGAAATCGGCAATATCGACCCGGTTAGAAACTATTGCCTCTAGTTAGCGCTCAAACATTTCGAAAAGCATATCCCTGCGCCATTCCTAAAGGCTGCCGTAATACGTTGGCGCAGTTGCGATTTGGGATGACCATCGACGTTCATCGTACCAGGTCGGGTTCGGCCCTGCTCGCCGCGGAGTGTGTCGCCTCGAGTTCGAGCGGCAAATCGCGTACCGCAAAATTGTCGATCCCGAAACGCGCACTCTCGGCGGTCGGCGTCAGACCGTAGCCGTGGCTGGGGCCGGATCGACGGATGCGACCAAAAACGTTGGGGCAGTGGATAAGTCGTGCGATACGGACGATGCTGCGGATTGGGCGGCGTCGGTGCGCGCACTTGCCCGTGGTCTCCCACCGCGTTACCATAGGCCCACCAATTGGGCTGAGACACTTCGGCTTTCGAAGTTACATACGTCCACGTTGTGTCAAGTTGCGCGTGTCGGGCGCCAATTGGACTCGGGCGCCATGTACCCTGCGCGGCACGTGCCCTCGACGCGGGCCAGCGCATCGCCGCAAACCGTGTTCCAGCTCACAATATGTACGTGATTCGGCTCACGGAAACCTGGTAGCGATCGCGATCCGGTGGGCCGGGATAAATGGTTGCTGACCTGCCAAATTATTTGCGCTATCGCGCCGTCATCCCGTCGTTACCAAACTGAGATCCATGTTTTCTCAAGATGACGAATGCAATCGGTTCTCGTACGGTCCTGGTAGCCCGAAACGGGTGACGGAAGTACCGAAAAATTGAATCCACGGACCCGCGTGTGAGCGGGGCTGCGGGCGGCGACAGCCGGCCCGCGGTCGGTGGGCCCTAGCCCGCTGGCCAGACCAGCCCCGCTGTCGTGCCCGAACGAGACGGCACGTCCCAGAGCACTTTTCCGCTTGGACAACTGCACCCCCAAACCCACGGCTGTGGGTTTGCTTTGGCGCGCGCGCACCGCGAAAGGAACGATATTGAAGAACGTCCGTAAGACGCTCATCCTCGCCGCGATCACAGGCTCGCTCGTGACGATGCCGTCCGCCAACGCGGAGCCGATGGGCTTTGACCCGAACGTTCCCCCGGCCGGGCAGGGCCCCGACGCGCCCCCGCCTCCGGCTCCCGACGCCGCGGCCCCTGTGGGCTTCAACCCGAACGTTCCGCCGCCGCCCGCGGTGCCGGAAGGCTTGGCGCCCGTTGACGCGCCGGCCGGCTTCGACCCGAACGTTCCGCCGCCGCCTGCGGCACCTGAGGTTCCGCCGCCTCCCGCCCCGGCGGGCTTCGAGGGCAACCCGCCGATGCCTCCGGTACCGGACGCACCGCCGCCTCCGGCTCCGGACGCGCCCCCGCCTCCGGCTCCGGACGCGCCTCCGGCTCACAAGGCTTACAGCGTGAACTGGGACGCGATCGCGCAGTGCGAGTCGGGTGGCAACTGGGGCATCAGCACCGGTAACGGCTTCTCCGGTGGCCTGCAGTTCACGTCGAGCACGTGGCACGCCAACGGTGGCTCGGGCTCCCCGAACAGCGCCAGCCGTGAGGAGCAGATCCGAGTGGCCGAGAACGTCCTGCACTCGCAGGGCATCGGCGCTTGGCCGGTCTGCGGCCGCCGCGGCTGACCAACGGCCGACGGCCTCGCCGTCACACGTATAAGTAATGCCGGGCCCGAGGCCCGGCATTACTTATCTCGGGTCGGGGTAGCGTCGGGGCGGTGACCGCAACGCCGCGCGAATTCGACATCGTCCTGTACGGCGCGACGGGCTTTGTGGGGAAACTGACCGCCGAGTATCTGGCCCGCGCCGGCGGTGAGGCCCGGATCGCGCTGGCCGGCAGGTCGCCCGACCGGCTCCGCGCCGTTCGGGACACCCTCGGCGCATCCGCGCGGGACTGGCCGACCCTGAGCGCCGACGCCACGTCGCCGTCGTCGCTGGAGGAGATGGCCGCCCGGACGCGAGTCGTCGTCACGACGGTCGGCCCCTACACCCGGTACGGGCTGCCCTTGGTGGCCGCGTGCGCCGCGGCCGGCACCGATTACGCGGACCTGACCGGCGAGCCGCCGTTCATGCGAGAGAGCATCGACCTCTACCACAAGCAGGCCGCCGACACCGGCGCCCGCATCGTGCACGCCTGCGGCTTCGATTCCGTCCCGTCGGATCTGACCGTTTACGCGCTGCACCTCGCCGCACAGGCCGACGGCACCGGCGAGCTCGGCGACACCCACTTCGTCGTGCGCTCCCTACGGGGCGGATTCTCCGGCGGCACCTACGCGTCGCTGCTTGAAGTCCTGCACACCGCCTCCAGCGACCCCGACGCGCGCCGCCAGCTCGCCGACCCCTACACGTTGAGCACCGACCGCGGCGCGGAGCCCGAACTCGGCCGGCAGCCCGACCTGCCGTCGCGTCGCGGCCGGGATCTCGCGCCGGAACTAGCCGGCCTGTGGACCGCGGGATTCTTGATGGCGCCCACCAACACCCGGATCGTGCGGCGCAGCAACGCATTGCTGGACTGGGCCTACGGCCGGCGTTTCCGCTATGACGAGAACATGAGCCTCGGGTCGTCGGCTGTCGCGCCGGTGGCTTCGGCCGTCTTCGGCGGCGTCGGCAACGCGATGTTCGCGGTCGGCAGCCGCTACTTCCGGCTGCTGCCGCGTCGCCTGGTGGAGCGGGTCCTGCCCGAGCCGGGCACCGGTCCCAGCGCGGAGGCCCGGGAGCGCGGCTACTACAAGGTTGAGACGTACACCACAACGACCGGCGGCGCTCGCTATGTGGCCAGAATGGAGCAGCGCGGGGACCCCGGCTACAAGGCGACCTCGGTGTTATTGGGAGAGAGCGCACTTGCGCTCGCGTTCGATCGCGACAAGCTCTCCGACCTGCGGGGCGTGCTGACCCCGGCGGCCGCGATGGGCGATGCCCTGCTGGCGCGGTTTCCGGCCGCCGGTGTGTCGTTGCGGGTCGACCGGCTGGCTGGGTGACCCGCGCCGATCCCTAGAATTGACGGGTGACCGCCAGTCCTAGTTCCCCTGCCGACCTGCCCAAGTCGTGGGAGCCGGGCGCAATGGAGAGCGCGATCTACCAGAAGTGGCTGGACGCGGGCTACTTCGCGGCGGACTCGGCCAGCACCAAACCCGGGTACTCGATCGTGCTGCCGCCGCCGAACGTGACCGGCAGCCTGCACATGGGTCACGCGCTGGAACACACCATGATGGACGCCCTGACGCGACGCAAGCGCATGCAGGGCTATGAGGTGTTGTGGCAGCCGGGCATGGATCACGCGGGTATTGCGACTCAGAGCGTGGTGGAAAAGCAGCTCGCGGTGGACGGAAAGACCAAGGAGGACTTCGGTCGAGAGCTGTTCATCGACAAGGTCTGGGATTGGAAGCGCGAGTCGGGGGGCGCGATCGGCGGCCAGATGCGCCGCATCGGTGACGGGGTGGATTGGGGTCGCGATCGGTTCACCATGGACGACGGCCTGTCCCGCGCGGTGCGAACCATCTTCAAGCGGCTCTACGACGCCGGGCTGATTTATCGGGCCGAGCGGTTGGTCAACTGGTCGCCGGTCCTGCAGACGGCGATCTCCGACATCGAGGTCGTGTACGACGAAGTCGAGGGCGAGCTGGTCTCGTTCCGTTACGGGTCACTCGACGACGACGAGCCACACATCGTGGTCGCCACCACCCGCGTCGAGACGATGCTCGGCGACACCGCGATCGCCGTCCACCCCGAGGACAAGCGCTACCGGCATCTGGTGGGCACGACATTGCCGCACCCGTTCATCGACCGGCAACTCATCGTCGTCGCCGACGACCACGTCGATCCCGAATTCGGCACCGGCGCGGTCAAAGTCACGCCCGCGCACGATCCCAACGACTTCGAAATCGGGCTGCGCCACGAGCTGCCGATGCCAAACATCTTGGACACCAAGGCCTTTATCGTCGACACCGGAACCGAGTTCGACGGCATGGACCGCTTCGAGGCGCGGGTCGCGGTGCGGGAGGCGCTCGCCGCGCAGGGCCGCATCGTCGAAGAGAAGCGGCCGTACCTGCACAGCGTCGGGCATTCGGAGCGCAGCGGTGAAATCATCGAACCGCGGCTGTCGCTGCAGTGGTGGGTCAGGGTGGAATCGTTGGCCAAGGCCGCCGGCGACGCGGTGCGCAACGGGGACACCGTGATTCACCCGGCCAGCATGGAACCGCGCTGGTTCGGCTGGGTCGACGACATGCACGACTGGTGTATCTCGCGGCAGCTGTGGTGGGGCCACCGCATCCCCATCTGGTACGGGCCCAACGGCGAACAGGTGTGCGTCGGCCCGGACGACACACCCCCGGACGGCTGGGCGCAGGACCCCGACGTGCTGGACACCTGGTTTTCGTCGGCGCTGTGGCCGTTCTCGACGCTGGGGTGGCCGGAAAAGACCGCCGAACTGGAAAAGTTCTATCCGACAAGCGTTCTGGTGACGGGCTACGACATCCTGTTCTTCTGGGTGGCGCGGATGATGATGTTCGGCACATTCGTCGGCGGTGACGACGCGATCACCGTGGACGGCAGCCGCGGCCCGCAGGTGCCGTTCACCGATGTGTTCCTGCACGGGCTGATCCGTGACGAGTTCGGCCGCAAGATGAGCAAGTCGCGCGGCAACGTCGTCGACCCCCTGGATTGGGTAGAAAAGTTCGGGGCGGACGCGCTGCGGTTTACGCTCGCGCGCGGTTCCAGCCCCGGCAGCGACCTGGCCGTCGGCGAGGATCACGTCCGGGCCTCGCGCAGTTTCGTCACCAAACTGTTCAACGCCACCCGGTTCGCGCTACTCAACGGCGCCAGCCCGGCGCCGCTGCCCGATCTCGCCGACCTGACCGACGCCGACCGCTGGATCCTGGGAAGGCTGGAAGAGGTTCGCGCCGAAGTCGATTCGGCGTTCGACGGCTACGAGTTCAGCCGGGCCTGCGAGTCGCTGTATCACTTCACCTGGGACGAATTCTGCGACTGGTATGTCGAATTGGCCAAGACGCAGCTTTCCGAAGGGCTCGCAGACACGACCGCCGTGCTGGCCGCGGTACTCGACACATTGCTGCGGTTGCTGCACCCGGTCATCCCATTCGTCACCGAGGCGCTATGGCAGGCCTTGACCAATCAGGAGTCGCTGGTCATCGCCGAATGGCCGCAGCCGTCGGGTATCGCGCTGGATCCGGTTGCCGCGCAACGGATCAGCGACATGCAGAAGCTCGTCACCGAGATCCGGCGGTTCCGCAGCGATCAAGGTCTGGCCGATCGGCAGAAGGTGTCGGCCCGCTTGAGTGGCGGCGGAGAACTGAGCGCCCAGGTGATGGCCCTGACCTCGCTGACCGCACCGGGCCCCGACTTCACCCCGTCGGCGTCGCTGGAGGTCCGCCAAGGGTCCGGCACAGACATGCTCGAACTCGATACGTCGGGCACCATCGACGTGGCGGCCGAGCGCCGTCGTCTCGAAAAGGATTTGGCCGCAGCGCAAAAGGAGCTGGCATCCACCACCGCCAAATTGGCCAACGACGACTTTCTGGCCAAGGCCCCCGAACAGGTCGTCGGCAAGATCCGTGACCGTCAGCGGGTAGCCCAAGAGGAAACCGAACGGATCACCGCCAGGCTGGCCGGGCTGCAATGACCGAGCCGCCGGGACCAGGGCGCTTCGAAACCGACGCCATGGCACCCACACCGGACGAGATCGCGTCACTGCTGCAGGTCGAGCACCTGCTGGACCAGCGCTGGCCCGAGACCAAGATCGAGCCGAGCCTGACCCGGATCACCGCGCTGATGGATCTGCTCGGCTCGCCGCAGCGCGGCTACCCGTCGATCCACGTCGGGGGCACCAACGGCAAGACCTCGGTGGTGCGGATGATCGATGCGCTGCTCACCGCGCTGCACCGGCGCACCGGTCGAACCACCAGCCCACACCTGCAGTCGGCGGTCGAACGTATCGCGATCGACGGCGAACCCATCAGCCCCGCGCGCTACGTGGCGACGTATCGGGAGATCGAGCCGTTCGTGCAGATGATCGACGAGCAATCGCGGGCCGCCGGCGGGCCGGCGATGAGCAAGTTCGAAGTCCTGACCGGCATGGCATTCGCGGCGTTCGCCGACGCACCCGTCGAGGTCGCGGTCGTCGAGGTGGGGATGGGCGGACGCTGGGACGCCACCAACGTGATTGACGCGCCCGTGGCCGTCATCACCCCGATCGACATCGACCACGTCGACTATCTGGGCGACGACATCCGCGGGATCGCCGGCGAAAAGGCGGGCATCATCACCAAGGCGCCCGACGGCGCGCCCGACACCGTCGCGGTCATCGCCCGGCAGCCGCCCGAGGCGATGGAAGTGCTGTTGGCCCAATCCGTGCGCGCCGACGCCGCGGTCGCCCGGGAGGATTCCGAGTTCGCGGTGTTGGATCGCCAGGTGGCGATCGGTGGGCAGGTGTTGCGGCTGCAGGGCCTTGGCGGGGTGTATTCCGACGTCTTCCTGCCGCTGCACGGCGAACACCAGGCGCACAATGCGGCGGTGGCGCTGGCGGCGGTCGAGGCGTTCTTCGGCGCCGGCGCGCAGCGTCAGCTCGACATCGACGCCGTCCGGACCGGCTTCGCCGCGGTCAGCAGCCCCGGCCGGCTGGAACGCATGCGCAGCGCGCCGACGGTATTCATCGACTCGGCGCACAACCCGGCCGGGGCCGCCGCGCTGGCGCGGACGCTCGCCGACGAGTTCGAATTCCGTTTCGTCGTGGGCGTGCTCAGCGTGCTGACGGGCAAGGACGTGGACGGCATCCTGGCCGCGCTGGAGCCGGTGTTCGACTCGGTCGTGGTGACCCACAACGGGTCGCCGCGGGCGCTGGACGTCGAATCGCTGGCGGTGGCGGCGCGGGCGCGGTTCGGCCCGGAGCGCGTGACGACGGCCGAGGACCTGCGTGACGCGATCGACGTCGCGACCGCCCTGGTCGACGACGCGGCCGCGCTCGGGGACGCCGAGGGAGGCGCGTTCTCCGGCACCGGGATTGTCATCACCGGATCGGTCGTCACGGCCGGCGCCGCGCGCACGTTGTTCGGTCGTGATCCGCAATGACCGCGCCAAGCCCGCGGGGGCCCGTGCCACCCGCGGATCCGTGGAAGAGCTTCGGTGCGGTGATGGCCGCGACGCTGCTTCTGGAAGCGATCGTGGTTCTGCTGGCGATCCCGGTGGTCGGCGCCGTCGGCGGCGGCCTGAACCCGGTGTCGCTGGGCTACCTGATCGGGCTGGCCGCACTGTTGATCCTGCTCACCGGGCTGCAGCGCAGGCCGTGGGCGATTTGGGTGAACCTGGGCGTGCAGGCGGTGCTTGTCGCCGGGTTTCTGATCTACCCCGGCGTCGGCTTCATCGGTTTGCTGTTCGCCGGTGTGTGGCTGCTGATCGCCTACCTGCGTGCCGAGGTCAGGCGGCGGCAGCAATATGGACCGCCGCAGGGCCAGCCGCCACCCGACTGATCGCCGCCGCATTCTGTACGCTGTCCGCCGTGACGGAACGGACTCTGGTACTGATCAAGCCGGATGGCGTCGAGCGGCGGCTGGTCGGCGAGATCATCGGCCGCATCGAGCGCAAAGGGCTCGCCATCGCCGCGCTGGAACTCCGCCACATCGACGCAGAGCTGGCGGGCCAGCATTACGCCGAGCACGAGGGCAAACCCTTCTTCGACTCGTTGTTGCAGTTCATCACCTCGGGCCCGGTGGTGGCAGCAATCGTGGAGGGCCCGCGAGCGATCGCGGCGGTTCGCCAGCTTGCCGGGGGGACCGACCCGGTCGACCAGGCCACGCCCGGCACCATCCGCGGCGACTTCGGGCTGGAAACGCAGTTCAACCTGGTGCACGGCTCCGATTCGGCCGATTCGGCCAAGCGCGAGATCGCGCTGTGGTTTCCCGGCGTTTAGCCAGGCGACGATAGCGGGCCGCGCGGAGATCGGGGCGGGTTTGCGGAGCGCCGAAGTCGGGTGCCGCTGGACCCGGGCCGTGATGTGGGATACTTATAGTTGGGTGAACGTCGCCGGACCGGCGTCGGACACCCGAATGAAGACTTAGACAAGCGCGACCATCGCGAACCCGTGGTGTTGCGCGGCATGTCAGGCCGACATTCAGCACGGCGCCGAGTGAGTTCTACCTGAGCCGCTCGGGGCGAGACCATCACAAGTCCGGGGGAAGTGGACCCGGGCCCATAGCGAAGCCCTCGCGTGGCCGCGTCGAAAGGACGCGCCCGGGGGCTTGAGGAGACTACGTGGTAAACGGTGCACCACCTTCAGACCCATCACACGAGCCGATCCAGCACGAGGAACTGCCGGAAAGCTTAAAAGTCCATTCGCTGGCACGAACGCTCGGAACCACCAGCAAGCAGGTGCTCGACGCGCTGAACGCGCTGGATGGACGGGTCCGCAGCGCACATTCGACCGTGGACCGTGACGACGCGATCCGGGTCCGCGATTTACTCGCCGCCGCCCAACCGGAGGCCACGGCGTCCGCCGCGGCTGGCGAACCCGCCGAGGAGCCCGAATCCCGGCTGATGCTGCAGAGCCCAGACCCCGTGGACCGGCCGCACTACATGCCGCTGTTCGTCGCGCCGCAACCGATCGAGCGGGGCGACGACGACAGGAGCGCCGACGACTCTGCCGACTCCGACGACTCCGACTCGGACGACGACGAGGACGATCAGGCCGACCGGCCCGCCAACCGGCGCCGCCGCCGCGGCCGCCGGGGCCGTGGGCGCGGCCGAGGCGAACAGGGTGGGTCCGACAACCAGTCCGACAGGGACTCTGCCGACGCCGACTCGGACGACGACGACCAGGACTCCGACGACTCCGACGACGACAACGTCGGCGACGACGAGAACGGCTCGTCCGAGGCGGGCAACCGGCGCCGGCGGCGCCGCCGACGCCGCAAGTCGGGTTCGGGCGACGACAACGACGACGGACCGTCACCCGACGATCCGCCCAACACCGTCGTGCACGAGCGGGCCCCGCGCTCCGGCAAGGCCGACGACAACGACTCCAACGGCTCGGCCGCCGCCGAGATCAAGGGCATCAACGGCTCCACTCGACTCGAGGCCAAGCGCCAACGACGCCGCGACGGCCGCGATGCCGGGCGCCGTCGCCCGCCGGTGCTGACCGAGGCGGAATTCCTGGCGCGACGTGAGGCCGTCGAACGCATGATGGTGGTGCGCGACCGGGTTCGCACCGAACCGCCGCACCCGGGCGCGCGATACACGCAGATCGCGGTGCTCGAGGACGGCATCGTCGTCGAGCATTTCGTCACCTCGGCCGCGTCGGCGTCCCTGGTGGGCAACATCTACCTGGGCATCGTGCAGAACGTGCTGCCCTCGATGGAGGCGGCCTTCGTCGACATCGGCCGCGGCCGCAACGGCGTGCTCTACGCCGGCGAGGTCAATTGGGAAGCCGCGGGTCTGGGTGGCGCCGACCGCAAGATCGAGCAGGCACTCAAGCCTGGCGACTATGTCGTCGTCCAGGTCAGCAAGGACCCCGTCGGACACAAGGGCGCCCGGCTGACCACGCAGGTGTCGCTGGCGGGTCGCTACCTGGTTTACGTGCCGGGTGCATCCTCGACCGGGATCAGCCGCAAGCTGCCCGACACCGAACGTCAGCGGTTGAAGGAGATCTTGCGGGAGGTGGTGCCGTCGAACGCCGGCGTGATCATCCGCACCGCGTCGGAGGGCGTCAAGGAGGAGGACATCCGCAAGGACGTCACCCGCCTGCAGGAGCGTTGGGAGCAGATCGAGGCCAAGGCGACCGAGATCAAGGGGAAGGCAGCGGGCGCCGCGGTGGCGCTCTACGAAGAGCCCGATGTCTTGGTCAAGGTCATCCGCGATCTGTTCAACGAGGACTTCGCCGGCCTCATCGTCTCCGGTGATGAGGCGTGGAACACGATCAACGAGTACGTGAATTCCGTTGCCCCGGAACTTGTTTCGAAGCTCACGAAGTATGAGCCCGCCGCCGGGCCGGACGATTCGGCCGGGCCGGATGTGTTCGCGGTGCACCGCATCGACGAGCAACTGGCCAAGGCGCTGGACCGCAAGGTGTGGCTGCCCTCGGGTGGCACGCTGGTCATCGACCGGACCGAGGCGATGACGGTGATCGACGTCAACACCGGGAAATTCACCGGGTCCGGCGGCAACCTCGAGCAGACGGTCACCAAGAACAACCTCGAGGCGGCCGAGGAGATCGTCCGCCAGCTGCGGCTGCGTGACATCGGCGGTATCGTCGTCATCGACTTCATCGACATGGTGCTGGAGTCCAACCGCGACCTGGTGCTGCGCCGGCTCACCGAGTCGCTGGCCCGCGACCGCACCCGCCACCAGGTGTCGGAGGTGACTTCGCTGGGCCTGGTGCAACTGACCCGCAAGCGGTTGGGAACCGGACTGATCGAGGCGTTCACCACACCCTGTCCGAACTGCGCTGGGCGCGGGCTCCTGCTGCACGGCGACCCGGTCGATTCGGCCCCCGCGACCGGGCGCAAGTCCGAATCCGGCGGTCGGCGAGGCAAGCGATCGAAGAAGAGTCGATCCGATGAGCCCGCGGTGGCCAAGGTGCCCGCGCACGCTCCCGGCGAGCACCCGATGTTCAAGGCGATGGCAGCCGGTCGTGGCGACGGCGAAACCGGCGAATCCGATGAGGACACGGACACCACCACCGATATCGACGAGCGGACCGAGGAAAAGGTTCCCGCCGGCCTCGAGGACGCCGACCGGACCGACCTCGAGGACTCCGACGAGGACGTCGAGGACACTGACGAGGACGTCGACGAGTCTGACGAGGCCGACGAGGACTCCGACGACGAAGACGATGAGGACGAGCTCGACGACGAGGACCTCGATGACGAGGACCTCGACGACGATGACGAGGATCTCGACCTCGACGACGACGACCTGGACGTCGAGGATTCCGACGACGACTCCGACGCCGAGACGGGCGGGGCGGAACCCGGGGTGGTTGCGGGACGTCCGCGCCGGCGCCGCGCGGCGGGTAGGCCGGCCGGCCCGCCGATCCACGTGGACTGACCGCGGTCAGGCGAGCCGGTTTGACCCTGTAGCCGCTGGTCACGTACCCTTGGACAGTTGTCGTCAGGCCTGCCGGGCCGACGACAGCGGGAGAGATAAGGCCCGCGCCCTAGACTCCCGTGACCCAGACCCACCACGCGCACGCAACCGGTGACGCGTGCCCACGAGTAAACAGAGGTGCACCCACGATGGCGACCTACGCAATCGTCAAGACCGGCGGCAAGCAGTACAAGGTCGCCGTCGGAGACGTGGTCAAGGTCGAGAAGCTCGACTCCGAGCCGGGCGCCAAGGTGTCGCTGCCGGTCGCGCTCGTCGTCGACGGGGCCAAGGTCACCTCGGATGCCGCGGCGCTGGCCAAGGTCGCGGTGACCGGTGAGGTGCTCGAGCACACCAAGGGCCCCAAGATCCGCATCCACAAGTTCAAGAACAAGACCGGCTACCACAAGCGCCAGGGACACCGTCAGCAGCTGACGGTCCTGAAGGTCACCGGGATCAAGTAGCGGAGGCGACAGATATGGCACACAAGAAGGGCGCATCGAGCTCGCGCAACGGGCGCGATTCGGCCGCGCAGCGGCTGGGCGTCAAGCGGTTCGGTGGCCAGGTCGTCAAGGCCGGGGAAATCATCGTCCGCCAGCGCGGCACCAAGTTTCACCCCGGCAACAACGTGGGCCGCGGCGGTGACGACACGTTGTTTGCAACGGCGGCCGGTGCGGTCGTGTTCGGCGTCAAGCGTGGCCGCAAGACCGTCAACATCGTCGCCGCCGGGCAGACCACCGACTGAGGTCGCTGCGCCCGTGCATGCGGGTAGCTGAGAGGACCCCCGATGCCTCGGTTTGTCGATCGAGTCGTCATCCACGCGCGGGCGGGTTCCGGCGGTAACGGCTGCGCGTCGGTCCATCGCGAGAAATTCAAGCCGCTGGGCGGACCGGACGGCGGCAACGGCGGCCGCGGCGGCAGCATCATCCTGATCGTCGACCCGCAGGTGCATACGCTGTTGGACTTTCATTTCCATCCGCACGTCACCGCGCCGTCGGGCAAGCAGGGGATGGGCAACAATCGCGACGGCGCCGCCGGCGCGGACCTGGAAGTCAAGGTGCCCGACGGCACCATCGTGCTGGACGAAAACGGGCGGCTGCTCGCCGACCTGGTGGGGGCGGGCACCCGCTTCGAGGCTGCCGCCGGTGGTCGCGGCGGGCTGGGCAACGCCGCACTCGCCTCGCGGGCCCGCAAGGCCCCGGGCTTCGCGCTGCTCGGCGAGCCGGGCCAGGCTCGCGACCTCACCCTCGAACTCAAAACCGTCGCGGATGTCGGCCTGGTCGGATTCCCGTCCGCCGGGAAGTCCTCGCTGGTGTCGGTGATCTCGGCGGCGAAGCCCAAGGTGGCCGACTACCCGTTCACCACGCTGGTTCCCAACCTTGGCGTGGTCTCCGCCGGCGAGCACGCATTCACCGTGGCCGACGTTCCCGGCCTGATACCGGGCGCGTCGCAGGGCCGCGGCCTGGGCCTGGATTTCCTCCGGCACATCGAGCGCTGTGCCGTGCTGGTGCACGTCGTCGACTGCGCGACCGCGGAACCCGGCCGCGACCCCGTCTCCGACATCGACGCGCTGGAGACCGAACTCGCAGCGTATACGCCCACGCTGCAGGGGGATCCGGCGCTGGTCGACCTGGCCGAGCGGCCGCGAGCGGTGGTACTCAACAAGATTGACGTGCCGGAAGCGCGTGAGCTAGCCGAGTTCGTCCGCGACGACATCGCCGAGCGTGGCTGGCCGGTTTTCCTGGTATCAACGGCAACCCGGGAAGGGTTGCAGCCGTTGATCTTTGGGCTCTGGGCGATGATTTCGGAGTACAACGCATCGCGACCGGCGCCAGTGGTGCGGCGCCCGGTGATCCGGCCGGTGCCGGTGGACGACAGCGGCTTCACCGTCGAGCCCGACGGGCACGGCGGTTTCACCGTCACCGGCGCGCGCCCCGAGCGTTGGGTGGGCCAAACGAATTTCGACAACGACGAGGCAGTCGGCTATCTCGCGGACCGGCTGGCGCGCCTCGGTGTCGAGGAGGAGCTGCTGCGGCTGGGCGCGCAACCGGGATGCGCGGTGACCATCGGCGAGATGACGTTCGACTGGGAGCCGCAAACCCCCGCCGGCCACCAGGTCGCGCTGTCGGGCCGCGGCACCGACGCGCGGCTGGAACGCACCGAGCGGGTCGGCGCCGCGGAGCGCAAGGCCGCGCGGCGTCAGCGGCGCGAGCACGGTCCCGAAATCGGTGGGGCCTCATGAGCGTGCAGCGAGAAGCCATCCGGACCGCGCGCAGTCTGGTCGTCAAGGTAGGGACGAACGCCCTGACCACGCAAGAGGGGGTGTTCGACGCCGGGCGGTTGGCCGGACTGGCCGACGCGATCGAGGCGCGCATGAAAGCGGGCACCGACGTCGTCATCGTGTCCTCCGGCGCCATCGCCGCCGGCATCGATCCGCTCGGATTGGCCCGTCGCCCAAAGGATTTGGCGACCAAACAGGCGGCCGCCAGCGTCGGCCAGGTCGCGCTGGTGAATTCTTGGAGCGCGGCGTTTGCGCGCTATGGCCGCACGGTCGGGCAGGTGCTGCTGACCGCACACGATATTTCGCTGCGGGCCTCACACACCAACGCGCAGCGCACCCTGGATCGGTTGCGCGCGCTGCATGCGGTGGCGATCGTCAACGAAAACGACACGGTGGCCACCAACGAGATCCGGTTCGGCGACAACGATCGGCTCTCGGCGCTGGTGGCTCACCTGGTCGGCGCCGAGGCCTTGGTGTTGCTCTCCGACATCGACGGCCTCTACGACTCCGATCCCCGGAAGGTGCCGGCGGCGCGCTTCATTCCCGAGGTGGCGGGGGCGGCGGACCTGGACGGCGTGGTTGCCGGCCCGGGCAGCCACCTGGGCACCGGGGGGATGGCGTCGAAGGTGTCGTCGGCGCTGCTGGCCGCCGACGCCGGGGTTCCGGTGCTGCTGGCCGCCGCGACCGACGCCGCGACGGCGCTCACCGACGCCGCGACGGGAACCGTGTTCGCCGCGCGTCCCGCCCGGATGTCGGCCCGCCGATTCTGGGTGCGCTATGCCGCGGAATCGACCGGCACGCTCTCGCTCGACGAGGGGGCGGTGCGCGCGGTGGTGCACCAACGCCGTTCGCTGCTGGCCGCGGGCATCACCGCAGTGTCGGGCCGGTTCTACGCCGGAGATGTCGTCGAATTGCGCGGACCGGACACGACCGTGGTGGCACGCGGTGTGGTTGCCTACGACGCGGCCGAGCTCGCCACCATGATGGGCCGGTCCACGTCCGAGCTACCCGGCGAGCTGCGCCGTCCCGCGGTGCACGCCGACGATTTGGTGACCGTCTAGCTCATTTTGCTGGCATGGGCTTGAGATACAGTGCGCCCCAAGCGATCTCGGCCAGTGTCTCTGCCAGCTCTGCGTCGTAGTCGCGCGGATTGACCGGAAGGTTCTGATGACACGCCCGCTCAACCATCCACACCAGTGCGCTAGCAGTGGTGGCGGCAGGTAGTTCGCGACGGATTGCGCCGTCGGCCTGGCCGTCTTCAATGACACGAGTCATGCGCGCGGTGATGGCGGTCAGCAGATCGCGGTACGTCTGCCCCGTTTCCGGGTCGTAGGCCGCCATCTCGTTGAGGGCAACTAGCACCGCTTGGTGACGCCGATAGGTTTCGACGATGCCGGTCATCGCGGCGCGCACGGCGTCTGGATCGCGTCGCCGCGCAACCCCCCACCAGCGCTCGGCGCCGGCGACAAGATCACCGAATACCTGGACCGCGAGGCAGCGCAGCAGGTGGCCCTTGTCCTCGAAGTAGATGTAGAAGCTTGCCCGCGAAATGCCGGCCTCGGTGGACAGCCGGTCCACGCTGAGCTCGGTGAAGCTGGCGCCGTCACGCATCAGCCGCTCGGTGGCGTCGAGCAGCCGGCGCTCCATCTGTTCGCGCCGCTGCTGGCGCGTCTGCTCGCGCCTGGCCTGCGGCTTCCGGGTGACCGACGGCATTTTCCGAGCATAACCGACAGTTCAACATATTGACTAGACAGAGTGTCTAGGCATATCGTCGGTGAACGGCTTTCGGTTCGTTGGAGGATCCCATGACGGCTACGCCCGCCACTGCCCGCGCCTACGACACCATCGATTTGTCCTCGCGCGCGTTTTGGTCCACCACCGCGGCGGACCGGGAGCGTGCGTTCGCCGTGCTGCGGGCCGAGCGCCCGGTGAGCTGGCATCCGCCGGTAGAGGACGCCCTGATGCCCGATCCCGACGATCCCGGCTATTGGGCCGTCACCAGACGGACGGACATCGTCGCGGTCAGCCGCAACAATGAGGTGTTTCTGTCCGGCCAGGGCGTGATGTTCGAGAGCATCCCGGTCGAGCTGCTCGAAGCGTCGCAGTCGTTCCTTGCGATGGATCCGCCACGGCATACCAAGCTGCGCAAGCTTGTCAGCGCCGCGTTCACCCCGCGCCAAGTGCGCCGCATCGAGGATTCGATCCAGGCGAACGCCAAGACCATCGTCGACGAGCTGCGGGCGGCCGGCAGCGGCGCGGATTTCGTCGACCTCTGCGCCAAGGAACTGCCCATTCGCACCCTGTCGGACATGGTCGGGATCCCGGAATCCGAGCGTGAGCACATGGCGCGCGCCACCGATGCCATGGTGTCGTGGGCCGACCCGGACTTCCTCGACGGCCGCAACCCGATGGAGGTGCTGTTCGAGAACCAGATCTACGTGCATCAGGTGGCCGGCGCGCTCGCCGCGGAGCGCCGCGCTCACCCGGGCGACGATCTGATCAGCGGCCTGGTGAACGCCGAGGTGGACGGCGACCGGCTGTCCGATGCCGACGTGGCCGCATTCTTCGTGCTGCTTTCCGTGGCGGCCAACGACACCACCCGCCAGACCACGAGTCATGCGATGAAGGCGCTCACCGACTTCGGAGACCAAAGGGCATGGCTGCTCGAGGATTTCGACAACAGGATCGGCACCGCGGTCGAGGAATTCGTCCGCTGGGCCTCGCCGGTGATGACCTTCCGCCGCACGGCCGCAACGGATTTCGAGCTGGGCGGCCAGACCATCCTGGCGGGGGAGAAGGTGGTCATGTTCTATTCGTCCGGCAACTGGGACACCGAGGTCTTCGACCATCCGGAGCGGTTGGACTTGAGCCGCAGCCCCAACCCGCACGTCGGCTTTGGCGGCGGCGGACTGCACTTTTGCCTCGGGGCTCACGTGGCCCGCGCGCAGCTGCGCGCCATCTTCGGCGAGCTGCTCCGGCAGCTGCCGGACATCCAGGCGGGCGATCCGACCTACGTGGCGGGCAATTTCATCCACGCCGTGCGCAGCATGCCCTGCACCTTCTGATTGTTTGCAAGAGTTCGTCGAGGCCCCACGCCGAGCCTGTAAATCTGCAGACCCTCACTCGAACTTCTTCTGCAGATTTACAGGCTCGGCGCTAACAGCGTCCCTCCCAGTTCCCGCCCTAGTTCGGAGGCCAACAGCGTCAGCAGTTCCGAGCACCCGCCGTCGACCTTGACGGTGGCTAGGTCGTCGCCGCGGGTGGGGCCGCGGTTGACGATCGCGATCGGTATGCCCAGTGTGTCGGCGTGACGCACGAACCGGTAGCCGGAGAACACCGTCAGCGACGAGCCCGCGACCAGCAGCGCCTCGGCATGATCGACCACTGAGTAAGCGTGGGCCACAGTATCTTTGGGCACGCTCTCGCCAAAGTAGACGATGTCGGGCTTGAGCATGCCGGCGCAGCGCGGGCAGTCGAGGTAGCGAAACGACGCGGTATCGGCGACAACAGCGTCGGCGTCGGGCGCCACCGCCAACCCGCCGATGGCTTCGGCGCGCTCGATGAATCCGGGGTTGAGCGCCTCGAGTCGTTCGGCTAGCGCGGCACGGCTCATGGTGTAGCCGCAGCTCAGGCAGATCACCTGGGCGTAGGTGCCGTGCAAGTTGACCACGTTCGCGCTGCCGGCCTTGGTGTGCAGCAGGTCGACGTTCTGGGTGATGATTCCGGTCACCACGCCGGCGCGCCCCAGCGCGGCCAACGCGCGGTGCCCGGCGTTGGGCTGCGTGTCATCCATGTGCCGCCAGCCGACATGGTTGCGGGCCCAGTATCGCTGCCGGAACACCGGATCCGACGTGAACTGGCCGATGGTCATGGGGTTGCTGGGCGGCGAATCGGGGCCACGATAGTCGGGAATGCCCGAGTCGGTGGAAATCCCCGCGCCCGTGAGCACCGCGACCCGGCGCCCCGCCAACAGCGCGACCAACTCCGGAGCGTCCACGGCTCAAGGCTAGCCACTGCTGCGATGCCTGCGCGAGCGCGCTTGTCTGCACACCGACACACCGCCAGTGCCGGCATTCTGCGCACGCTCGCCCCGGTGCGTTAGCCGAGACGGGATGATGGCGTCGATACTGACCTCGGCTTATGGTGGGTGACATGGCTCCGAATGTCGCCGAGTATTTCGACGTGCTGATCATCGGCGCCGGATTCTCGGGCATCGGTGCTGCCCACCGCATACACGAGCGCAATCCGCAGCTGAGTTATGCGGTACTCGAACGGCGTGCGCGAGTCGGCGGAACGTGGGACCTGTTCCGCTATCCGGGCGTGCGTTCCGACAGCGATATCTACACGCTCTGCTTTCCGTGGGAGCCCTGGACGCGGCCCGAGATGATCGTCGACGGTGACCATATCTGGGAGTATCTGGACGAGACGGCGCGCAAGCATCGCATCGACGAGCACATCCGATTCGACACGTACGTGCGTTCGGCGGACTGGAGCTCCGATACTGACACCTGGACGGTGCAGACCGGGCGGGACGGCGCCGAAAAGACGTACCGATGCCGATTCCTGTTCTTCGGGACCGGCTATTACGACTATGACAATCCGTACAACCCGACGTTCCCAGGTATTGCGGATTTCGCCGGAGAGGTGGTCCACCCGCAACACTGGCCAGAGTCATTCGAGTACGCCGGCAAGCGGATCGTGGTCATCGGCAGCGGCGCCACGGCGGTCAGCCTGATCCCGTCGTTAGCCGAAAAAGCGGCGCACGTGACGATGCTGCAACGCACGCCGTCCTACATGATCTCTGCGGTGAAAAAGGAGCCGACGGCGATTGCGCTGCGGAAAGCGTTGCCGCTGCGGGTCGCTCACTGGATCGTTCGGTGGCGCAACGCATTCGTCGCTCAGCTGATGTGGGTTGTCGCGCGCAAGACGCCAGAATTCAGCAAGCGGGCGCTGCGCCGCATCGCGGAACGCAATCTGCCCGAAGACTATCCGATCGACACCCACTTCACGCCGCCGTACGACCCGTGGGATCAGCGCTTGTGCTTCATCGTGGAGGGTGACCTGTACAAGGCGATCAGTGACGGCAAGGTCGAGGTGGTGACCGACCACATCGATCACTTCGACGCCACCGGCATCGCGCTGAAGTCGGGGCGGCGCATCGAAGCCGACATCGTTATCACGGCGACCGGGCTGCGGTTGCAGGCGCTGGGCGGCGTCACCGTCAGCATCGACGGCGAGAAGATCGATCCCCACGAGCACTTCCTGTACAGGCGACACATGCTCGAAGATGTTCCGAACATGGCCTGGAGCTTCGGCTACATCAACGCGTCCTGGACATTGGGCGCCGACCTGACTGCACGGTCCGTCGCAAAACTATTGGAGTACATGAACTCTCGCGGCTACACCCACGCATATCCGCATCTGGGCGAAACGGAGATGCCTGAGCAGCCGACGTTCCATCTGGAATCGGGTTACGTGAAGCGTGGTCGACATGTGCACCCGAAATCCGGCACGCGTCGGCCGTGGAAGGTGAGCCACAACTTTTTGAGTGACGTGCTCAGCAGGCGCTTCGAGCGCATCGAGGACTCAATGGTCTTCGGCCGTGCCCCGGCTGAACGCCGGGAGCCGCTCGGCGCGCCACGCTCGGCCAGTGGATGAGTCTCGACGGGTGATAGACCGTTCCGGCGTCGCGCTCAGCCGAGGCAGTCGGCCGCGGTGGTGAGTTCGGCGGACATGTTCTGCTCCATCATCTTCAGCGCCGCCGCGCCCAGGTCGGCGTCGATGTGGGCGACTCCGTCGGTGGGAATCACCACCTGGAAGTGGCGCACGTAGGCATCGAGCGCCGTGTACAGGATGCACTGCTCGGTGACCTGGCCGGTCAGGATCAACCGCTTGGTCTCGAGGCGGGCGAGCAGATAAGCCAGCGCCGTGGCGTAGAAGGCGCTGTGCCGGACCTTGGTCATGACGCGGCAATCCCCGGACGGCACGATCGGTTTCACCAGATCGGGCCGCGCGCCGTCGAGGGCGGAGCGAACGATGTCGGAGAACTGGGCGGTGAAATCGCCGTAGTTGTCGTTGACGTACACCAGGTCGACGCCGCCGGATTCGCGTGCGCGCCGGACCAAATCGGCTAGCGGATCGATGATCTTGCCGACATTGGGTATTAGATCTTCAGCATCGGGATGCTGATAGGTGTTCATCATGTCGATCACGACGACGGCGGTGTCGCTCATCTGTTGTGGATACCCGGCGCGTGCTTATTGACACTGGCCAGGCGACAATGGAAGGGCGATGGACTTTTACAACTGCTACAGCCAGGGCTTTGTCCGGGTCGCCGCGTGCACGCACCACACCACGATCGGCGATCCGGCGGCCAATGCCGAGTCGGTCCTGCGGTTGGCGCGCGAGTGCCACGACGACGGCGTAGCCCTGGCCGTCTTCCCGGAGCTGACGCTGTCCGGTTACTCGATCGAAGACATCGTGCTGCAAGACCTGTTGCTCGACGACGTCGAAGCCGCCGTTTCCGACATCGTCGCCGCCTCGGCCGATCTGTTGCCGGTGCTGGTGGTCGGCGCCCCGCTGCGCTACGGGCAGCGCATCTACAACACCGCCGTCGTCATCCACCGGGGTGTGGTGCTGGGGGTGGCGCCCAAGTCGTACCTGCCGACCTACCGCGAGTTCTACGAGCGCCGACAGATCTCGCCAGGGGACGACGAGCGCGGCGTCATCCGGTTCGGCGATATCGAGGCTCCGTTCGGTCCCGATCTGCTGTTCGCGGCGGCCGATCTGCCCGACTTCGTGCTGCACGTCGAAATCTGCGAGGACATGTTCGTGCCGATCCCGCCCAGCGCGGAGGCGGCCTTGGCGGGTGCCACGGTGCTGGCGAACTTGTCCGGCAGCCCGATCACGATCGGTCGCGCCGAGGACCGCTGCCTGCTGGCCCGCTCGGCATCGTCCCGGTGCCTGGCCGCCTACGTCTACGCCGCAGCGGGCGAGGGCGAATCCACCACCGACCTGGCCTGGGACGGCCAGACGATGATCTGGGAGAACGGCGTGCAGCTGGCCTCGTCCGAGCGCTTCCCCAAAGGGGAGCGGCGGTCGGTCGCCGACGTCGACCTCGGACTGTTGCGCTCCGAGCGGTTGCGGATGGGGACGTTCGACGACAACCGCCGTCACCATCGCGCGTCGGCGGAGTCGTTCCGCCGCATCGAGTTCGGGCTGGACCCGCCGGCCGGCGACATCGGGCTGCGGCGCGTGGTCGAGCGCTTTCCGTTCGTTCCCGCCGATCCGCAACGGCTGCAACAGGATTGCTACGAGGCGTACAACATCCAGGTCGCCGGGCTGGAACAGCGGCTGCGTGCCCTGGACTACCCGAAGGTCGTCATCGGCATTTCCGGCGGGCTGGATTCGACGCACGCGCTGATCGTCGCGGCGCGCGCGATGGACCGCGAAGAACGGCCGCGCAGCGACATCCTGGCCTTCACGCTGCCCGGCTTCGCCACCGGAGACCGCACCAAGCGCAATGCGATCGAGCTGTGCCGCGCGCTCGGTGTCACCTTCTCCGAGATCGATATCCGCGACACCGCGGCACTGATGCTCAAGGAGATCGGTCACCCGTTCTCGCGTGGCGAAAAGGTCTACGACGTCACATTCGAGAACGTCCAGGCCGGATTGCGCACCGACTACCTGTTCCGGCTGGCCAACCAGCGCGGCGGCATCGTGCTGGGCACCGGTGATCTCTCCGAGCTCGGGCTGGGCTGGTCGACATACGGTGTCGGCGACCAGATGTCGCACTACAACGTCAATGCTGGCGTCCCCAAGACCCTCATCCAGCACCTGATCCGCTGGGTCATCTCGTCGGGGCAATTCGAATCTGACGTGTGCGAGGTGCTGCAGTCGGTGCTCGACACCGAGATCACCCCGGAACTCGTCCCCAGCGGTGAAGAGGAGGAGCTGCAGAGCAGCGAGGCGAAGGTCGGGCCGTTTGCCCTGCAAGACTTTTCGCTGTTCCACGTCCTGCGCTTCGGATTCCGGCCGTCGAAGATCGCGTTTCTGGCCTGGCATGCGTGGAGCGATCCCGAGCGTGGCACCTGGCCTTCCGGATTCCCCGAGGACAAGCGACCGTCCTATTCGCTCAAGGAGATCCGGCACTGGCTGGGCATCTTCGTGCAGCGGTTCTACGCGTTCAGCCAGTTCAAGCGCTCGGCATTGCCCAACGGGCCCAAGGTGTCTCACGGCGGTGCGCTATCACCGCGCGGGGATTGGCGTGCGCCGTCCGACATGTCCGCGCGCATCTGGCTCGACGAGATCGATCGCGAAGTGCCCGAGGACTAGGGAACGCTCACTAGCGCAGCACGGCCTCGATCGCGGCGGCGTCCGGTGCGCAGTCGCCGGCACCCGGCACCAGTGTCGACAGCGCCGCCGCGGCGCAGGCGCACTGCAGCGCCCGCAGCCGCTCGGCTCGCACCCCCGGATTGCGTGGCCAGTTCGCGGCCAGCACTCCGGCGAAGACGTCGCCGGCACCGGTGGTGTCCACCGCTTTGACGGCCGGGGCGGGCACCCAGAACTCGTCGTCGGCGCTGATGCAGCTCGCTCCGCGCGCACCCAAGGTGGTCACCAAGTAGGTTGGGCGCCAAGGCCATTCGTCGGCTTCGGCTTCGTTGGCGATCACCACGTCCGCAACGGAGGCCAGCTCGGCCAGCGAGCTTTGGTCCTGGCCGGCCGGTGAGGCATTGACCATGACGACGGCTCCCGCGGATCGCGCCGCACGAGCGCCGGCCACCGCCGTCGGAACCGGAATTTCCAACTGGGTCAACAACACCTCGCAACCGGTGATCACCGAGCGCGCGGCACCGGCCAACATCAATCGCCCGTTAGCGCCCGGTGCCACCACGATGGTGTTCTCCGCGGCGGCGTCGACGACGATGATCGCCGTTCCGCTCGGTCCGGGTACCGCGATGGTGCCGTCGAGCCCAACCCCGTTGACCGAGAGGTGCGTCCGTAACTGCTCGGCGGCCGGATCGTCGCCGAGGGCGCCGACGAATTGCACGCTTGCGCCGGCGCGAGCGGCGGCGACCGCTTGGTTGCCGCCCTTGCCGCCGGGCGCGTAGGTCAGCGACGACGCCAACACCGTCTCGCCAGGCCGGGGCAGGGCATTGACGTCGAACGTCAGGTCCATGTTCACGCTGCCGACGACACAAACGCGTGCCATTCCACCGACGTTAGTCGCGTCCGTCCCGCGTTTCGACGTTGAACGCTTAGTGCAAACGCCAATTTCTTGAGTTCCGCGCGCTAGTCTGCTGCGTTAGCGATGCCGAATCCAGAAAGGCGGAAGGCATTGACGTCGAGCGAGCTAAAAGACACCGAGCCGGCCCCCGATACGGCGACGGAAACCGCGCCGGAATCCGCCCCCGGCCAAAAGACCCCCTGGGGCGCACGGCGGCCATTTGTGTGGCGCCGTTTCCGGTTCGGCATCCAGTCCAAGATCTTGGTGGCGATGCTGCTCGCGGGCATCCTCGGCGTCGCGGTGATCGGTCTCATCGGGGCCTTGACCGGCCGCGGCGCGTTGCGGCAGGTCGAGTCCGAGCGGCTGATCGAATTGCGCGAGTCGCAGCGGCGGCAGATGGAGGCGCTGTTCCGGGAAGTGACGAATTCGCTGGTCGTCTACAGCAGCGGATTCAGCATCAACGAGGCAACGGCGGCGCTTACGGCGGGCTTTAACCAATTGGCCAACGCCACGATCACACCCGCGCAGCAGCAGGAACTCGTCAATTACTACGACACTCAAATGATTCAGCCGATCAAGCGCACGACCGGCGACATGATCGACGTCAACGCGGTGCTGCCGAGTTCGCCCTCGCAGAAATACCTTCAGGCGCACTACACCGCACCGCCCCGGCCGGCCGCCGACGCATTGCCCGTCGCGGATGCCGGTGACGGCAGCGCATGGACGGCGGCCAATGCCCGCTTCGACTTCTACCTCCGAGACATCGTCACCCGCTTCGAATACAAGGACGCGCTGCTGATCGACCTGCAGGGCAACGTCGTCTACAGCGTCATGAAAGGGCCCGACCTCGGTACCAATATCCTGACCGGCCCGTATCGCGAATCAAACCTGCGCGAAGCGTACGAAAAAGCGTTGCGCTCCAACGACGTCGAGTTCGTCTGGATCACCGACTTCCAGCCGTATCAGCCGCAGCTCGACGCGCCGACGGCGTGGGTGGTGTCTCCGGTGGGCATGAACGGCAAGGTCGACGGCGTGATGGCGCTGCCGCTGCCGATCTCCAAGATCAACCGGATCATGACCGCCAACAAGCAGTGGCAAGCCGCCGGCATGGGCCCCTCGACGGAGACGTATCTGGCCGGCCCCGACAACTTGATGCGTTCCGATTCACGGCTTTTCCTGGAGGACCCGCAAGAGTACCGGCGCGAGGCCATCGCAGCCGGCACCCCGCCCGACGTCGTGGACCGGGCGATCCGGTTGGGCGGCACGACGCTGGTGCAGCCGGTCGCAAGCGCCGGTCTGCGCGCCGCCCAGCGCGGGGAAACTGGAGTCGTCACCGGCACCGATTACACCGGTAACAGGGAATTGGAAGCCTACGCTCCGCTGAACATTGCCAACTCCGACCTGCACTGGTCGATCCTGGCGACGCGCGACGACTCCGACGCCTTCGCGCGGCTGGGCCACTTCAGCAAGACCCTCGTCATTGCGGTCACCACACTGGTTTTCGTCATCTGCGTGGCGTCGATGTTCATCGCCCAGGCGGCGGTGCGACCGGTCCGGCGCCTCGAGGAGGGCACGCGAAAAATCAGCTCCGGCGACTACGACATCAACATTCCGGCACGGGGACACGACGAAATCAGCGAGCTCACTGCGGCTTTCAATGAAATGAGCCGCAATCTCGCGATCAAGGAAGAACTGCTCAACGAGCAACGCAACGAAAACAATCGCCTGCTGCTGACGTTGATGCCCGAGTCGGTTGTCCAGCGCTATCGCGACGGTGAGGCGACCATCGCGCAGAAACATCAGGACGTCGCCATCATCTTCGCCGACATTGTCGGGCTCGACGAGCTGTCCAACGATCTTGCGGGCCATGAATTGGTCGGCATCGTCGAAGACTTGTTCCGCCAGTTTGATTCCGCGGCCGAAACGCTTGGCGTGGAACGGATCCGCACGTTCCACAACAGCTACCTGGCCACCTGCGGAGTGATCACCCCGCGCCTGGACAGCATTCACCGAAGCGTGGACTTCGCGGTCGAAATGCGTCGCATCATCGATCGCTTCAACAGCCAGACCGGTCACGAGCTTGGCCTTCGGGTTGGCATCAACACCGGCAACGTGATCAGCGGACTGGTCGGAGGCTCGAGCCTGGTCTACGACATGTGGGGGGCCGCAGTAAGCCTGGCATACCAAATGCACAGGGGCGCACCGCAACCCGGCATCTATGTCAGCTCCCAGGTCTACGAAGCGATGCGAGACGTGCGCCAGTTCACACCCGCCGGAACGATTTCGGTCGGCGGAACCGACCAACCGATGTACCGCCTCTCGGAGCGATGATGAACACGTTTCACTCCTCGTGGTTCTACTGGTCGATCGGTATCGCGGTCGGGTTTCCGGTCGGGCTGATCATCCTGACCGAGCTGCAGCAAACGCTCGCCCGCCGGCATAGCCACCTGGCCAGGCAGGTAAGCCTGCTGCGCAACTACCTGCTGCCGCTGGGCGCACTGCTGCTGTTGCTCGTCAAGGCCTCGGAGATCCCGGCCCGAGATGTCCCCGTGCGGATGCTCACCACGCTGTTCGGCTTCCTGGTGCTGGTGCTGCTGCTGTCCGGGTTCAACGCCACCGTGTTTGCGAACGCGCCCGAAGAGAGCTGGCGCAAACGGCTGCCCGCGATCTTCCTCGACGTCGCGCGCTTCGCCCTGATCGGTGTGGGCCTGGTTCTGATCCTGTCCTACATCTGGGGCGTCCGCGTCGGCGGCTTGTTCACCGCGCTCGGCGTGACGTCGGTCGTCATCGGCCTGATGCTGCAGAACTCCGTCGGCCAGATCGTCTCGGGCTTGTTCATGCTGTTCGAGCAGCCCTTCCGGATCAACGACTGGCTGGACACCGGGACGGTGCGGGGGCGTGTCATCGAAGTGAACTGGCGGGCCGTGCACATCGACACCGGCAGCGGGATGCGGATCACGCCGAACTCGGTGCTCGCCACGACGGCGTTCACCAACCTCAGCCGCCCGCCGGGCTCGCACAAATTGGCGATCACGACCACATTTTCGGTGGCCGACCCGCCCGACCGCGTTTGCGCGATGCTGTCGCGGGTGGCCCTGGGGCTACCGCAGCTCATGAGCGACGGCGTGCCGCGCTCGGTGCCGATCGGCGGCGGCGAATACCGAACCACCATCCGGTTGGGCTCACCGGCCGACGATGGCGCCGCGCGAACGACGTTTCTGCGCTGGATCTGGTACGCGGCACGGCGGGAAGAGCTGCACCTGGACAACTGCGACGACGACTACTCGACCATCGAGCGTGTCGAGAAAGCGGTGCGCACCGTGGTGGCACCGGCGTTGCGGCTCAACACCGACGAGCAGCGATCGCTGTATTCCTCCGCCAGGCTCGTCCGATACGGCGCCGACGAAACCGTGGAGTACGTCGGCCAGGTACCCGACGGGATGACGTTCGTGGTCGCGGGGCGCGTTCAGCTCATCGCGACAGCCGACGACGGGTCGGTGGTGCCGATCAGCACGCTGGTCGAGGGCTCGTTCCTCGGGTTGACGGCGCTGACTCGGCAACCGAACACCGCGAGCGCGTATGCGCTCGACGAAGTGACCGCATTGGAGATCGATCGGGAACACCTCGAGCATCTCGTCATGCGTGAACCGTTGCTGCTACAGAACTTTGGCCACATCCTCGAAGAACGTCAAAGCAAGGTGCGGCAGGCCCGGCGCGGTGAGCGCGTAGCGTGAGCTAGCGCCGCCGGGCGCTGACGTGGGGCAGCCAAACTTGGCCAGGTAACGACCGATACCCTTGTTAAATGAGTCTGCAAGCACCCTCGCTTCCCGACTTGCGCCGAGAAGTCCATGATGCCGCCCGCCGCGCCCGGGTTGCTTCGCGCGTCCTGGCGTTGTTGCCGACGGTGGCCAAGGACCAGGCGCTGCAGTCCGCCGCCGACGCGATAACCTCCCACGTCGATCTGATCCTCGCCGCCAACGCCGAGGATATCGAGGCCGCCCGGGCCGCGGGCACACCGTCCGCGATGCTCGACCGGCTGGCGTTGGACCCCAAGCGTGTCGACGGGATTGCCGCGGGCCTGCGCCAGGTCGCGGGGCTGCCGGACCCGGTGGGCGAGGTGCTGCGCGGCTACACCCTGCCCAATGGGCTCCAGCTGCGCCAGCAGCGGGTTCCGCTCGGCGTCGTCGGCATGATCTACGAGGGCCGGCCTAACGTCACCGTCGACGCTTTCGGTTTGGGGCTCAAGTCCGGCAACGCCGTGTTGCTGCGCGGAAGCTCGTCCGCGGCAAGGTCGAACCAGGTCCTTGTCGAGGTGCTGCGGGCTTCGCTGGTCAGCGAGGATCTGCCCGCCGACTCGGTTCAGCTGCTTTCGGCCACGGACCGGTCCACCGTGACGCACCTGATTCAGGCCCGCGGCCTGGTCGACGTGGTGATTCCGCGCGGGGGAGCCGGCCTGATCGACGCCGTGGTCCGCGACGCACAGGTGCCCACCATCGAGACCGGTGTCGGCAACTGTCACGTCTACGTGCATGAAGGCGCCGACCTGGAGGTGGCGGAACGGATCTTGCTGAACTCCAAGACCCGGCGGCCCAGTGTCTGCAATGCCGCCGAGACGCTGCTGGTGGACGCCGCGATCGCCGCGGAGGCCGTGCCGAGGCTGGTCGCCGTGCTGCAAGACGCCGGGGTCACGGTGCACCTCGACCCCGACGAGGAGAACCTGCGGCGCGAATACCTCTCGATGGACATCGCGGTTGCAGTGGTCGACGGCGTCGACGCCGCGATCGCTCACATCAACGAATACGGAACCGGACACACCGAGGCCATCGTGACCAGCAATATGGCTGCCGCACAACGGTTTACGGATGGCGTCGATTCGGCGGCGGTGATGGTCAACGCGTCGACGGCGTTCACCGACGGCGAGCAGTTCGGTTTCGGCGCCGAAATCGGCATCTCCACTCAGAAGCTGCATGCCCGCGGGCCGATGGGATTGCCGGAATTGACCTCGACCAAATGGATCGCGTGGGGAGACGGCCACGTCCGTCCGGCCTGACGGCCCGCGAATGCTTTTAGGAGAACTGACATTGTGAGTGTGCCCGCCCGGCCCGTGCCGCTGTTCGCGGACATCAACGACGTATCGCGACGGCTGGCCGAAACCGGTTATCTACCGGACACGGCCACCGCCACGGCCGTGTTCCTGGCCGATCGACTCGGCAAGCCGCTTCTGGTGGAAGGCCCAGCCGGAGTGGGAAAGACCGAGCTGGCCCGCGCCGTCGCCCAGGCCACCGGGTCGGGTTTGGTTCGGCTGCAGTGCTACGAGGGCGTCGACGAGGCGCGGGCGCTGTACGAGTGGAACCACGCCAAGCAGATTCTGCGGATTCAGGCCGGCTCCGGAGACTGGGATGCGACCAAGAGCGACGTGTTCAGCGAGGAGTTCCTGCTGTCCCGGCCGCTGCTGACCGCCATTCGGCGCACCGAACCGACTGTGTTGCTGATCGACGAGACCGACAAGGCCGACATCGAGATCGAGGGCCTGCTGTTGGAGGTGCTATCCGACTTCGCGGTGACCGTGCCGGAACTGGGCACACTGACGGCCGAGCGGGCGCCGTTCGTGTTGCTCACCTCCAACGCCACGCGCGAACTGTCGGAAGCGCTCAAGCGCCGCTGCCTGTTCTTGCACATCGACTTTCCCAGCCCCGACCTGGAACGGCGCATCTTGTTGTCCCGAGTCCCCGAGTTGCCCGCGCACCTCGCCGAGGAATTGGTGCGCATCATCGGTGTGCTGCGCGGGATGCAGCTCAAGAAAGTGCCGTCCATCGCCGAAACCATCGACTGGGGCCGCACGCTGCTCGCGCTGGGCCTGGACACCATCGACGACGCGGTAGTCGCCCAAACGCTCGGCGTGGTCCTCAAGCACCAATCCGACCAACAACGCGCCAGTGGCGAGTTGCGGCTGAACTAGGAAACACCGATGGCCGTCCGCCGCATCCGCCCTACCAGACCGCTCGCCCCGCACGGGCTACCCGGCCATCTGGTCGGCTTCGTGGAAGCGCTTCGCGGACAGGGAATTTCGGTGGGCCCGTCGGAGACGGTGGACGCGGGCCGGGTGATGGCCACCCTTGGGCTGGGTGATCGCGAGGTGCTGCGCGAAGGTATCGCCTGCGCGGTGTTGCGCCGCCCCGATCACCGCGAAACCTATGATGCCATGTTCGACCTGTGGTTTCCCCCGGCGTTGGGGGCGCGCGCGGTGGTCACCGAGGACGAGGCCGGCGACGCAACGGCCGACGACTCCCTGCCGCCCGACGATGTTGAGGCGATGCGCCAGATGCTGCTGGACCTGCTCACCGAGAATCCCGAGCTCGGCGACATGGACGAGCGCCTGGTCGCGATGATCGCGCGGATCGTCGAGGCCTACGGCAAATACAGTTCCAGCCGCGGCCCGTCGTTCTCGTCGTACCAGGCGCTCAAGGCGATGGCGCTGGACGAGCTGGAAGGCAGGCTGCTGGCCGGACTTCTCGCCCCCTACGGCGACGAGCCCACGCCCACCCAGGAGCAGATCGCCAAAGCGCTTGCCGCGCAGCGGATCACCCAGCTGCGCAAGCTGGTCGACGCCGAGACCAAGCGGCGCACCGCCGAGCAACTCGGCCGCGACCACGTCCAGATGTACGGCATTCCACAGCTTTCCGAGAACGTCGAGTTCCTGCGCGCCTCCGGCGATCAGCTACGCCAGATGCAGCGGGTGGTGGCTCCGCTCGCCCGCACCCTCGCGACCCGGCTCGCGGCCCGCAGGCGCCGCGCCCGCGCCGGGTCGATCGATCTGCGTAAAACGCTGCGCAAGTCGATGTCCACAGGCGGCGTGCCGATCGACGTGGTGTTGGCCAAACCGCGACCGGCCCGCCCGGAATTGGTCGTGCTGTGCGACGTGTCGGGTTCGGTCGCCGGGTTCAGCCACTTCACCCTGTTGCTGGTACACGCGTTGCGCCAACAGTTTTCGCGCGTCCGGGTATTTGCCTTCATCGACACCACCGACGAGGTGACCCACATGTTCGGGCCGGAAGCCGACCTGGCTGTCGCGATCCAGCGGATCACCCGGGAGGCGGGCGTCTACAGCCGCGACGGTCATTCCGACTACGGCAACGCTTTCGTTTCTTTTCTGCAGGCGCATCCGAATGTGCTCTCGCCGCGCAGTTCCCTGCTGGTGCTCGGGGACGGCCGCACCAACTACCGCGACCCGGCCATCGACGTGCTGACCGACATGGTGACCGCCAGCCGGCACGCGCACTGGCTCAACCCCGAGCCCAAACACCTGTGGGGTAGCGGCGACTCGGCGGTGCCGCGCTACCAAGAGGTGATCACGATGCACGAGTGCCGGTCAGCCAAGCAGCTGGCCGCGGTGATCGACCAGCTGCTTCCCGTCTGACTTGGTGGGGGAGCGTGGCCGCGAGCTGCGGAATCGGCCCTGGTCGCGCGCTCAAGTAAGCTGGCAAACCGTGCAAAAGCAGCTGCGCAGGCTCGGCGTGATGGGCGGGACGTTCGATCCCATCCATTACGGTCACCTGGTTGCTGCAAGCGAGGTCGCCGACCTGTTCGATCTCGACGAAGTGGTGTTCGTGCCCAGTGGCCAGCCGTGGCAGAAGGACCGGCAGGTGTCGGCCGCCGAGGACCGCTACCTGATGACGGTGATCGCCACCGCCTCCAATCCGCGATTCTCCGTGAGCCGGGTCGACATCGACCGCGCCGGGCCCACCTACACCCGCGACACGTTGCGCGATCTGCACGCCCTGAACCCGGATTCCGAGCTGTACTTCATCACCGGCGCCGACGCGCTGGCCTCCATTCTGTCGTGGCAGGGCTGGGACGAGCTCTTCGAGCTGGCGCGCTTCGTCGGGGTCAGCCGGCCCGGGTACGAGCTGCGCCGTGATCACATCACCGGTGTCGTGGGCGAACTGGCCGAGGACGCACTGACCCTGGTCGAGATTCCGGCACTGGCGATTTCGTCGACCGACTGTCGTCAGCGCGCCGAACAGCACCGCCCGCTGTGGTATCTGATGCCCGACGGTGTCGTGCAGTACGTCTCGAAGCGCGGGCTTTACAGCAAGCCTGGCGCCGAGGGGTCGGCATGAGCGCGACCCCGGAAGCCATCGACATGGCGACGGTGGCGGCCGGCGCGGCCGCGGCCAAGCTCGCCGAGGATGTCGTGGTCATCGACGTCTCCGGCCAATTGGTGATCACGGATTGCTTCGTCATCGCCTCGGCGTCCAACGAGCGGCAGGTCAACGCGATCGTCGACGAGGTCGAGGAGAAAATGCGCAAGGCGGGCTACCGTCCAGCGCGCCGCGAGGGTGCCCGCGAAGGCCGTTGGACGCTGCTGGATTACCGCGACATCGTCGTGCACATCCAGCATCAGGATGACCGCAACTTCTATGCGCTGGACCGCCTCTGGAGCGACTGCCCCGTGGTGCCGGTGGATTTGGGTGAGAACGACGACTCGGCGAGCGCGCGATGAGGATGCGTCGCCTGGTGATGTTGCGGCACGGGCAAACCGACTTCAACGCCGGTAGCCGCATGCAGGGGCAACTGGACTCCGCGCTGACGGACCTGGGCCGCGCGCAGGCGGTTGCCGCCGCCGAGGTGCTGGGCAAGCTGCAGCCGCTGCTGATCGTGTCGTCGGACCTCCATCGCGCCTTCGACACGGCGGTCAAGCTGGGCGAACGGACCGGGCAGCAGGTCCGCGTGGATCGGCGGCTACGGGAGACCCACCTCGGCGACTGGCAGGGCCTGACTCACGCCCAGATCGATGCCGACGCCCCGGGAGCCCGCCTGGCGTGGCGCGAGGACGCGTCGTGGGCGCCGCACGGCGGGGAAAGCAGGGTCGACGTCGCCGCGCGCAGTGTGCCATTGATCGCCGAACTGGTAGCCGGAGAACCGGAATGGGGTGGGGCCGGCGAGCCGGGCCGGCCGGTGGTGCTGGTCGCCCACGGCGGGCTGATCGCCGCGCTGTCGGCCGCGCTGCTGAAGCTTCCCGTCTCGAACTGGCCCGTTTTGGGCGGCATGGGCAATGCGAGTTGGGTGCAGCTGTCCGGCCATTCCGACGACTCCGGCGTTACCGACCTCGAGAGCATCCGCTGGCGCCTCGACGTGTGGAACGCCTCGGCTCAGGTGTCCAACGATGTCCTCTAATACGCGACCGGTGCTGCTGGTCTTCGCGGACTCGCTGGCCTACTACGGTCCCACCGGCGGCTTGCCCTCCGACGATGCCCGCATCTGGCCCAATATCGTTGCCTCACAACTGAGTTGGGATGTGGAACTGATTGGGCGCATCGGCTGGACATGCCGCGACATCTGGTGGGCGGCGACCCAGGATCCCCGCGCCTGGGCGGCGCTGCCCAGGGCCGGGGCGGTGATATTCGCCACCGGGGGGATGGATTCACTACCCTCGGTGCTGCCTACCGCGCTGCGCGAGCTGATCCGCTACGTGCGGCCGCCGTGGCTGCGGCGCTGGGTCCGCGACGGCTATGGCTGGCTGCAGCCCAGGCTTTCGCCGGTGGCCAGGTCCGCGTTGCCGCCGCACTTGAGCGCCGAATACCTCGAACAAACCCGCGGCGCAATCGATTTCAACCGGCCCGGTATCCCGATCGTGGCGTCGCTGCCGTCGGTGCACATCGCGCAGACCTACGGCAAGGCCCACCACGGTCGAGCGGGCACCGCCGCGGCGATCACCGAATGGGCGCAAAGCCACGACGTTCCCCTGGTCGATCTCAAAGCCGCTGTGGCCGAGCACATTATGAGCGGACGCGGCAACCCCGACGGAATTCACTGGAATTTCGAGGCACACCAGGCGGTCGCGGAGCTGATGCTCAAGGCGCTGGCCGAAGCCGGCGTGGCGACGATGCAGTGGGGGCACCTCCCGCTTGCGGGGGACGCGCAGCGCGATGAGGAGGAGCCGCGCAATCAGGCCGGGATATCGACCGAGAAACCACGCGGGTAGCGCTATGTCCGTCGTGGTGGTAACCGATGCGTCGTCGCGGCTCCCGGCCGAGTTGCTCGAAAAGTGGTCGATACGAGTGGTTCCGCTGCACGTCTTGCTCGACGGCGACGACCTGCGCGACGGCGTCGACGAGATCCCCGACGACATCTACAAGCTGCACGCCACGACCGCGGCAGCGACGCCGGCCGAGCTGGCGAACGTCTACCAGGAGGCGCTTGCCGACAGCGACGGCGACGGCGTAGTGGCGGTGCACATTTCGTCGGCCCTCTCGGGCACCTACGGCAACGCGGAACGGACCGCGGCCGATCTTGATCCGGCGATACGGGTGATCGATTCGAGGTCAGCCGCGATGGGCACCGGTTTTGCGGTGCTGGCCGCCGCACGGGCCGCGGCAGCCGGTGGCGAGCTGGAGACCGTCGCGGCCGCAGCGACTTCGGCCGTGGGCCGCGGCCACGCGTTCATCGTGGTGCATCGCCTGGACAACCTGCGGCGCAGCGGCCGGATCGGTGGCGCCACCGCATGGCTTGGCACCGCGTTGTCGCTCAAGCCATTGCTGCGCGTCGACGACGGCAAACTCGTTCTGGCCCAACGGGTGCGCACGGTCAGCAGCGCGACCGCGACGATGATCGATCGGGTCTGCGGGATCGTCGGCGATGGCCGTGCCGCGTTGGCGGTGCACCACGTCGCCAACCCCGACGGCGCGAGCGAGGTGGCGGCGACACTGGCGCGGCGGCTGCCGGCGTGCGAGCCGGCGATCGTCACACCGCTCGGGCCGGTGCTCGCGCTGCACGTCGGCGCGGGAGCCGTCGCGGTGTGTCTGGAACTTCCGGAGAGCTAGGTCCCGGTCGAAACTGGCGCGCCGGCAAAGGGGACTTCCACGCCTTTTTGGAATGACAACGCCCCGCTTTGGACGATCAGCGCGGCACTGAGCAGGGCAAGCCACAGCCAGGCTTCCGCCGGAGCGATATGCACGGACGGACTCGTATAGCGCAGCCCCACGATGGAGCGCACCAAAGCGGCGGCGACGACGCCGACGGTGATGTACGGGACGACCGTTCGGACAAGTAGCGCAACACGTCCGGGGGGCGACTGCGAACGCCGTCGCCCAATTCCGGCGACCCACACCGCGGCGCACACGACCAGGATCCCCAGCGGGATAGGAATCGCAAGCCGGTTGGCCCAGTCCCACAGCGTTTGAAGGGGCCGGCGCGTTTCCGGATCACCCAGCGAGAGCGCGAGATGCGTGAGCGTGTCTTCGACGAAGAACACGGTAATCGGGGGAACGAAGATCGCCAGGATGAACACGCAGTGCTTGGCCAGCACGCCGGCGGTGCCCGAAAAGAACTGCACGACAGCGTAAAGCAGCATATAGATGGACGCCGCGAACGAAACGGCGGTCAGCACCTCCGCGGACGCGGCCCGGCCGGAGATCAGCGCGCAGCCGTTCTCACCGGCAAGCAAGCTATAGCGCAGGGTCGTCAGCAACAGGCCGAGAAACGCACACACCAGCGCGATTCCCACTTGGGTCTCGTGTTCCACCTCGCGCGGCTCCAGCGAACGCGCGTCGGAGCGACGCCGATAGGCGCGGTCGATCACGAGATTCACGACGACAAAGGCAAAACCGGCGAGGATGCCGGTTAACTGCGCGTAGCTCCTGGCCACGATCGATATGTCGAAGCCAGTCCACAGGAAGCAGGAGTCAGCGAGGTGCACCGTGGCCATTGTCGGGATAATAGCCGCACCGAACGGCCCAGTGCGTCAAGTTCGTCGGGCGTTGTCACCGCGCGGATGGACAACTTGCGGCCACCAGAACCAACGTCCCAGCAGGGTTGCGATCGACGGCATCAACAGGGTGCGCACGATCAGCGTGTCGAGCAACAAACCGATGCAGACGGTGGATCCGAACTGGCCCAACACCCGCAGGTCGCTGCCCAGCATGGACGCCATGGTGAAGGCGAACACCAGGCCCGCCGCGGTCACCACCCCGCCGGTCCCGGCCATCGACCGGATGATTCCGGTCTTGAGCCCGCCATGGATCTCCTCCCTGAACCGGGAGACCAGTAGCAGGTTGTAGTCGGACCCGACGGCCAGCAGGATGATGACCGATAGCGCCGCGACGATCCAGTGGATCTTGATGCCGAACAAATCCTGCCAAATCAGCACGGACAGGCCGAATGACGCCGCGATGGAGCTGGCCGCGGTGCCCACGATCACCAGCGCCGCGACCACGCTCCTGGTGAGCAGCAGCATGATCATGAAGATCAGCGTGAGGGCCGACACCACCGCGATCATCAGGTCGAATTTCGCGCCGTCGTGCATGTCCTTGAAGGTCGCGGCGGTGCCGCCGAGATAGACCTTGGCGTCCGACAGCGAGGATTGTTTCAGTGCCTCCTGCGCGGCGGTGCGTTCCGAGGCGACGCGCGAGATCCCCTCCGGGGTCATCGGATCGCCCTGGTGGGTGATGAAGAACCGCGCCGACTTGCCGTCTGGCGACAAGAACATTCGCAGGCCCGTCTGGAAGTCCGGGTTCTGGAAGGCCTCCGGCGGCAGGTAGAAGAAGTCGTCGTTCTTGGAGGCGTCGAAGCTTTGCCCCATCACGATCGCGGTATCGCTCATCGCCTCCATCTGATCGATCATCGCCTTGAACGTCTGGTACAGCGTCAGCGTGATGCCCCGGGTCGTCTTCAGGGTGGCAATCAGCATGGGGAACAGCGCCATCAAGTCGTGTGTCGCCGAGGCGGTGTGCTGGATGTCGGCCGTGAGGTCGTGAAACTTCTCGGCAAGCTGGTCGAAGCCGTCCAGCGAGTCGAAGAGGGACCGAGTCGACCAGCAAAGGGGAATGTCGTAGCAGTGCTTCTCCCAGTAGAAGTAACTGCGCATCGGCCGCCAGAAGTCGTCGAAATCCGCGATGTGGTTGCGCAACGTATCGGTGATTTCCGACGTTTCCGCCGTGGTCCTTGCGCTGTCGTCGGCGGCCTTGGAAAGATCTTGCGACACTTCGTACTGGCGCTGCGTGACGTTGATTTGGTCCTGCAGCAGGTCGGCCATCTTGAGGATGTCAGCCATGCGGTCCTTGAGGAACGCCATGTTTTGCATCGTCGTCTGACTCTGCATGCTGTTCTGGAACGGAATCGAGCTGTGCTGGATCGGAATGCCCAGCGGCCTGGTGATGTCCTGGACCATGGCGATGCCCACCGTGCGCATGACGTTCTTGGCCACCCGGTCCAACACCAGCATGTCGGCCGGATTTCGCATGTCGTGATCGGCCTCGACCATCAACATGTCGGGGTTCATCCGGGCCTGCGAGAAATGCCGGTCCGCCGCCGCTTGCCCGAGATTCGACGGGGCGGAGGTCGGCAGGTAGTACCGGTCGTTGTAACTCGTGACGTAACTGGGCAGTGCGACCATGCCGACCAGCACGACCGCGGCGCTGATGGCCAGAACCGGTGCGGGCCAACGCACTACCGCGGTGCCCACTCGCCGCCACAGCCGACCCCGCTTGACCGCCCGCTTGGACTCGAAGAAATGGAAGCGACTGCCCACGAACACGACCGCGGGTCCCAGCGTGAGGCCGGCCAGCACCACGACGAGCATGCCGATCGCGACGGGTGCGCCCA
Organism: Mycobacterium sp. IS-2888; assembly: GCF_001954215.1. Lineage (NCBI taxonomy): Bacteria > Bacillati > Actinomycetota > Actinomycetes > Mycobacteriales > Mycobacteriaceae > Mycobacterium > Mycobacterium sp. IS-2888. The sequence goes on from NZ_MBET01000009.1 coordinate 53,354, forward strand.
TGGTGTTGAACCAGGGCAGGCGGGCAAAACTCAGGCAGTACGTCGCCCCGGCGATCGTCAGGCCCGACCCCAGGACCACCGGAGCCACCCCGCGAAATGTGGTGTAGTACGCGGTTTCTCGGTCCTCACCGGCACGCAGCGCCTCTTGATAGCGGCCGACGAGGAAGATCCCGTAGTCCGTGCCAGCCGCGATCGCCAACATGGTCAGGATGTTGGCGGCGAACGTGGTCAGCCCGAATGCGTTGTGATAGGCCAGAACCGCGACGACTCCCCGCGAACACGCCAACGCAACGAACGTCATGAACAGCTGGACCAGCGTGGTGACGATGGAGCGATAGACCAGCAGCAGCATGATCGCGATCGCGCCCAGGGTGAACAGGGTGATCTTGGCCAGGCTCGCGTTACCGATGAGGTGCATGTCATCGGACAGTGCGGCGGGACCGGTGACGTAGGCCTTCACCCCGGGCGGCGCCTGATTGCGATCGATCACCTTGCGGACGGCGTCCACCGATTCGTTCGCCTGCGTCGTGCCTTGGTTGCCGGCGAGGTTCAACATGACGTAGGCGCCCTTGGCGTCGGCGCTCTGCGCCCCCGCCGCGGTGAGCCGGTCTCCCCAGAAGTCCTGGATGTGCTGGATGTGTTGGGGATCCTGGCGCAGTTGGCGAATCAGGTTGTCGTAGTAGCGATGCGCGTCGTCGCCAAGGGGTTTCTGACCTTCCAGCACGATCATCACGGTGCTGTTGGAATCGAATTCGTGGAAGTTGTGGCCCAGCAGCATCATCGCCTTCATGGACGGGGCGTCCAGTGGCGTCATCGGCGCCGAGTGCGCTTCGCCGACGACTTCCAAACGCGGGACGATGACGTTCACCAGCACCGTCACGAAGACCCAGCCCAGGATGATGGGCACCGCGAAGATGCGGATTGTGTGGGGGAGGGCCGGCCGGTGGCCGCGCGCGGGCTCGGCGGGGCTCTGGGTGCGGATCGGGCCCGTGTCCGCGTCCGCGGCTGTCATCTGGCTCTTGTTGTTGAGGTCGCTCATGCGGACTTCACCAGGCAGAAGGTCTGGGCGTTGTGGCCGTCGGAGTTCTGCTGCTCGCGCACGACGCCGTCCACGGTGATTTTGCAGCTGATGTTGCTGCCGTCGCTCTGCGCCATGATGTTGGCGCTGACCGCGGGCAGTGTCGTCGAAATCGTGGTGGACCACGGCAGCGGCGCGGCGTTGACCTGGTGCGTGTTGGCGTTCTCGTCCCAGTAGTTGATGTTGGCCGTGGCGCCCGGGGGGCCCGACACCTCGTAGACGACGACCTTGGGGTTGAACTGCACGATCTCGATGCCGGCGCCGGCGTTCGCGTTGAGGTCCTGCGAGCCGAAGATCTTGTGCAGGCGCATGACGACCAGGCCCGAGACGGCGAGAACGGCGACCAGGAGCAGCGGTATCCAGGCTCGTTTCAACATGCGGGTCAGCGCACCGGTCGTTGAACCTGGACTAGTCATCACCTGACCGCCTTCCGCTCACCGCTGGCGGGCCTGCCGTCCCGCCCGAAAGCTCACCACCGTCTTCGACGACGTCCATTGTCGCCAGGAACCTTTGCTCGGCTAAGTATGCTAAACCTTAGAGGACGGAAGCGTTCCTCCGGGTGTGCCCGGTGTGATACCGGTCTAGCGCGCAACCCGTCCCGTCACCGGCGGCAAGTCCGCCAACGTCGCGATGCCGGGCTTAGCGGCCACCACCGCCGGGACTGCATTGGTAACCGGCATCGCGGTGTAGATCATTCCCAGACCCATGAACCCGGGCTCGGTCCAATCCTTCGGTGGCAGGCAGTGCAGGACGGTGCGCATATTGGGCAGCCCGAAAACCTGGATGACGTGGCCGTGTTCGAGCGGCTTGGGCGGCACCACATGGCTGCCCATGACCCAGTTGAATCCGACGCTGACAACGTTGCGGTCGCCTTCCCAGCCGCGGTGGTAGCCATACACGCTGCCGACCGTCCCCGCAGGGATCTTCATGAAGCCCAGATCGGAATCGGCGGTGGCCGCGGTGAAGGTGACGTCGAAGGTCATCTTGTCCAGCTTCGCGCCGATCGCGTCGGCCATCATCGCCGCCGACTCCGCGAAGACCTCGCTTTCCCGGCGAACGCTGTCGGCCAGCCCGGGGGTGTCGGGGTCTTGCGAGAACCCCATCGCCGTCTGGGTTTCCGCCGACTCGTAGGTCGAGCAATCCACCGATTCGGTGATCCGGATCTCGTCGACGCGCTCGCAGGAGGCCGACAGCACCATGCCGACCATGTTCGTCATCCCGGGGTGCGCGCCGCTGCCGAAAATCGTCGAGTTGCCTTTCCGGCAGGCGTCCTCGATGCGTTTGCGGTCCTGCGGCGTCTGCTTGCCGCCGGTGATCCACGCCGCGCTGGTGCACACATTGACGCCCGATTCCAGTAGGCGGACCAGTTCGTCGATGTTGGGCCACAACGGGTTATAGCAACACGCGTCGGGCTTCAGCGCGAGCAGCGCGTCGACGTCGTTGGTCGCATGCACCCCGGTCGGCTCCGGCCAGCCGGCCAGTTTGGCGGCATCGACACCGACCTTGTCCGGCCCATGCGCGTAGACGCCGACCAGCTCCATGTCGGGCCTGCCGATGATGGCGTGCAGCGATCGCCGCCCGATGTTGCCGGTCGTCCACTGGATCACGCGCAACGGGCGGTGTTCGCCGGTGGTGCTCATCGGGTGCTCCTTCGCCATAGGCGCTTCGCGCTCAGTCGCATTCAGTCGCTGATATCGAATCCGGCGACGACCTTGGTCGGGCGCACACGCACCACGAGTTCGCCGGGAACGGCGTTGCGGCGGCCGAATTCGTCGGCGCGGTCGGCGCCCATGTACCGCGCGCCGGTCCTGGTCGTGAACTCCAGCACGTCCCCGGGATCGTCGGTCGTCGTCGCCACACCCTGCACCTGTACGAACGAATAGGGCGGGTGGGGGTCGTCGACGCAGATGGCGACTCGCGAATCACGCGCCAGGGCACGGCCTTTCGACGTGTCACGGCCGGTGGTGAACACCAATTCGCCGCCGTCGACGACAAACCAGACCGGCGCGACCAGCGGCCTGCCGTCGGCCGCAACGTAACCCAGCATCCCAGTGCGGGTGCCGGCCGACAGGAACTCGACGACCCGGTCTGACAGCTCCGGCTTTTCGGCCATCACGCTAGAGCCGGGCCAGGTCGTAGTCGGCGATGTGGTCGATGAGCACCTGCAGGTGGTCCTGCGAGGAGCCCAGCGTGTGCTCGATCGCGGTGAGCCGGGCCGCGTAGTGGGCGACCGGATACTCGGCGGTCATGCCGATGCCGCCGTGCAACTGGATGGACTCCTGCGCGATGTGCCGTGCGGACCGGCCGATCTGCAGCTTGGCGCGCGAGGCGATCACGGGGTCGAGGTTGCCGTCGGCGATCGACATCGCGGCGTAGAAGCTCATGCTGCGGGCCAACTCCAGCGACACATACATGTCCGCGGCGCGCTGGGTGAGCGCCTGAAATTTATTGAGCGTGACGCCGAATTGCTTGCGGCTCTTGAGGTAATCGGTGGTCAGACGCAGCGCTTCCTCCATCGCACCGACGGCTTCGCAGCACAACGCCGACTGGATGCGGACAAGCGCGTCGAGGATGGCGGGCGAGGCGTCCACTGCGTCGCCGAGGGGCTCGGCGGGCGCGGCCTCCAGGTCGATCTGGGCGCCGCGCTGGCCGTCAAAGGTCGGGTAGGGGTGCCGGGTGACCGCATCGCCGTCGACCAGGAACAATCCCGTTCCGCCGTCGGGCAATGCGGCGCTGACCACCAGAGTGTCGGCGCAGTCGCCGGCCGGGACCGGGTTCTTCGTTCCGGTCAGGGTCCACGAATCGCCTTGCCGCGCAGCCTGCGTGGACACGGTCGCGGTCGGTTTCCGGTGGCCCGTCTCCAGATGGGCGAACGCGAGCAACGTTTGGCCCGCCGCAACCTCGTCCAGCAGTTGCTTTTGCGCGTCGCTGCCGCGTTCGGCGATCAGTGCGCCGGGTGCCAGGGCGGCGTGCACGACGGGCTCGGGCGCCAGCCGCCGCCCGATCTCGGTGAGCACCACCATGATCTCGATCTGGCCCGCCTCGTCCGGCTCGAACCCGAGGCCCAGAATTCCGGTGTCGGCGAGCTGGCTCCAGACGTCGCGGCTCCAGCCGAGCTCGCTCTCGATGATCTTGTTGCGGCTCTCGGGATCGTAGGTGCGCGACAGGAGGTCGCGGGTGGTGTCGCGGAGCAGGGCCTGCTCGTCGCTCAGCTGAAAGTCCATGGCTGCCTCACAATCCCAGAATGGTGGACGCGATGATGTTGCGCTGCACTTCGTTGCTGCCGCCGTAGATCGACGTCTTGCGGTAGTTGAGGTAGCGCGGGGCGGCCGATTGCGCCCAGGCCGGCGACGCGATGTCGTCGCCGTCGACCGGCAGCGCGTCCGGTCCGGCGACTTCGACGAGCAGCTCGGTGGCGATCTGTTGCAGTTGACTGCCGCGCATCTTGAGCACTGACGATGCCGGATTGGGTTTACCGTCCGCGGAGTCCGTGGTAACCCGGGACTGCGTGAGTTCCAGTGCCAGCACCTCGTTTTCGGCCTCGGCCAGCCGTGCCGCGAACAGTGGGTCGTCGAGCAGTCCGGTCTCGATGGCGTGCTTTTTCACCTCGGCCAGACGGACCTTGGTGCGGCCGACCCCCGCAATGCCGGTGCGCTCGTTGCCCAGCAGGAACTTCGCGTACGTCCAGCCCTGATTCTCTTCTCCCACAAGCTGATTGGCCGGCACCCGAACGTCTTCGAAGAACACCTCGTTGACTTCGCGGCCGCCGTCGATCGTCTTGATCGGCCGCAGCGTGATGCCCGGCGTCGCCATGTCGAAGAGCAGGAACGAAATGCCGGCTTGGCGCTTGGGCGCCTGCGGGTCGGTGCGCACCAGGCAGAAGATCCAGTCCGCGTACTGGCCCAGCGTGGTCCACGTCTTCTGCCCGTTGACGACATAGGTGTCGCCATCGCGGACCGCGGTGGTGCGCAGCGAGGCGAGGTCCGAGCCGGCCTCGGGCTCGGAGAACCCCTGGCACCACCAGATGTCGATGCTGGCCGTCGGGGGGAGGAAGCGCTCCTTGATTTCCTGGGACCCGAACTCGGCAATCACCGGACCGACCATCTTGGTGTTGAAGTTCAGCGGCTCCGGGACGCACGCCAGTTGCATCTCGTCGGCCCAGATCTGGTACTGGGTCGGCGTCCAATCCTTGCCGCCCCATTCGACCGGCCAGTTGGGCACCGCAAGCCCGTGCTCGTTGAGGATCTTGTGGCTGGTGACGATGTGGTCCTTGGTCACCGGTGCCCCCTGGCGCACCGCCTCGCGAAGCTCCTCGGGGATCTGGGTGGTGTAGAAGGTGCGAAGCTCGTCGCGGAACGCGGCTTCCTCGGGTGTGAGCGCCAACTGCATGGCAGCCTCCTGTCGTCTGGGGGTGAAGCCGCGGATGGGTTTGCAGTCCCGGCCGATCGCTTCGGCTTCCTATCTTGGCCCATCGCCCGCTGTGCTTGTGCACAGCCTCGGGTTAGTCCACAAACGAGCGCCGCGACGCCCTGGACGGGGTCGTTGTGGCGGTCGCCGCCCTTACCGTCGCCGCATGCGAACAGAACTGCCCGCCGAGCGCCTGCAGCGGCGGCTCGGCGCCGAGCCCGATCCCGATTCGCAGGACGATCCCGAGGATTCCCAGCATGACCCGGACGCGCCGGACGACGATCAGAATTCGTTGCTGCCCCGATGGCTTCCCGACGCTTCCCAGCGCGGCGGCTGGGTCGCAAGGCTGCGCGCCGATCCCGGCCGCGCCGGTGCCATCGCGATGGCGGTGGTCGCCGCGCTGGCCGTGCTGGTCACGATATTCACGTTGGTGCGCGATAGGCCCGCGCCGGTGATGTCCGCCAAGCTTCCTCCGGTCGAGAAGGCGTCCACGGCGAGCCCCAGATCGTCGGCGGGTCCGGTCGCGGGCCAGCCGGCGAGCGATCGGCCCTGCGTGGTCAGCGTCGTCGGCCTGGTCCGCACCCCCGGGCTGGTCACGCTGGCGCCCGGCGCGCGGATCGCCGATGCGCTGCAGGCCGCCGGCGGTGCGGTGGACGGTGCGGACACCACCGGATTGAACATGGCCCGTCCGGTCGGCGACGGCGAACAGATCGTGGTCGGGCTGGCGCCGATCTCGGGGCGGCCGACGGCTCTTGGCAGCTCGGTGGCCTCCGGCTCAACGCCGACGCCCGGGACGCCGGCACCGGTTTCGGGATCGGCCAAGCCGAAACCGGGGCAGGCGCTCGACCTCAACACCGCGAGCGTGGAGCAGCTAGACGCCCTGCCCGGGGTCGGGCCCGTCACCGCCGCCGCGATCGTGGCGTGGCGGCAGGCCAACGGCAAGTTCACCAGCGTCGACCAGCTCGCCGACGTCGACGGTATCGGCCCGGCGCGGCTGGAAAAGCTACGTGCCCTGGTCCGCGTCTGACACCGCAGGCCTCGACGGATCGCCACTGGCGCACCTCGATGTCCGCTTGGTCCCGGCCGCCGTCACGGGATGGACGGTCACCGCCGCCGGGATCGTGTGGCCGGTCGGCCGGGCGCTGGCGTGCTGCTGCGTCGTGCTGGTTGCCGCCTCGTGTGCGCTGCTGTGCGTGGCGCGCAGGCACGCGCGCCCGCGGGCGATCGGCGCCGGCGTGCTGGCGATCGGTGTCGTGGGTGCGGGCTTCGGGCTGGCGATTGCCCTGCGCACGGACGCGGTGGCGCGCCATCCCGTCGCCGCGGCGTTCGGCGCCGCCGCGCCGGTGACGGTTACCCCAACCGAGAGCCCGCGCCCGGTGGGCCGGGGCAGGCTGATGTTTCGCGCCACCTTGCGGCAGCTGCGCACCGACGAAATGTCGGGCCGGGTAGTCGTTTTCGCGCGTACGTCGGACTTCGGTGGCGTGATGGCCGGCCAGCCGGTGCGTTTCACCGCGCGCATCAACCGTCCGGCCCGTCATGACCTGACGGTCGCCGTGCTCAACGCGACGGGCCGCCCGACGATGGGCGAGGCCGGCGCGGTGCAGCGGGCCGCTCACGCTGTGCGCACGCGGTTCGCCGCCGCCGCCCGCGATGCTCTGCCCGCCGAGCAGGCCGCGATGCTGCCCGCCCTGGTCCTCGGCGACACCGCGGCGGTGAACGCGGATACCACTCGCGACTTTCGCGCCGCCGGCATGACGCACCTGACCGCGGTATCGGGGGCCAACGTCACGATCGTGTGCGGGGCGGTGCTGTTCTCGGCCCGGCTGATCGGCCCGCGCGCGGCCGTGGCGCTGGCCGCGGTGGCACTGGTCGCCTTCGTCATCGTCGTCCAACCGACGCCGAGCGTGTTGCGCGCGGCCGTGATGGGTGCCATCGCGCTGGCGGGGGTCCTGTCGTCGCGCCGGCGGCAAGCGATTCCGGCCCTGTCGGCGGCGGTGCTGATACTGCTGACCGTCGCCCCCCACCTTGCCGTCGACGTGGGCTTCGCGCTGTCGGTGCTGGCGACGGCCGCGCTGGTCGTCATCGCGCCAGTCTGGTCGCGGCGCCTCGCCGCAAGAGGCTGTCCCAAGCCGCTGGCCGATGCGCTCGCGGTGGCGGGTGCCGCGCATGCGGTGACCGCGCCGCTGGTCGCCGCCATTTCGGGGCGGCTCAGCCTGGTCGCCGTGGTCGCGAATCTCGCGGCGGCGCCGGCGATAGCGCCGATCACGGTGCTGGGTAGCGCGGCGGCGGTCTTGTGCATGTCGTGGCCAGCCGGCGCCGAACTGTTGATCCGATTCGCCGGCCCCGAGCTCTGGTGGGTGCTGAGCGTGGCGCGCTGGGCGGCCGAGGTTCCCGCGGCGACCGTGCCCGTTCCGTCCGGCGTGGCCGGCGTGCTGATCGTCGGCGGCGCCACCGTCATGGTCGTCCTGCTGACGCGGGTGTTGTGGCGGCACGGGTTTCGCGTGGCGGTCGGGCTGGCGGGCGCCGCGCTCGCCGTGTGGGTGGCGGCCTGGTCGCTGTCGGGACTAATGGCGATTCCAAGCGCGGCGTAGCCGGGCGTGGCGGGTCACCATCATCGGACTGGGCGGGCCCTAGTCGGACCCACGTGACACCATCGTGGGGTGAGCGAGCCTGCGCCGTTGCACCTTGTCCTGGGAGACGAGGAACTGCTGGTCGAGCGGGCGGTGGCCGACGTGCTGCGGTCGGCGCGGCAGCGTGCGGGCGCCGACTCGGGCGCCAATGACGTGCCCGTCAGCCGAATGCGGGCCGGCGACGTCAGCACCTACGAACTCGCCGAGCTGCTGAGCCCGTCACTGTTCGCCGACGAGCGCATCGTCGTGCTGGAGGCCGCGGGCGACGCGGGCAAGGACGCGGCCGCGATGATCGCCGCGGCCGCCGCCGACATCCCGGCCGGCACGGTGCTGGTCGTGGTGCACTCGGGCGGCGGGAGGGCCAAGGCGCTGGCCGGCGAGCTGCAAAAGCTCGGCGCGCAGGTACATCCCTGCGCGCGGATCACCAAACTCAGCGAGCGCATCGACTTCATCCGCAAGGAGTTCCGCGCGCTGCGCATCAAGGTCGACGAGGAGACGGTGACCGCCCTGCTCGACGCAGTCGGATCCGACGTGCGCGAACTGGCCTCGGCCTGTTCGCAGCTGGTCGCCGACACCGCCGGTGCCGTCGATGCGGCCGCGGTGCGCCGCTATCACAGCGGCAAAGCGGAGGTGAAAGGGTTCGACATCGCCGACAAGGCGGTGGCCGGCGACATCGAAGGAGCCACAGAGGCGCTGCGCTGGGCGATGATGCGCGGCGAGCCCCTGGTGGTGCTGGCCGACGCCCTGGCCGAGGCCGTGCACACCATCGGCCGGGTCGGGCCGCTGTCGGGCGACCCCTACCGCCTTGCGGCACAGCTGGGGATGCCGCCCTGGCGGGTACAGAAGGCGCAGAAACAGGCCCGGCGCTGGTCGCGCGACACGGTGGCGGTCGCGATGAAAGTGGTGGCGGAACTCAACGCCAACGTCAAGGGCGCCGTCGCGGACGCCGACTACGCGCTGGAATCCGCGGTCAGGCAGGTCGCCGAGCTGGTGGCCGACCGCGGCCGGTGAGCGACGTCGGGCTCAGAGCTTGTTCAGGGCCTTGGCCAGTGCGGACTTCTTGTTGGCCGCCTGGTTCTTGTGGATAACGCCCTTGCTGGCCGCCTTGTCCAGCTTGCGGTTGGTCGACACCAGCAACTCCGCGGCCTTGTCCTTGTCGCCGGCGTCGGTGGCCTCGCGGAACGCGCGCACGGCAGTGCGCAGCGAAGACTTCACCGACTTGTTGCGCAGGCGGGCGCGCTCGTTCGTGCGATTGCGCTTCTGCTGCGACTTTATGTTGGCCACGCGTTGTTTCCTTCTTAGATTCGGTGTTGGCTTGAGGCGCCCGATGTACCCGGCGGCGATTGCCCAGGTTATCAGTCGGTTACGTTTTCTCCCAAAAGGGGAAACCGTGACCTGCCGCAACGTCAATTTGAGGCAGCATCTGAAAAGTGAGTTTTACGAGCCAGCTTGAGGAGACCAGGCAGAGGTCGCGCGGCCCGGCGCGACCGCAGGCACGCTCCGAGCGCATCTTCGGCGGATACAACCACACGGACGCCTACGCGATGGCCTTCGACGAGATGTTCGACGCCGCGGGCAACGTCCGCGGCCCGTACAAGGGCATCTACGCCGAGCTCGCGCCGTCGGACGTCTCGGATCTCATGGCCAGGTCCGAAGCGCTGGCCCGGGCGTTCCTCGACCAGGGCATCACGTTTTCGCTGTCGGGTCAGGAGCGGCCCTTCCCGCTGGACCTGGTGCCGCGGGTGATCTCGGCCGCGGAGTGGAGCCGGCTGGAGCGCGGCATCACCCAGCGGGTCAAAGCCCTCGAGCTGTATCTCGACGATATCTACGGCGACCAGGAGATCCTGAACGACGGCGTCATCCCGCGCCGGCTGGTCACATCGTGCGAGCACTTTCACCGCCAGGCCGTGGGCATCGTCCCGCCCAACGGCGTGCGAATCCACGTCGCCGGCATCGACCTGATCCGCGACGAGAAGGGCAATTTCCGCGTCCTGGAGGACAACCTGCGCTCCCCCTCGGGGGTGTCATACGTCATGGAGAACAGGCGCACCATGGCGCGGGTTTTCCCGAACTTGTTCGCCACCCATCGCGTGCGTGCCGTCGACGACTACTCCTCGCACCTATTGCGAGCGCTGCGCAACTCCGCGGCCACCAACGAGGCGGACCCGACGGTCGTCGTGCTGACTCCCGGGGTCTACAACTCGGCGTACTTCGAGCATTCGCTGCTGGCCCGGCAGATGGGCGTCGAGCTGGTCGAGGGCCGCGACCTGTTCTGCCGCGACAACCAGGTGTACATGCGCACCACCGAGGGCGAGCGCCAAGTCGACGTCATCTATCGGCGCATCGACGACGCCTTCTTGGACCCGCTGCAGTTCCGCGCCGACTCGGTGCTGGGGGTGGCGGGTTTGGTCAACGCGGCCCGGGCCGGCAACGTCGTCATCTCCAGCGCGATCGGCAACGGCGTCGGCGACGACAAGCTGGTCTACACCTACGTGCCCACCATGATCGAGTACTACCTGGGCGAGAAGCCGCTGCTGGCCAACGTGGAGACCTACCGGTGCTGGCTGGACGACGAGCGGGAAGAGGTGCTCGACCGGATCGACGAGTTGGTCGTCAAGCCGGTCGAGGGGTCCGGCGGCTACGGCATCGTGTTCGGACCCGAGGCCTCCGAGAAGGAGCTGGCGGCCGTCAGCAAGAAGATTCGCGACGATCCCCGAAGCTGGATCGCCCAACCGATGATGGAGCTGTCCACGGTCCCGACCCAGATCGACGACGAACTGGCGCCCCGCTATGTCGACCTGCGGCCGTTCGCGGTCAACGACGGCGACGACGTGTGGGTGCTGCCGGGTGGGCTGACCCGGGTGGCGCTGGTCGAGGGGTCGCGGGTGGTGAACTCCAGCCAGGGGGGTGGCTCCAAGGACACCTGGGTGCTCGCGCCGCGCGCCGCGGCCGTCGCGAGGGAGCTGGGCGCCGCCGAGGTGGTGCGTTCGCTGCCGACATCCATCCCCGACCCGGCTCCGGACGGGTCACGGGCGCAACAGCCGCTGCAGGTCGAACAGCCGCAGGACGAGCAGCCGCAGCAACAGCAGCAACAACAGCAGCAGCAACGACAGAAGGCGATCCGCTGATGCTGGCCCGCAACGCCGAGGCGCTGTATTGGATCGGTCGCTACGTCGAGCGGGCGGACGACACGGCGCGCATCCTCGACGTCGCGCTGCACCAACTGCTCGAGGATTCCAGCGTCGATCCCGATCAGGCGTCACGCTTGCTGCTGCGCGTCCTCGGTATCGAGCCCCCGGACCACGACCTGGATGTGTGGTCGCTGACCGACCTCGTCGCCTATAGCACCGACAACAAGGGTGGGTGCTCGATCGTCGACGCGATCACGGCGGCGCGCGAGAACGCGAAGTCGGCGCGCGAGGTGACGTCCAGTGAGATCTGGGAGTGCCTGAACACCACCTACCATGCCCTGCCCGAACGCGAACGCGCCGCCAAACGCCTTGGGCCACACGAGTTTTTGTCGTTCATCGAAAGTCGCGCCGCGATGTTCGCCGGCCTGGCCGACTCGACGCTGTCCCGTGACGACGGATACCGCTTCCTGTTGCTGGGCCGCGCGATCGAGCGCGTCGACATGACGGTGCGGTTGTTGCTGTCGCGGGTCGGAGACAGCGCGTCATCGCCGGCATGGGTAACGCTGTTGCGTTCGGCGGGCGCGCACGACACCTACCTGCGCACCTACCGGGGGGTGCTGGATGCGACGCGGGTGGTCGAGTTCATGCTGCTCGATCGGCTGTTTCCGCGTTCGGTGTTCTATTCGCTCCGGCTGGCCGAACACAACCTCGACGAGTTGCTGCACAATCCGCAGAGCCGAATCGGGGCCACCGCGGAGGCGCAACGGCTGCTCGGCCAGGCTCGTAGCGAGCTGGAATTCTTGCAGCCCGGTGTGCTGCTGGAGTCACTCGAAAGCCGCTTGGCGGGCTTGCAGAGAACCTGCCGCGATGTCGGAGAAGCATTGTCGCTGCAGTACTTCCACGTCACCCCGTGGGTGGCGTGGTCGGATGCGGGCGAGCGGACCGGATTGGCCACCAGGAAGGGGGACGCCTGATGTGGCGGATGCGGGTGGTGCACACCACGGGGTACGCATACCAGTCGCCGGTGACCGCCTCGTATAACGAAGCCCGGCTGACGCCGCGGTCGGACACCCGGCAGAACGTCATCCTCAACCGTGTCGAAACCATTCCGGCCACGCGGTCCTATCGCTACATCGACTATTGGGGCACCGCCGTGACGGCGTTCGATCTGCATGCGCCGCACGCCGACCTCACCGTGACGTCGTCGTCGGTCATCGAGACCGAAGCGCCGGAGCCGGCCGAGATGGAGGCGGGGTGGGGCGACCTGCGATCCGAGGCCGTGATCGACCGGTTCGATGAACTGCTCCGCCCCACCGCACACACCCCGACAAGCAAACGCGTTGCGTCCGTGGGCAAGAAGATCGCGAAAAGCCATAAGCCCCAGGAAGCCGTCGTCGCCGCGGCCAAGTGGGCGCACGAGGAGCTCGACTACCTTCCGGGTACCACCGGCGTGCATTCGTCCGGCCTCGACGCACTGCACGAGGGCAAGGGCGTCTGCCAGGACTTCGTGCACCTGTCGCTAATGACCTTGCGCAGCATGGGAATTCCCGCGCGCTATGTGTCGGGCTATCTGCACCCCAAACGCAACGCCACCGTGGGCGATACCGTCGACGGGCGAAGTCATGCCTGGATTCAAGCCTGGACCGGGAGTTGGTGGAACTACGACCCCACCAACGACACCGAAATCACCGAGCAGTACGTCAGTGTGGGCGTCGGCCGCGACTACACCGACGTCGCCCCGCTCAAAGGGATCTACTCGGGCGAGGGCGCAACCGACCTCGACGTGATCGTGGAGGTCACTCGGCTCGCCTAGGGGATGGCCGGATGCAAGATTCGTCAGCGCCGGGCCGGCCGGTTTTGCCGGGCCTCGCGCTCCTGTGCATCGGGCTACTGTTCGGCGGAGTGGCAGTCGGCGTGGCGCTGGGCGGCGTGCTGCCGTTGCCCTATGGCCCGATGGGTGCGGTCGTCGCCTACGTCCGGGCGGAGCCGGTCGCGCTGCAAGTGATCGCCACCGCGGTGTTCGCATCGTCGGTACCCCTGGCGATCTACGCGGCGATGGCCGCCGCCCGGTTGCGGCAGCTCGGTGTGGCCCGGTCCGCGGCGGCGATCGCGCTAACAGGTGGGACCTTGGCGGCCGGCGCGCTCGGTCTGACGGCGTTGTTGGGCTGGACATTGTCGCGATCCGAGATAAGCGCGGACGCCGCGCTGGTTCGGGCGATCTACGTGTTGGCGTTTCTGGTCGGCGGCCCCGGCCACTTGGTGGCGTTGGGCCTGTTGGTCGCCGGGATGGCCGTGCCGGGTCGCGCGCGGGGCTTGCTGCTCGGGCCGCTGGCCTGGGCCGGCCTGGCGGTTGCCGCGCTCGCCGAAGTGACGGCGCTGGTGCTGGCGTGGCCGGAACTGGGTGTGCTTCTGCCGATCGCACGAGTCGCGGCGCTGGTCTGGCTGGTGGCGGCCGGCCTGCAGCTAGGTCCGCCGCGACGGCCTAGGTGACTTCGACCCGATGCAGGTCGTCGCCGAGCTCGATCTGTCCGGCGAACTCGGTGGCGGCCAGCGTCCGCCACTGCTCCTCCTGCCCCGGGACCAGGGCCGGCACGTAGTGAGTCATGACCAGGGTGCCCACCCCCGCGCGGGCGGCGGTCGCCGCCGCTTGCTCGACCGACGAGTGGTAATCGCAGATGTCCTGCAGCCGCTGTTGCGGGATGTTCGAGACGATGTCCTTGCGGATCACGGTGTGCACCAAAGCGCCTGCACCGGTTGCCAATTCGTCCAAGCTCTCGCAGGGGACCGTGTCGCCGGCCAGCACGACCGATGCTGACTCGAATTCGATCCGGAACCCGATGGTGGGCGCCACCGGCCGGTGATCGGTAGGCGCCACCCGGATCGAGACGCCGTCGCGGTCCCACACCGGCCCCTCGGTGTATTCGTGGACGTCGACGGGCGGCGGCGCGTTGAGGTCGGCGTGGTGAGCGATGCGGTAACCGATGTCGTGGCGCAATGCGTTCAGCGTTGCCTCAACCGTTTCCGCGGTGCCGGGCGGTCCGATGATAGGCAGCGGGACGGGCTCCGGGCTGAAGGTGCTGACCCAGCGCGTGATCAGCACGTCGCCGAGGTCGCCGATGTGATCGCTGTGCAGGTGGGTGAGCAGCAGCGCCGATAGTCCGCTGGCGCCCACGCCGATCGCGGCCGCACGTTGCAGCACGCCGCGGCCGCAATCCACGAGGAACACCTGCCCGCCGGCCCGCACCAGGGTCGACGGCCCGGCGCGGTTCGGGTCGGGGATGGGGCTTCCGGTTCCGAGCAGGGTGACCTCGATCATGGCCCTATCCTCGCGGACACCGTCGGCGAACGTGCGTGTCTGTACGCCGACACGCCGTCACGTCCGGCATTCTGCGCACCCTCGTCAGGTTTGTTTCGGGGCGGGGGTGTGAGGGTAATGGACAGCATCGGCTCTCGGTCCTCGAGTCGGCTTTCCCGCCGCGCAAGTTGGCCGTAGCCTGATGTGAAGCAGCTCACAACCGCCTGGGAGGCCTGAATGCGGATCGCGGACGTTTTGCGCAACAAGGGTGCGGCGGTGGTGACGATCAACCCCGAGGCAACCGTCAAGGAGCTGCTCGCCGGCCTCGCCGAGCAGAACATCGGCGCCATGGTCGTGGTTGGTGCCGAAGGTGTCGTCGGGATCGTGTCGGAACGCGACGTCGTGCGCCAACTGCACAAACACGGCGCGAGCGTGCTGTCCCGCCCGGTCTCGAAGATCATGACCTCCACGATCGCCACGTGCACCAAGTCCGACACGGTCGACTCGTTGACCATGCTGATGACCAAGAACCGGGTGCGCCACGTGCCGGTGCTGGAGGGCAAAAAGCTGATCGGCATCGTCAGCATCGGTGACGTGGTGAAGACCCGGATGGAAGAACTCGAGGCCGAGCAGCAGCAGCTGCAGTCCTACATCACGCAGGGCTGACCCGCCGCACGATCAGCGCCAGGCGTACTCGGCCCGCAGCCGGGCGGCCACCACGTCGAAGATCTCGCGTCGCAGGATCGCGCCCTCGCGTCGTATCCCTTCCTCGGGCACGTCGAGCACCCGGTCCAGCCGGACCCAGCTCGGTCTGCCCTCGTAATCCCAAGCGCCGGAACCGATCCCAACCCAGTCGGGGTCGTTGGCGTGACGCTCCTGGCTGGACACCATCAGCCCGAGCAGCACGCTGCGGTCACGGCCCACGACCAGCACCGGCCGGTCCTTGCCACGGGTGGGATCGTCCTCGTAGACCACCCATGTCCACACGATTTCCCCGGGGTCGGCGCGGCCGTCGAGGTCCGGCGCGTAGACCAGTTTGCGGGCGCGCTGCGCGGTGGGAAAGCTGGTGCTGGTCACCGGGCGGCCCGCGGTGATCGCGGCCGGCGGCTGCGGAGCGACGGCGGCGATGACGTTCGCGGTGATCTTCACCGCGTGCTGGAGTTCCCGCAGCACGGCTTGCGAGTTCTGCACCTGCCGTACCAGCCGCGGAGCGCGATCGAAAACCAGGTTCTCCGCGAAGCGCTGAAACGTCTTCCACTGCGATTTCCGGGGAGACGGCATATTCGCAGCATAGACGCGCCAATTGTGTCCGGGCCGCGACGCGTGGATACCCTTGACGCACCACCGAACCGCCAGTCGACCAGGAGATTCCCATCAGCAGTTTCGCCGACAAGACCTTCACGGCGCCGGCGCAGATTCGGAATTTCTGCATCATCGCCCACATCGATCACGGCAAGTCCACGCTCGCCGACCGGATGCTTCAGCTCACCGGCGTCGTCGACGAGCGGTCGATGCGTGCCCAATACCTCGACCGGATGGATATCGAGCGTGAGCGCGGCATCACCATCAAGGCGCAGAACGTGCGGCTGCCGTGGAAAGTCGGAGACGAAGACTACGTCCTGCACCTGATCGACACCCCGGGCCACGTCGACTTCACCTACGAGGTGTCCCGCGCGCTGGAAGCCTGCGAGGGCGCGGTGCTGTTGGTCGACGCGGCGCAGGGCATCGAAGCTCAGACGCTGGCCAACCTCTATCTGGCGCTGGATCGAGATCTGCACATCATCCCGGTGCTCAACAAGATCGACCTCCCCGCGGCCGACCCCGATCGCTACGCCGCCGAGATCGCCCACATCATCGGCTGCGAACCCGGCGACGTGTTGCGGGTGTCCGGGAAAACCGGGGAGGGCGTCGCGGACCTGCTCGACCATGTGGTGCGGGAGGTGCCGCCGCCCCAAGGCGATGCCGACGCCCCGACCCGCGCGATGATCTTCGACTCCGTCTACGACATCTATCGCGGCGTGGTGACGTATGTCCGCGTGGTGGATGGCAAGATCACCCCGCGCGAACGCATCGCGATGATGTCCACCGGCGCCACCCACGAGCTGCTCGAGGTCGGCATCGTCTCGCCCGAACCGAAGGCCAGCGAGGGCCTGGGGGTGGGCGAGGTCGGCTACCTGATCACCGGGGTGAAGGACGTGCGGCAGTCCAAGGTCGGTGACACCGTCACCACCGCCCGGCACGGCGCCACCGAAGCGTTGACCGGTTACCGCGAACCCACGCCGATGGTCTACTCGGGCCTGTACCCCGTCGACGGCTCCGACTATCCGGATCTGCGCGACGCCCTGGACCGGCTGCAACTCAACGACGCCGCCCTGACGTACGAACCGGAGACGTCGGTGGCGCTGGGCTTCGGGTTCCGCTGCGGGTTCCTGGGCCTGCTGCACATGGAGATCACCCGCGAGCGCCTGGAGCGCGAGTTCGACCTGGACCTGATCTCGACGTCGCCGAACGTCGTCTACCGGGTGATCAAAGAGGACGACACCGAGATCGTGGTGACCAACCCATCGGACTGGCCGGAGGGCAAGGTCCGCACCGTCTACGAGCCCGTCGTGAAGACCACCATCATCGCCCCCAGCGAGTTCATCGGCACCATCATGGAGCTCTGCCAGTCGCGCCGCGGCGAGCTCGGCGGGATGGACTACCTGTCACCCGAACGGGTGGAACTGCGCTACACGATGCCGCTGGGCGAGATCATCTTCGACTTCTTCGATTCGCTGAAGTCGCGCACCCGCGGTTATGCCAGCCTCGACTACGAGGAGGCCGGCGAACAAGAGGCACAGCTGGTCAAGGTCGACATCCTGCTGCAGGGCGAGGCCGTCGACGCGTTCAGCGCGATCGTGCACAAGGATTCGGCGTATGCCTATGGCAACAAGATGACCACCAAGCTCAAGGAACTGATCCCGCGCCAGCAGTTCGAGGTGCCGGTGCAGGCGGCGATTGGCTCGAAAATCATTGCGCGCGAAAATATTCGAGCGATCCGCAAGGACGTGCTGTCCAAGTGCTACGGCGGTGACATCACCCGCAAGCGCAAACTTCTGGAAAAGCAGAAGGAAGGCAAGAAGCGGATGAAAACCATCGGACGGGTCGAGGTGCCGCAGGAAGCGTTTGTGGCCGCGTTGTCCACCGATGCCGCGGGGGACAAGGCAAAGAAGTAGATGAGGCCCAGCTGGCGCACCGCGGTGGCGCTGTTGGTCGCAGCGCTGGCCACCGCGTGCACGACGGCGATCGACGGCACGGCGCGGCCGGCGCCGACCCTGCGGCCGCATCCGCTCACGGGCCCAGCCATTAAGCAGGTCCTGCTCGACGATGCCGCGCTGTCAAAGATGCTCAACCAGACCTTCGAAGCCATGTCGATCGTTCCGCCGCGGTTTGGCGGTCCCGAGATGTTGTCGCCGGGCGTCGAGCTGGTGTCGCCGGCTAACTGCGCGGGCGTCACCTCGATGATGATCACCAAGGTCTACGGATCCGCTGATGTCGTGAATGTCGCGCGGGAATCGTGGTGGAACCTGCACGCGGCGAAGGTGATGAGCGCTTCGGAGGGTGTGGTCGCCTTGTCCAGCGCCGCGGGCGCCGGCGCGCTTTTCCAAAAGTTCTCGCAGCAGTGGCGCGACTGCGACGGCACCACCGTGACCAGCGACAGCCCCAGCATCATCATCGACCGTCCCGGAATGAGCTTCTCGGACAAGGTTTCCGACGTGCGCGTCGCCGATTCGGTTGTCGCGGCGACCCTGGTGGAGAAACAATTGACACCCGCGCCGCCGGGCGAACCCATCCCCAAGGCGCGCGCCATCGGCGTTCGGGGGAATTGCCTCGTCGAAGTCGATGTGGCGTTTTTCGGTGCGGTGGACCCTTCCTACCCGGGGTCGCACGACGTCGACACCACCGCCGTCGACATCGCACACGTGATGATGGACAAGGTCAGCGGGCTGAGCTGACCCGCTACGTCGGCGCGTTGGCGGGCTGGCACGTTCGTCACTGGGTAGTTCTTTCCAGCTCGTGCTCGAGTATTTGGCCGATCGCGGCAATCGGCTCCGGCATGTCCATGTCAGAATGCTGGCTTTCAATTTTGTGGGCGGACACAGTTCCTTTCAGGTACGGCGCCCATGCCGCGAGGTATTCCTCCGGTGGTCTTGGCTCGTTGACAGTCGGTATGAACAGTACCGAGCGACCGTCGTAGCTTGGCGACACGAAGTCGTTGAGCATTTCGACACTATTTTTGGTCAAGGCGATGACGACGTTCGCCAGCGATTCGTATTCAGGATCGTCGATCGAAACACCGTAGCGATCGTTCGCCCATGCGTTGATCAGGCTGCGGGTATCGCTTTCGGAGAAGTCTGACAGTAATAGCGGGTCGTCCTCATACCTAGGAACGCTGGCGATCAGCCCCAACAGTGCGACCTCGTGTTCGCGGCGCTGGAGCTCTGCCGCCATCGCATGAGCCACCACACCGCCGAAGGACCAACCCAGCAGAATGAAGGGCCCTTGCGGCTGCACGGCCAGTATTTGCTCGACGTAGTCGTTCGCCATGGCGGGTATCGACGCCGCGAACGGCGTCTTGCCGTCGAGTCCTCGCGCCTGCAACCCGTAGATGGGCCGGTCATGAAGATGCTCGGCCAGCCCGCGGTAACCCCACGCCATTCCACCCGCCGGGTGGATGCACCACACCGGCGGCTTGGTTCCGCCTAAGCGGAGCGGTAAGACGGTCGCCAACGGATCCACGAACTCAGAAGAGGGTTCTCGGGCGATCCATTGGGCGAGTTGGGTGATGGTGGGGGCGTCGAAGATTGCTCGGATGGGGATTTCGACGTCGAGTTCGGTGCGGATGCGCGCGACGAGTCGGGTCGCTGAGAGGGAGTGTCCGCCCAGGGCGAAGAAGCTGTCGTCG
>NZ_MBET01000010.1:0-76910 GCF_001954215.1 Mycobacterium sp. IS-2888
GCCGTCGGTCGGGTTGTCGGGCCGCGTCGTCATGAGGACACCTTTTCGAGCATCCCGCCGCCGTGCGGAGCAGCGTAACCGCCGTGCGGCGTGTAGTTACCGCCCCAGCCACCGCCGTGCGGCGTGTAGTTACCGCCCCAGCCACCGCCGTGCGGGGTGTAGTTACCGCCCCAGCCACCGCCACGCGGCGCCCCGTAGTTGTAGTTACCGCCCCAGCCGCCGCCACGGGGCGCGCCGTAATAACCTCCGTAGGCACCTCCCGTCGCAGGCGCCACCGCTGCCGGCGCAGCTGGGGCAACGCGTGTGGGCGCGGCAGGTACCCGACCAGGCGCAGCGGGAACCGTGCGGGCGGGTGCGGCCGGCCCAGCGGGCATACGTGCGGGCGCGACGCGGGCGGGGCCGGTCGGCACGCGTGCGGGCGTTGCGGGAACCATGCGTGCCGGCGCCCCGGTGACCGCATGGCCACCCGCGACCTGCATCGCGTTGATCGCGTCGGTGTCCGCGTACGCGTTGGCGCTGACTCCCAAGGTCTGGACGAACTGTTCGTGGATCACGCCGGCCTGCGCGCCGATTGCCTGATACATCTGGCCGTAACCGGCGAAGCGTGCCGCGGTCATCGCCGACACCGCGTCGGCTGCGGCGGGCACCACTCCGGTGGTCGGAAACGCCGCGGCCGCATTGGCCGCGCTGACGGCCGCGCCAATCGCCTGTAGCCGACCCGCGGCAGCGCTCAGCTGCTCCGGCAGTGTGATCACAAACGACATGGGGCTTTCTCCTTCTGGCGGGAACCGGTGGTGCGTTTTGTGGACGAACTGGGGACACTTTTTCATAAAACTGGAATAAATGTCTAGTTCTGGACTACAAATTCTTTTTTCCGGTCCCGACATCCCAGGTCAGGATCGTTTGACCGGCTTTCGGCATCTGGTTACGCTTGTCGGATGCCACGGACGAACGCTGACGGCTGGGAGTTGAGGCGCCTCCTCGAGGCGACGCTGAACCGCGACATCACGGTCGAGCAGTTGCGCGACGCCTGCGGCGTCACCAAGGGGCGGTGGTACGGCGAGGCGGGACGGGCAAACGCCGACGACTTCCCGGACGCCGAGGAGGCCAGGCGCGCGGCCCACGCGTTCGGACTGAGCGCCACCTGGCTACAGGTCGAACTCGGCCTCGTCACGCTGGAAGACGTGCGCGGGGCCTTAGCCGACCCGAGCTCCGTGGGCCCGTTTCAGGACACCACTCGACGCCGGGTGTTGCAGTTTCCGACGCCGGACGCTCCCCGCGAGTAGGTAACGAGCTCTAACCGCCCACGGGCGATTGCGCCATCACGGTCGGCTTGAATCCGTATCGGGGCGGCGCAAGGTGGGCCAGGCCCCGCCCTCCCCCGGCGCCCACCACGGGCAACCCGCCCAACGTGTTCGTGGCCGGTTCGGCGGCCGCGGCGGCTCCGAGGCCGTTGAGGCCTACCGTCACGGGGTTCGCCGCCGGGGCCGCACCGGCCCAGGACGCCGGAACCGACAGTCCCCCTATCGACGCAGCCTTGCCCACCGCTGCCGCAGCACCGCCCACGGCGCCCGAAACCGCACGCGGCAACGTCTCGACGGCCTTCGCGGCGCCCTCCGCCGCCTTCGCGGCCTGAGGCATCATGGCCTGGGCGAGGCCCTGGATGTCCTTGAACGCGGTGGTGAAAAGCCTTGTGGGAGAAATCAATCGGATAAACGTGTCGAACGGCGTGCTGGCATCCAGCGTCGCCGATCCGGTCAACCCCTCCAGCACATCGCCGAGCACGCCGCCGACGACGATCCCGTCGCCGTTGGGGGTTGGGGTGAACTCGACAAGCGACGTCGGTGAAAACCCGGCGAGGCCCCGCAGCGCGGTGGGGATCGCCTGGGCCCCGTCGGCGCCGGTGGCGCCCGCGACCGCTTGGGCGACCGCGGCGGCTTGGCTGGCCGGCCCGGCCGGGTTGGTCGTGGGCGCCGCGGGGTTGAACGGCGGCAACGTCGACGCCGCCGCCGACGCACCGGCATAGCCGTACATCGCGGCCGCATCCTGAGCCCACATCTCGGCGTAGTGCGCCTCGGTGGCCGCGATCGCCGCGGTGTTCTGGCCGAGGAAGTTGGTCGCGAGCAAGGCCATCAACAGCGCCCGGTTGGCCGCGATCACCGGTGGAGGCACCGTTTGGGCGAATGCCGCCTCGTAGGCGGCGGCCGCCATAACGGCCTGGGCCCCGGCCCGTTCCGCCCGTCCGGCGGTGCCGTGCAGCCACGCGACGTGGGGCGCGGCCGCGGCGGCCATGGACGCCGCTGCCGGACCGTGCCACGGTCCGTCGGTCAGGCCGGCGATCAGCGACCCGTAGGCGGACGCGGTGGCCTGCAGGTCGGTGGCGAGTCCGTCCCAGGCCGTCGCGGCCGCCAGCAGCGGCGTCGAGCCGGGCCCGGAATACATCAGCGCCGAATTGATCTCCGGCGGCAGCTGCGCGAAATCCAGCATGAGTCCCCCTCGGTCACGCCACCGTGGCGGTGTTGGCCGCCTCGGTCGCCGCATACGAACCGGCGCTGATGCCGAGCGTGCTGGCCAACTGCTCGCGCAGCGTCGCGGCCTGGGCGCTGATCTCCTGATAGAGCCGTCCGTGCGAGGCGAACTGCGCAGCGGTCAGCATCGACACCACATCGGCCGCGGCGGGAGACACCCCGATGGTCGGGGCTGCCGCGGCCGCGTTTCCGGCCCGCACCGCGGCATTGATCGTGTGCAGTTCCGCGGCGGCCGCGGCCATTACGTCGGAATGCGCGACGACAAAAGACATGCTTTCTCCTCAAAAACGCTTCGGTTCAACGGCTTTCAGGACGCTAAGTCATCCGCGCCCGGATACGACAGCTCCAGCGGTGCCAATTCATTGCGGAGTCGATGACTGTTCACTTAGCTGCGTGAATGTGCTGGAACATTGGCTTCTTATGTGAAAGATGTTGTGAACCAATATGATTGGAGTTACATATGAATTTCTACGCAGTTGCCGCGGTACAGGCTATCCTTTGCCCCGATCGCCTGCGCTAGTGTCCACACATGTCGATCGCAAGAAGCGCCCCGAGGTTTGTCCGCCGGTCCATCGCTGTGCTTGCCGCCGGATTGGCCGTCACCACTCTGTCGGCGTGCGACAAGCACAATTCGGCGCCCGCGCCGGGCGCAAATCCGCGTCAAGTAACCGTTTTGGGATCGGGGCAAGTTCAAGGCGTCCCGGACACCTTGACGGCCGACGTCGGCATCGAATTCACCGCGACCGACGTCACCGCCGCGATGAACCAGACCAACGACCGTCAGCAAGCGGTCATCAACGCGCTGGTAGGCGCCGGGCTCGACCGCAAGGACATCAGCACCACGACGGTGAACCTCGAGCCCCAATACGGCAGTGGCACCGCGACCATCACCGGCTACCGCGCCACCAACGCGATCCGGGTCAAGATCCACCCGACCGACGCCGCGTCCCGAATGCTCGCGTTGATCGTGAACACCGGCGGCGACGCGACGCGGATCAGCTCGGTGAGTTACTCCATCGCTGACGACTCGCAACTGGTAAAGGACGCTCGCGCACGGGCTTTCAACGACGCCAAGAACCGCGCCGACCAGTACGCGCAATTGTCGGGGCTGCGGCTGGGCAGGGTGCTGTCGATTTCGGAGGCGACGGGCGGCGCACCCACGCCGGGCGGACCGCCGGCGCCACCTCGCAGCATGGCCGCGGTCCCGCTAGAGCCCGGCCAGCAGACCGTCAGCTTCTCGGTGACCGCGGTGTGGGAGCTCGACTAAGGCGCTACTGGTAGACGCGGGGATCCAGCGTCCCGATATACGACAGGTCGCGGTAGCGCTCGTCGTAATCCAGGCCGTAGCCCACCACGAACTCGTTGGGAATGTCGAAGCCGACGTAGGCGATGTCGACGTTGGCGTGCATCGCGTCGGGCTTACGCAGCAGCGTGCACACCCGAAGCGAGCGCGGATGCCGGGTGGTGAGGTTCCGCGAGAGCCACGACAAGGTCAGACCGGAGTCGACGACGTCCTCCACGATCAGCACGTCGCGATCGTTGATGTCGCGGTCCAAGTCCTTGAGGATCCGCACGACCCCCGACGACGAAGTCGAGGAGCCGTAGGAGCTGACGGCCATGAATTCGAACTGCGTCGGCACCGGAATAGCGCGGGCCAAATCGGTGACGAAGATCACCGCGCCCTTGAGTACGGTGATCAACAGCAGATCCTGGCCGGTCTGCGCGGCGACGTCGCGGTAGTCGCTGCCGATTTGCTCGCCCAGTTCGCCGATGCGGGCCTGAATCTGCTCGGCGGTGAGCAGCACAGACTTGATATCCCCCGGATACAGGTCTACCGGCTGAGCGGGGGTGATCGCCGAGGAGATCTGGGCCACGCCCACAGCGTGCCACGCCGACGGGCGAACAACCAACGCCAGTGCCGATTTACACAGGCTCGCGTCGCAGCGTCAGGACGCCGTCGTGCCGTCCGGCGATCAACCGCTCACCGCGCAACGGCGACCCGACGGCCACCCCGCCCTGCCCCCGCCAGGCGGTGACCAGCGTGTCCACGCCCCTGATCTGCTTGTCCGTCAACCCCGTTGCTCCGCCACTCAGCAGCCAGCCGCGGATCACCCGCCGTCGAACCGGATCGGGCAGCGCGGCCAGGGCCGGGGCGTGCAACCCGGCGCCCGCCGTGACACCTGGCAACGCCTGCGCGGCAAGGGCATCGATCAACTCGGTGTCCGCGCGCAAAGCCGTCGCGGTGCGGGCCAGCGCCTCGGCCACCCCGCCGCCCAGCACCTCCTCCAGCAGTGGCAGCACCTCGAGGCGCAGCCGGGTTCGGGTGAAGCGGCGGTCGGTGTTGTGCGGGTCCTGCCACGCGGTCAGGCCCAGCTCCTGGCAGGCGGCGTGCGTCACGGCCCGCCGCACCCCCAGCAGCGGCCGGCCCCACGGCGGATCGTAGGCACGCATACCGGCGATCGAGCGCGGCCCGGAACCGCGACCCAGGCCCAGCAGCACCGTTTCGGCTTGATCGTCGAGCGTGTGCGCCAGTAGCACCGGCCCGTCGCGGTAGGCCGCCAACGCGGCGTAGCGGGCAGCGCGCGCGGCCGCCTCCGGACCGCCGTCGTTCCCCACCGTCACGCAAAGCACCTGTGCGTCAACACATCCCAGCGAAACCGCTTGCGCCCGTGCGGTTTCGGCGACGGCTGCCGACTCGGACTGCAGGCCGTGATCCACGATCAGCGCCGTCGTGGGTCGCAACTGGGCCGCCACGGCGGTGAGCGCCAGCGAGTCCGGACCGCCGGACAGCGCGACCCCCCATTGGGTGACCGGATGGGCCCTGACGAAATCCTCGACAGCCGCGCGCAGCTGCCCTACAGCACCCTGTCGATCCATCGCTGGGGATCTTCGATCTCGGCGGGCAACGGCAGCGTGTCGGCGCCCGACCAGATGGTGTTGAACCGCTCCATCCCGACCTTGCCCACCACATGGTCGACGAACGCCTTGCCGCGGGTGTATTGGCTGAGTTTGGCGTCGAGGCCCAGCAGGGCGCGCAGCAGCCGCTGCAACGGTGGTTGCTTGCGGTGGCGACGCTCGTCGAATCGACGGCGGATGGTTGCCACCGACGGCACCACCATCGGTCCGACGGCATCCATCACGTGGTCGGCGTGGCCTTCCAGCAGCGTGCCGAGGACCAGCAGTTGATCCAGGGCCTGGCGCTGGGGCTCGGACTGGACGGCGCGCACCAGCCCGAGGATCCCCGACGAGTTGGCGTCCGGTTCCGCGGCGCCGCGGTTGCGCACGAAGTCGGCGAGCCGATTGATCACCTGCCCGACGTCTTCGCCGGCGTCGCGGGTCAGCAACCCCAGCGCCTGCGACATGTATTCGGACAGCCAGGGATTGGCGGTGAACTGAACCCGGTGGGTCACCTCGTGCAGGCACACCCACAACCGGAAGTCGGTGGGCTCGACCCGCAGCTGACGCTCGACGGCGATGACGTTCGGATACACCAGCAGCAGGCAGCCCTCTTTGGCCCCGTTATTAGTGGCGAATGGGTCGTACTGGCCGAGGATCCCGGACGACACGAACGCCAGCACGGCTCCCGTCTGCGCCCCGGTGATCCGGCCGGTGAGGAATCCGCGCGGCTTTTCGCTCCCATTCGTCATCACGCGCATCGACTCTGCGGCCGCTCGAACCCACTCGGGCCGGTCGACGATCCGCGCCGCGGGCACCGCGCCGTTGGTCACCAGGCCGGTGACGTCGCGCACCGGCGGCTCGGCTTTCGCGGCCGCGACCGTGAGCTCGTCGATGGCCTGACGGCGGGTGTAGTCGCTGGACGGCGGACCCGGGCGGGCCAGCCGAACTCCGACGGTGGCCGCGAAGCGCCAATCGACGGCGGTGCCGAGGGTCAGATCGGACGGCGGGCTCATGTGCACCCGCATGTCCACAGCTTGCTCGCCAGCGCATCCATCACGTTGCGGCCGTTGGGGCCGGCGGCATTGGACAGAAACGCGAAAGTCAGTACCCGGCCGCTGCGGTCGGTGAGGACGCCGACCAACGCGTTGATGGCGGTCAACGAACCGGTCTTGGCCCGCAGCCAGCCGGCCGGCCCCTGGTTGGTGGCCGTGTCGAGGAAGCGGTCGGCCAACGTCCCGCTGCCGCCGGCGATCGGAAGCAAATCCAGCAGCGCCCGCAACGCCGGCTGATCCGGACCCGCGGCCGCCTGCACCGTGCCGTCGAGCGTCTTGGCCGTCAACCGGTCGTCGACCGATAGCCCGCTGGAATCCATCAGCGCTGCCCCGGTGGTGTCGATGTGCCCGGTGCTCAACCGGTTGGTGATCGCGTCGACCGCGCCGGCAAAGCTGCGCGGCCGGTTGATCGCGGCGGCCACCTCGCGGCCGATGCATTCGGCCAGCACGTTGTCGGAGTGGTCCATCATCTCCGACAGGCGCTGGACCAACGGCGCGGACTGCACCACGGCCAGCTGCCGCGCGCCGGACGGCGCCGTGCCGATCGTCACCGCGCCCGGATCCAGGCCGAGGGCCTTGGCCAGCTCCCGTCCGGCATCGAGCGCGGGGGTTCGCGACCGCCGCGAATTGACCGTGCTGGGCTGGATGCGCCCGGCGTCGATCATCACCGATTCGATCGGCGCGATGTCACCGTTGTCGACATCCGAGGGATCCCAGCCCTGCGCCATCGTCGGCCCGGTGAACGCCGAGGTGTCCACCTGCACGGCCGTCGGTGTCACCCCGCTGCGGCGGATCTGCTCGACCAGGTCGCTGAGGCGTGGCGAGCCCCGGTACCAGGTGGGGACGTCCGGCGGCGCCGCCGACAGCGTCGGATCCCCGGCACCGACGAGCACGATGGGCCCCTGGGCGTTCGGGCCGCCGGCGACCACCCGGGTGCTGATCCGGGCCTGCCGATCCAGCGTCAGCAACGCGGCGGCCGCGGTCAGCACCTTGTTCGTGGACGCCGGGACGAACGGCACGTCGTCGGCCACCTGCCATAGCTCTTTGCCGGTCATCGCGTCGGTGATGCGGCCGCCCAACCTGCCCAGGTTCGGATCGCCCGCCACCGGCGCCAGCGCGGCCGCCACCCCGGGGACGGTGGGTGTTTCGGCCGAGTCGCTGACCGGGACCATGCCCGGCTTGACGACGGGCGGCCGCGGCGGCGGTACCGCAACCCGCGCGCCGCTGCCGCCGTGCCCACCCGTGGTGAAGAACGTCGCCGCCGCCACCACCGCGGCGACAAACGCCAGCACGGCCAACCCGATTAACACAGGGGTGGATTTCCGCCAGCGAGTAGGACCCATCACTCTCCTGACTGTCTGGTCCCATTCTGCCGAATCGGCCGCATTCCGCTCGACTAGGGTAGATCCGCAACGCACTGACCTACCCAGACTCAAGGAGCCGAGACGGTGCAATTCGACGTGATCATCGAGATCCCGAAAGGCCAGCGGAACAAATACGAGGTCGATCACGAGACGGGACGGGTCCGTCTGGACCGCTACCTCTACACGTCGATGGTCTACCCGACCGACTACGGCTTCATCGAGGACACCCTCGGCGAGGACGGCGACCCGCTGGACGCGCTGGTGCTGCTGCCCGAGCCGCTGTTCCCAGGCGTGACGGTCGAGGCGCGGCCGGTCGGAATGTTCCAGATGACCGACGAGGCCGGCGGTGACGACAAGGTGCTGTGCGTTCCGGCCGGCGACCACCGGTGGGACCAGATCCAAGACATCGCGGACGTTCCGTCATTCGAACTGGACGTGATCAAGCACTTCTTCTCCCAATACAAGGCGCTGGAGCCGGGCAAATACGTCAAGACGGCCAACTGGGTCGGGCGGGCCGAGGCGGAAGCTGAGGTGCAGCGCTCGGTGGAGCGGTTCAAGGCCGAAGGGCACTAACGCTGCGGGCGTAACCGCGCACCGATTCTCGGTGGCATCCTGGCGATGTGACGCCCGTTCTGCATTTCGCCGCGAATTTCTGGTGGTTGGTCTTTCCACTGGGCGGCGCGATCGGTGGGGGCCTGCGAGCTCTCGCCGCCGCCAGCGAGCGCCGGGCCGATCGACGGCTGGAACGGTATCGGCTCAAGCAGCAGGCCAAGATCGCCGTGGCCCAGGCGTCCGGCCGCGCGCGGGACGACGGGGAAAGCGACCGCCGTGCGCTCGCGAAAGTCCTTGCGGCACATGACCGCACGGATGCCCGGTGGCTGGACTACGAGGTCGACATCGCCAAACTTCTCGACTTCCCGATGATGACCGACATGCGCGCGCCGCTGACCATCGCGTTTCACAAGGCCAAGCGGCACGCCGACCTGCTGCGGCCTGAGCGGCCCGACGACCTGCTCGGCGACCGCGACGCGCAACTGGAATACCGCAACGCCGTCCACGAATACATCAGCGCGTTCGAGATCGCCGAGGCCGAGGCGATTCGGCGACGGCGCAGCGACTTCTCCGAGGACGAACAGCAGCGGCTGGCGCGCGCCCAGCACCTGCTGGACCTGGCGCAGGACGAGGCGGCCACGCGTGAGGAACGGCAGAGCGCCTACGCGCGGGCGAGCAAGGAACTCGACGGCCTGATCGTGCTGCCGGCCCCGGCGCGCGCCGCCATCGAACGCCGCATCGCCGGGCAGATCGAGGCCTAAGCCGTCGCCGCGGCGGCCCTGGCGATCCGCCGATTGCGCAACACGCTCCAGCCCAACGCCGCCCCGATGAAGACGACGCCCACCGACGCGGTGATGACTTCGTGGATCTGGAAGCGCGGCTCGATGGAAAACAGCATGATCACCGCCAGCACACCGATCGCCCAATGCGCGCCGTGTTCCAGGTAGACGTAACGGTCCAGCGTTTCCTGGTGGACCAGGTAAATGGTGATCGACCGGACGAACATCGAGCCCACCAGCCCGAGGCCGAGCGCGATCACGATCGGGTCCGAGGTGATCGCGAACGCGCCGGTGACGCCGTCGAACGAGAACGCGGCGTCGAGCATCTCGAGATACAGGAACAGCATCAGTCCGGCCCTGCCGGTCGCGCCGGCCGCGTTGGCGTCCGTAGTCTCGACGCTCGACGGCCGAAACGCCCGGCTCAGGCCGTTGACGACCAGATACGTGACCAGGCCCAGCATCCCGGCCGTCAGCACCGTCGCACGCTCCTCGCCCGAGTGCGTCAACAGCGTGCCGGCGAGGACCAGCGCAACGCCGGCCACCACCACCGACACCTGCCCGAGCCGCCCGATGCGGGCGAACGGGATCTCAATCCACTTGAGCCACTTGATGTCCCGGTCGTGAAACACGAAATCGAGAAACAGCATCAACAGGAATATCCCGCCGAAAGCCGCGATCTGCGGGTGGGCCGAGATGATCAACTTTTCGTAGCTGGGCGAGCCGTCGGGAAATTCCAGCGCCCCGTGCGGCGGCGGATTGAGCGCCAGCTTCATCGCGCGCACCGGGTCGAGTCCGGCGGTCGCCCACACGATCAGCAACGGAAAGACCAGACGCATCCCGAAAACCGCGATCAAGATGCCGAGCGTCAGAAACATCTGGCGCCAAAACGAGCTCATCCGCTTCAGGATCCCGGCGTTGATGATGGCGTTGTCGAACGACAGCGACACCTCCAGTACGGCCAGGGCCAGCAACAGAAACAGGGCGTCAAGGCCGCCGTGCGCATACCCGAGCGCGAGGGCCGCCACGGTGAGTAACAGCGAGAAACCGAAGATGCGAAAGGCGGCCATGGGTCCTTCCTGACAGCCGCCCACACTAGCGAAGCCGATTGCCGCCGCCAGCCGCCGGCACCGGCGCACTTACTATTTTCAAATTGTGGCGATGCCCGAGGTCGGCGGTACCCAAGCCTCCACTGGAGCAGGGCCGATCGCGCGCGGCAGCATGGCCCGGGTCGGCACCGCAACCGCGCTCACCGCGCTGTGCGGCTATGCGGTGATCTACCTGGCCGCCCGCGACCTGGCGCCGAGCGGCTTCTCCGTTTTCGGGGTGTTCTGGGGGGCGTTCGGGCTGGTCTCCGGCGCCGCCAACGGCCTGCTGCAGGAAACCACCCGCGAAGTCCGCTCGACGCGCTACATCGACGTGCTGCCCGACCCGGGCGGAGCGCGCACCCATCCGCTCCGCGTCGCCGCGATGGTCGGCGTGGCCGCCGCCGTCGTGATCGCCGGGAGCTCGCTGCTGTGGAGCGGCCGGGTCTTCGTCGAGGCGCGCTGGCTGTCGGTCGTGCTGCTCAGCGTCGGCCTCGCCGGTTTTTGCCTGCACGCCACCCTGCTGGGCATGCTCGCCGGCACCGACCAGTGGACCCACTACGGGGCGCTGATGGTGACCGACGCGGTCATCCGCGTCACGGTCGCGGCGGCGACGTTCGTCATCGGCTGGGGCCTGGGCGGATTCCTATGGGCCACCGTCGCCGGCTCGGTGGCGTGGCTGATCATGCTGGTGGCTTCGCCCGCCGCACGCGCGACGGCCCGCATGCTGACGCCGGGCAGCACCGCGACGTTCCTGCGGGGCGCCGCCCATTCCATCACCGCGGCCGGTGCCAGCGCGATTCTGGTGATGGGGTTCCCGGTGTTGCTGAAGCTGACGTCGAATGAGCTTGGGGCACAAGGCGGAGTGATCATTCTGGCGGTGACGCTGACCCGGGCGCCGCTGCTGGTGCCGCTGACCGCCATGCAAGGCAACCTGATCGCTCATTTCGTCGACGAGCGCACCGAGCGGCTTCGGGCGCTCGTCGTGCCGGCGGCGATCATCGGCGGCATCGGCGCGATCGGGGTACTGGCCGCGGGCGTGCTGGGGCCGTGGCTGCTGCGGGTCGCGTTCGGCCCGCAGTACGACGCCGGCAGCGCGCTACTGGCGTGGCTGACGGGAGCCGCGGCGGCGATCGCGATGCTGACGCTGACCGGAGCCGCCACCGTGGCGGCCGCGCTGCACCGGGCGTACTCGCTGGGGTGGGTCGGTGCCACGGCGGCGGCGGGACTGCTGCTGCTGTTGCCGCTGCCGCTGGAGACCCGCACCGTGGTCGGCTTGCTATGTGGCCCGTTGGCGGGAATCGGCGTCCATCTGGTGGCGTTGGGGCGCGCCGGGCGCCTAGCCGGCTGATCCTGGCTAACCTGATGAGCATCGAAACGGATTACTCCGGCGTCTGGATCGTCATTCCCGCCTTCAACGAAGCCGCTGTCATCGGTGAGGTGATAGCCGATGTGCGCTCGGTTTTTGACAACGTCGTGTGCGTGGACGACGGCAGCGCCGACGACACCGGCGAAATCGCCAGGCGGGCCGGGGCGCATTTGGTGCGCCACCCGATCAACCTGGGGCAGGGGGCGGCCATCCAGACCGGCGTCGAGTACGCCCGCGCTCAGCCGGGCGCAGGGGTCTTCGCCACCTTCGACGCCGACGGCCAGCACCGTGTCAAGGACGTGGCGGCGATGGTCGAGCGGCTGCGCGCGGGTGACGTCGACGTCGTCATCGGAACGCGTTTCGCCGCGCCCCAGGGCAGCCGGCCGCCATTCGTCAAGCGCATCGTGCTGCGGACCGCGGCGCGGCTGAGCAGGCGCGGGCGCCGGCTGGGCTTGACCGACACCAACAATGGGCTGCGGGTGTTCAACAAGACGGTGGCCGACGGGCTGAACCTCACCATGAGTGGCATGAGCCATGCCAACGAGTTCGTCATGTTGATCGCCGAAAACCATTGGCGCGTAGCCGAATTGCCGGTCGAGGTGCTCTACACCGAGTACTCGAAGTCGAAGGGACAGCCGCTGCTCAACGGCGTCAACATCATCTTCGACGGGTTTCTGCGAGGGAGGATTCCGAGATGAACTGGATTCAGGTGCTGCTGATCTCCTCGATCGTCGCGCTGCTGGTCTACCTGCTGCGGTCGCGCCGAAATGCGCGATCCCGGGCCTGGGTGAAGGTCGGCTACATCCTGTTCGTGCTGGGTGGGGTCTACGCGGTGCTGCGGCCCGACGACACCACCGTGGTCGCGCACTGGTTCGGGGTGCGCCGCGGGACCGATCTGATGCTCTACGCGCTGATCATGGCTTTCAGCTTCACCACGCTGAGCACCTACATGCGCTTCAAGGATCTCGAGTTGCGCTATGCGCGGCTCGCGCGCGCGGTAGCGCTGGAGGGCGCCCAGGCGCCCGATGACCCGCGCCGAACGTGAAACCACGGCGAAAAAATCGCCGAAATCCCGCCGTGAGTGCACGCTCGGCGCGAAGTCAGAGCGTCCGCACGCCGCGGAAGTACTCGACAGTGCGGCGCACGCCGTCGTCGAGCCGAACCTGCGGCCGCCAGCCCAAAACCCTTTCGGCCAAACCGATGTCGAGGCAGGACCGCTTCAGGTCGCCCAGCCGCGGTGGATGAAACTCCGGGTCGTCGGGCCCGCCGACGGCCGCGGCCACCGCCGAATGCAGTTGGCGGTCCGAGGTCTCTATGCCCGTGCCGATGTTGAAGCGCTGCCCGCCGCCCGCTTCCCCCGCGGCCTTGACGAACGCGTCCACCACGTCGTCGACGAACACGTAGTCGCGGGTGTTGGTGCCATCGCCGAACACCTTGGTGGTCTCACCCGACAGCAGCGCCTGGGCGAAAATCGCCACCACGCCCGCCTCGCCGTGCGGGTCCTGGCGCGGCCCGTACACGTTGGCGGGCGCGATGTGTGAGCAGTCCAGCCCGTACAGATGCCGAAAGGTGTTCAGATAGATTTCCCCGGCCACCTTGCCCGCGGCGTACGGCGACGCCGGATCGGTGGGCACCGTCTCGGGGGTGGGATAGCGCGGCGGGGTGCCGTAGATGGATCCACCCGACGACGTGTGCACGATCTTGCGCACCCCGCTGCGGCGTGCGGCTTCGGCCAGCCGCACGGTGCCGATGACGTTGACCGAGGCGTCGAACTGCGGGTCGGCCACCGAGTGCCGCACGTCGATCTGCGCCGCCAGGTGGAACACCACCTCGGGCCGGTGCTCGTCGAGGATGGCGTTCAGGTCGGCCGTCACGATGTCCGCCTCGACGAAGACGTGCGAAGGATTGTCGGCCAGGTGCTCGAGGTTGGTCGCGCGGCCGCTGGCGAAGTTGTCCAGCCCCAACACCGTGTGGCCGTCGGCCAGCAGACGGTCGACTAGCGTCGACCCGATGAATCCGGCTGCCCCGGTGACCAGTGCGCGCACCGGCCCACCATACAGAGTGGCCTCCGCGGCGGCCGCGCTGATCGCGGTGCAGCTGGTGATCCGCGCCGTGCTGGCCTTCGGCGGCTATTTCTACTGGGACGACCTGATTCTCATCGGCAAGGCCGGCACCCACGGCCTGCTGTCGCCCTCGTATCTGTTCGATGACCACGACGGCCATGTGATGCCGGCGGCCTTCCTGCTCGGCGGCGCGATCACCCGGCTGGCTCCCCTTGACTGGACCTGGCCGGCGATCAGCCTGGTGGTGCTGCAGCTACTGGCCTCCCTGGCCCTGTTGCGCGCCCTCTACGTCATCCTGGGCTGGCGCTGGGTGCTGCTCCTCCCGCTGACGTTCGCACTGTTCACCCCGTTGGGCGTGCCCGGGTTCGCGTGGTGGGCGGCGGCGCTGAACTCGCTGCCGATGCTGGCGGCGCTGGCGTGGGTGTGCGCCGACGCGATTCTGTTGGTCCGCACCGGCAACCAGCGCTACGCGGTCACCGGGGTGCTGGTCTACTTCGGCGGCCTGCTGTTCTTCGAAAAGGCGGCCGTGATCCCGTTCGTGGCGTTCGCGGTGGCCGCCCTGCTGTGCCACGTGCGGGGCGAGCGGGCCGCGCTGCGCACGGTGTGGCGGGCGGGGCTGCGGTTGTGGATCGCGTCGCTGATCTTGACCGCCGCCTGGGTGGCGCTGTATCTGGCCGTGGTCAACCAGCAGCGCTGGAGTTCCGACCTGGCGATGACGTGGGATCTGCTCTTTCGATCGGTCACGCACGGGATCGTGCCGGGGCTGGCCGGCGGGCCGTGGCACTGGGACCGCTGGGCGCCCGCGTCGCCGTGGGCCACTCCCCCGCCGGCCGCGATGGCGCTCGGCTGGCTGGTGCTGGCCGCGGTGCTCGCGCTGTCGCTGGCGCGCAAGCAGCGCGTAGGGGCGGTATGGCTGACGGCGGCCGGTTACACCGTCGCGTGCCAGGTGCCGATCTATCTGATGCGGTCGTCGAAGCAGACCGCGCTCGAGCTCGCGCAGACCCTGCGGTATCTGCCGGACCTCGTCGTGGTGCTGGCGCTGCTGGCCGCCGTCGCGCTGTGCGCACCCAACCGGCCTCCCTCGGCGCGGTGGCTGGACGCGTCGCGGTGGCGCGCGGTCGCGGTGACGGGTTTGGCGGGGTTGTTCGTGGCCAGCAGCCTGTACTCGACGGCGACGTTTCTGACCAGCTGGCGCGACAATCCGGCCCAGCCGTATCTGCAAAACGCCCGGGCCGGTTTGGCCGCCGCGCGCAGGGCCTCGAATGCGCCGATGCTCGACCAGGAGGTCGATCCCCTGGTGTTGCAACGAGTGGCCGCGCCGGAGAACCTGGCCAGCCACATGTTCGCGCTACTGCGGGATAGGCCCGAATTCGCCGTGGCGACGACGCAATTGCGCATGCTCGACAGTTCCGGGCGGGTGATCCCCGCGAGAGTCACCTGGATTCGGACCATCGCGCCGGGGCCCATGCCGCACTGCGGCTATTTCGCGCAACCGGATAATCCCGCCCGCCTGGTCCTCGACGGGCCGTTGCTGCCCGCCGACTGGACCGTCGAACTGAACTACCTGGCCAACAGCGACGGTTCGATGACGCTGTCGTTGACGCAGGGACCCGACGTCAAGGTTCCGGTGCGTCCCGGACTCAACCGCGTCTTCGTCCGGTTGCCGGGCGCCGGCGACGCGATCACCGTCCGGGCCAACACCGCGGCGCTCTCGTTGTGCCTCGCGTCCGGGCCGGTGGGTTTCGTCGCGCCGGCCTAGCGCGCGGTGAGCTCGGCCAGCATCTGCGAGCGCGCGGTGACCGCCTTGACCGAGGCGACGGCGCCGTCGGCGACGTGGGCGATCCCGGCGATATGCAGCGTGGCCGGCTTTCCGACGAATTGTTCTGCGCCCGCGCCCAATCCATCCCGGTACGGGCCGCGGATCGTGGCGTGGAACGGGACGTCGTCGCCCGCGGAAAAGAGGTCGTTGACCACGACGTCGCGGGGATCGAGCAATGGTTCGTACGCCGCGCCGGTGCGCTCGTCGTCGATCTCGTGGGTGGGAGCGTCGGCGAGATCGCCGTTTTCCAACCACGCGCGCACGGTCTTTTCAGCGTCGGGGTCGGCGGGTATCGCCTCGGTCGACGTCCAGGGATCGATGTGGGGCGGAATCAGCGGATGGGGTTGACCGCTGGCGATCTGCGCCCGCATCGCGAAATAGTCCTGCTCGACGTAGTTCTCCGTCAGCCGGGTGCCGTTCCACTTGTACAGGCCGATGCCGCGCCAGCAGGTGAGTGCCCGCGACTGCCCGGCCGGCATGGCCGCGTGCTCACTGAAGTGCATGCACAGCCGATCGCCGTTGAGCACGAACTCGTGCACGGTGATGCCCAAACCCGGTGCGGCGTCGAAGATCTGACGGACAGCCTCGGCATACGTGGTCGACCGGACGAGCGCCAAGCCGTTGATGTGCACGACGTAGTCGGACTCCATGAGCTGCGGGCAGAGCGATTGATCGTGCGAATTCGTGTAGTCGATGCAGTACTTGCGCATCAGTGCGACGAAGGGATGCATGTCACTCCCCGGCGAAGGGGCCCAGAAGCTCTGGTACTCGGAGGGATTCGGGCACGCGCTCGACGCCGATGGCCCGGTCGATGGCCTCGTGCAGGTAGTAGATGCGCCGCTCGTGATAGCCGAGCCGCACGGACTCGAGGGTGCCCGCATCCAGCGACCGCTGCGTGCCGGGCAGGACGTCGAGGTCTTCGAACAGCACCTGGGATAGGGCCGCGATGACGGCGTCGTTGGTCTGCGCGTCGGCGTCGAGTGACGAGCACCAGTGGACGCTGTAGGTCGACGTGGCCGGCCCGGTCGGCCAGTTGGTGATCAAGAAGACGAACCCGGTGCCGTTGAACACGATGCTCAGGTTCGGGAAGACATGGTAGGAGAACGTGCCCCGGAACGGCAGATCACCGAGGCCGGGAAACACGCACGGGAACGGCGAGAGGGACTCCCCGTCGATCCCGTCGCGATAGGAGACGAGCATGCGGGAATGGCCGTTGCGCAGCAGCTGGATGCCGGTTGCCGACTGTTGCAGAGCCCGGGCCGCCGAGGCGCGGTGTACGTAGTTGACGTGGTAAGTCTCGAGATTGGCGTCGACCGGCAGCTTCCAGTTGACGGGAACGTCCCGCACCGTGCGATTCACCAGGTGTAGCCGGCCGTCGAGCGTGCCGAAGTCGCTGAGATCCTCACCGACGGAGGCGAGATACCCCGACAGCGGCGACGCTCCCGCGTCGAGGTTGACGAAGACGAGAGGACCCCACGACTCGCACCGGACCTCGGCCAGGCCGTGGCACGCGGGGTCGAGCCCGGCGAAGTTCGACGCCTCGGGATAGCCGACAAGCTTTCCCTCGAGCGAGTACGTCCATGCGTGGAAGGGGCACGTGAGCCTGCGGCCGATGTTTCCCTGCGGCTCCTCGACGAGCGCGGCGCCCCGATGCCGGCAGGTGTTGTAGAAGGCGCGAACGAGGTTGTCGCGCCCGCGGATCAGCATGACCGGCTGGTCGAGCTGGTCGAGCAGCAGGTAGTCGCCTGGGTTGCGCAGCTGGTCTGCGTGGGCCACGAACAACCAGGAGCGCGAAAAGACCGCGGCGGCTTCGAGTTTGGCGAAGCCGGCATCGGAATAACGTCCGGCGGGAACCGGCGGCAGCACGGGGAACTCCGGGGGGTATGCCCGTCGCTCCGCTTCGGCTCGGGCGTCCCGCTTGACCCCGTCGATCAGCTGGGAGCTCATCACCACCACCCGAGTATATGAATGGTGACTCATTTATCAAGACATCGCGGGCCAATTCCCGCAAGAATGGCCCCATGCCGAATACGAAGGCTCCCGCGCGTCGCCCCCGGGGCCGCCCGCGCAAGTCGGACGCACAGGCCACCGCCCTGCGGCTCCTCGACGCGGCCGCGGCGGTGTGCGTCGAAAGGGGATTCGAGGGCAGCACCCTGCCGCGCATCGCGGAGCGCGCGGGCGTCTCGCCGACCGCCGTTTACAACCACTTTCACAGCCGTGAGGAGTTGCTATACGCGGCCGCGGTGCGTGCCCTCGACCAGATCACCTCCGCCGCGCCGCGCACGGCTGGCGGCGAGCAGACCGTGCGAGCCATCGCAACCGCCTACCTACGCCCGGAAATGACACAGCACCGGCGGCTGATCGCCGAGTTGCATCTGGCCAGCCGGCGCGACGAGCGGTTGGCATCCTTGATCGCGCAGTGGCACCGCGATTACGGCGACCGGTTCGTCGGGGCCCTATCGGGCAGCGATCCAAACCCGCGAGCCACGACGAAAGTCGTGTTCCTGCTGCTGCTCGGGCTTTGCCATTTCGATGACGTCTCGGCGATCAGGGCGTCGCGCGCCGCGGTCACCGAGCGGGTCGAGCGCATGATCGAGATGCTGGTGCCGGGGCGGTCCATTCTCGTTGAGCCGCAATAACTTACACGGGCGTCGACTCAAGGGGCGAGCTGGACATGGCCCCTCGGCGGGGGCTGGGCAGAGGGCGGCGGAGGAGGAGGCGCCTCGGGCGCGGGCGCGGGTGCCTCGGGTTGTGGCGCGGGCGCTTCCGGTTGTCGCGGGGACAGCGGCTGTTGTACACGGGGTGGCGGTGCCGGGGCTGGCGGCGCGAGCTGCGCTGCCGTCGGCGCCGGGATCTGTGGATCGGGCGTGATGTCCCCCACCGGGGCTGGCCCGAATGTCGTTGCCAGCGGCGGTAAATCGTTCGCCGCGGCAGGAGCCCACCAGGCGGTGCATATCAAGGCGGCGATCACCGCGTACTTACCTGCCCGTCGCGCCGCGGCCCGAAAGTCCAGTGGTGATGCACCCCTACAACCAGTTACGATCTCCATCATTGCAGGCGCCCGCCGCCGCCACTGTTAAAGAAATGGAAATCCTGCCGTGCGCACCGGGATCATCCGCCTCGCAGCCGCTCTGGTTGGCGTCTCGGTGTTGCTGGCGGGGGCAAGTGTTTGCGCTGGTGGGGCAGGCGCGGACACTCAGCAGGATCAGTTCCTGGCGAGGCTCCAACAACTGCAGATTCCCGCCCTCGATGGCGTGCCGGGGCTCGTCTACCACGCCCATGAAATTTGCGGCCAACTCGACAGCGGCACCCCGGGCGAGGACGTAGTGACCAATGTGATGAACAAGGCGTATGACGACAATCCGTCCTTACGCGCAATGTCCGCTCGCGCCAGAAGGACGGCGGTCAGGTTCGTCACGGCGTCCGTGGACGTCTACTGCCCCAGCCATCAAGGCGAGATTCCGCCCGCCTGAGGTGCGGAGCGTCGGAGCCACCTAGGAGAATCGAACTCCTGACCTGCTCATTACGAGTGAGCCGCTCTACCGACTGAGCTAAGGTGGCGTGCCCTGCCGGGCGGCACGAGTCTACGGCAGGCAGACAAGCGCACCCAACTCGCCGGAACTCAATCGCGCAGTTCCTGGCCGATGGTCGCGACCATGGCGTCGACCGCGAACTTGGGTTTGACGTTGATCGCCAGCGCTTCACGGCATTCGAGGACGGCCTCGATGCAGCGCAGCAACCGCTCGGGCGTGGCGTGGGCGGCCAGCGCCCCCACCCGCGCGGCCATGTCCGGGTGGTTGGCCCGCACGGCGCCCGCGTTCGCCGAGACCACCAGCGCGTCGCGGAAGTAGGTCGCCAGGTCGATCAGCGCCCGGTCCAGCGCGTCGCGCGACGCGCGCGTCTGCCGCGACTTCTGCCGTCGCTCCAGGTCCTTGAGAGCGCCTGTGGCCCCGCGCATCGCCGATGCGGTGCCCTTCCCCGAGCCACCGGCGCCGAGCGCCGTTCGCAGCTCTTCGGTCTCGGCCTCGGCGCGATCGGCGGTCAGCACGACGGCCTCGGTTTCGGCCGCGGCCACCAGCTCCTCGGCGGCCTCGTAGGCGCGCGAGGGGGTCGCGGCGTCGCGCACCAGTCCCAGCGCCCGCTCGCGCCGCTGCCGGGCCTCGGGGTCGGTGGCCAGCCTGCGCGCCCGCCCCACGTGACCGCCGCTGACCGACGCGGCCCAGTTCGCGGTGTCGGCGTCCAGGCCGTCGCGCTCGATCAGCACGCGCGCGATGGCCTCGGTCGACGGGGTCACCAGCGCGACGTGCCGGCAGCGCGACCGCAGCGTGACCGCGATGTCCTCGGGGTCCACCGACGGCGCGCACAGCAGGAACACCGTCGACGGCGGCGGTTCCTCGACGACCTTCAGCAGGGCGTTGGCCGCGCCTTCGGTGAGCCGGTCGGCGTCCTCGATGACCACGATCTGTCGATGCCCGGTGGTGGGGCGGCGCGACGCGATCTGCACGATCGCCCGCATCTCGTCGACACCGATGGACAGGCCCTCGGGGATCACCCGCCGCACGTCGGCGTGGGTGCCGGCCATCGTCGTCGTGCAGGCCCGGCAGCTGCCGCAACCCGGCTCGCCGTCGGAGGTGCACTGCAACGCCGCGGCGAAGCACAGCGCCGCGACCGACCGCCCGGAACCCGGCGGGCCGGTGATCAGCCACGCGTGTGTCATAGTCCCGTCGCTGGCGGGGCTGTGGTCCAGGTCACCGCGTGCGGCCCGGGCGGCGGCGAGCAGCGCGGCCTCCACCGCCTCCTGGCCCACCAGCCGTGTAAACACTCCGGACATCACCGGCAACACTAATGACGCCGACCGACGGATACCGATCGGCCACCAAACCGCGACAATTCCGTTATGTTTCGCGGCGTTTGGCCAGCACCGGGCGACTGGCCGAGGGGTTTATAGGTTTCCAACAAGTCCGTGCCGACCGATACGGTGGGTTGGTGGCAACCGAGGCAGCACTGCCCGGGCGAATCAGCGCGTTCGTCCGGTGGGTGGTGCGCACCCCGTGGCCGCTGTTCGCGTTGAGCATGTTGCAGGCCGACATCATCGGCTCGCTCTTCGTGTTGGGCTTCCTGCGCTATGGCCTGCCGCCGCAGGACCGCATTCAACTGCAGGATCTGCCGACGGTCAACCTGGCCATCTTCGCCAGCTCGTTGGTCGTGTTGTTCCTCGTCGGTGTCGTGGTCAACCTGCGGCTGCTGGTGCCGGTTTTCCGCTGGCAGCGCCGCGACAACATGCTCGCCGAGGCCGACCCGGCCGCCACCGAGCTGGCGCGCAGCCGCGCGCTACGCATGCCCTACTACCGCACGTTGAGCACCATCGTGTACTGGTGCATCGGCGGCGTGGTGTTCATCGTCGCCAGCTGGTCGGTGGCCCGCTACGCCGCACCCGTAGTCGCCGTCGCGACCGCGCTGGGAGCCGCGGCGACCGCGATCATCGGCTACCTGCAGTCCGAGCGGGTGCTGCGGCCGGTAGCCGTCGCTGCCCTGCGCAGCGGGGTCCCGGAGAATGTCAAGGCTCCCGGCGTCATCCTGCGGCAGATCCTGAGCTGGATGCTGTCCACCGCGGTGCCGCTGCTGGCCATCGTGCTCGCGGTGGTGGCCGACAAGGCGTCGCTGCTGCACGCCGCGCCGGAAAGTCTGTTCAACCCGATCCTGCTGCTGGCGCTGGCGGCCCTGGGCATCGGGCTGGTCAGCACGCTGTTGGTGGCGATGTCGATCGCCGACCCGCTGCGCCAGCTCCGCTGGGCGCTGTCGGAGGTGCAGCGCGGCAACTACAACGCGCACATGCAGATCTACGACGCCAGCGAATTGGGTTTGCTGCAAGCGGGTTTCAACGACATGGTCCGCGACCTGTCCGAGCGGCAGCGGCTGCGCGACCTGTTCGGTCGCTACGTCGGCGAAGACGTCGCCCGCCGGGCACTGGAGCGCGGCACCGAGTTGGGCGGGCAGGAGCGCGACGTCGCGGTGCTGTTCGTGGACCTGGTCGGCTCGACGCAGCTGGCCGCCACGCGCCCGCCTGCCGAGGTGGTCCATCTGCTCAACGAGTTCTTCCGCGTGGTGGTCGACACCGTGGGCCGGCACGGCGGGTTCGTCAACAAGTTCCAGGGCGACGCGGCGCTGGCGATCTTCGGCGCGCCGATCGAGCACCCGGACGCATCCGGCGGCGCGCTGGCGGCCGCGCGTGAGCTGCACGACGAACTCCTGCCGGTGATCGGGTCCGCGGAGTTCGGCATCGGGGTGTCGGCCGGTCGGGCCATCGCGGGTCACATCGGGGCGCAGGCCCGCTTCGAATACACCGTGATCGGCGATCCGGTCAACGAGGCCGCGCGGCTTACCGAGCTGGCCAAGCTCGAGGCCGGGCACGTGCTCGCGTCGGCGATCGCGGTCAGCGGCGCGCTGGACGCGGAAGCCCTGTGCTGGGATGTCGGGGAGGTCGTCGAGCTGCGCGGGCGCGCCGCACCCACTCAGCTGGCCCGGCCGCTGCAGCTCGCCACTCCGGCCGAAGACACACCGGAGCGCGCGTCCGAAGAGGTATCCAGCGAGATCATGTGACCCGCCGGATTAGCTACGCCTGGCGGCCTTCTTCGCCGGCGACTTGCGCGCCCGCGACGCCTTCCTGGCGGGCCGCTTCGCCGGGCCACGGGCCCGCCGGTCGGCCAGCAGTTCGGCGGCGCGCTCGTCGGTGATCGACATGACGTCGTCGCCCTTGCGCAGGCTGGCGTTGGTCTCGCCGTCGGTGACGTAGGGCCCGAATCGGCCGTCCTTGACGACCATCGGCTTGCCCGACGCCGGGTCGGTCCCCAGCTCCCGCAGCGGCGGCGCCGAAGCGCTTTGGCGCCCAGAACGTTTCGGCTCGGAGTAGATCTTCAACGCCTCGTCGAGCGTGATCTCGAAGATCTGGTTCTCGCTCGTCAGCGAGCGAGAATCGCTGCCGCGCTTCAGGTATGGGCCATAGCGCCCGTTCTGCGCGGTGATCTCCTCGCCCGATTCGGGATCCACTCCGACGACGCGGGGCAGCGACAGCAGCTTCAGCGCATCCTCGAGAGTGACCGTCTGCAGATCCATGCTGCGCAACAGCGATCCCGTCCGGGGCTTGGGGCCGGTGGGCTTCTTGCCCTTCTTGGGGGGCTCGCCATTGGTGTCGGCCGGGGGCTCCGGCAGGATCTCGGTCACGTACGGCCCGTAGCGACCGTCCTTGGCGACGATCTCGTGGCCGGTGTCCGGGTCCACCCCGAGCACCCGTCCCTCTTGCGGCGTGGCGAACAGCTCCTCGGCGACCTCCAGCGTCAGCTCGTCGGGCGTCAGGGAGTCGTTGAGATTGGCCCGCTGCGGCGTCGGTTCGCCGTCATCGCCGGTGATCGTGCGCTCCAGGTAGGGGCCATTCTTGCCGACCCGGACGTAGACGGGGCGGCCCTGCGCGTCGTCAAACAGCTTGATGGAGTTGACTTCTCGAGCGTCGATGCCTTCGAGGTTGACGCCGACGAGCTTCTTCAGGCCACCGGAGCGGGCGATCGACTCCGGCACGCCGTGGTCACCGCCGAAGTAGAAGTTGTTCAGCCACGTGGTGCGCTGCTCGTTGCCCGAGGCGATCTCGTCGAGCTCGTCTTCCATCGCCGCGGTGAACCCGTAGTCGACGAGCCGGCCGAAGTGTTGCTCCAGCAGACCGGTGACGGCGAACGCGACCCACGAGGGCACCAGGGCGCTGCCCTTCTTGTGCACGTAGCCGCGGTCCTGGATGGTCTTGATGATCGACGAGTACGTCGACGGGCGCCCGATGCCCAACTCCTCGAGCGCCTTGACCAGCGAGGCCTCGGTGTAGCGCGCCGGCGGGTTGGTGGCGTGACCGTCGGGGGTGAGCTCCAGCGCGTCCAGCCGCTGGCCCTCGGTGAGGTGCGGCAGCCGCCGCTCGGCGTCGTCGGCCTCGCCGCCGGCCAGCTCGTCGACGGTTTCCACGTACGCCTTGAGGAAGCCCGCGAACGTGATGGTGCGGCCGGTCGCGGAGAACACCACCTGCCGCTCGCCCGCGGTGCCGGCGATCCGCAGGCTCAGCGTGGTGCCGCGCGCGTCGGCCATCTGCGAGGCGACCGTGCGCTGCCAGATCAGTTCGTAGAGGCGGAAGTCGTCGCCGTTGAGTTCGTGGCGCACCGCGTCCGGGGTCGCGAACGTCTCCCCGGCCGGACGGATTGCCTCGTGCGCCTCCTGGGCGTTCTTCACCTTGCGGGTGTACTGGCGCGGCGACGGGGAGACATACTCCTCGCCGTAGAGCTGGCGGGCCTGGGTCCGCGCGGCGTTGATCGCCGACTCCGACAGCGTCGTGGAGTCGGTACGCATATAAGTGATGTAGCCGTTTTCGTAGAGCCGCTGGGCGATGCTCATCGTGCGCTCCGCGGAGAAGCGCAACTTGCGGCCGGCCTCCTGCTGCAGCGTCGACGTCATGAACGGCGGATACGGGCGCCGCGTATAGGGCTTCTCCTCGACCGACGCCACGCTCAGCTGCCCGCCGCGCAGCCCGGCGGCCAGCTCGGTCGCCTGAGCCTCGTCGAGCACCACGACCTCGTCGGCCTTGCGCAGCGCGCCCAGCGAGTCGAAATCGCGGCCGGTGGCCACGCGCAGCCCGTCGACGTTGGTCAGCCGGGCGATGAAGGTGGGCTGCTGGGCCTGCGGGTCGGACACGCTGGCGTCCAGCTTGGCGATGACGTCCCAGTAGGCGGCGCTGCGGAACGCCATCCGGTCGCGCTCGCGCACGACGATGATGCGGGTGGCCACCGACTGCACCCGGCCCGCCGACAGCTTCGGCGCGACCTTCTTCCACAGCACGGGGCTGACCTCGTAGCCGTAGAGCCGGTCCAGGATGCGGCGGGTTTCCTGCGCGTCGACGAGGTCGATGTCCAGGTCGCGCGGGTTCTCGGCGGCCTCGAGGATGGCCGGCTCGGTGATCTCGTGGAACACCATCCGCTTGACCGGGATGCGGGGTTTGAGGGTTTCCAGCAGGTGCCAGGCGATGGCTTCGCCTTCGCGGTCGCCATCCGTGGCCAGATAGAGTTCGTCGACGTCCTTGAGCAGGCCCTTCAGCTCGGTGACGGTGCTCTTCTTCTCCGGGCTGATGATGTAGAGCGGTTCGAAGTCGGCGTCGACGTTGACCCCGAGCCGGGCCCACGGCTCGGACTTGAATTTGGCCGGAACGTCGGCGGCGGCGCGGGGCAGGTCGCGGATGTGGCCGCGCGAGGACTCGACGATGTACCTCGAGCCCAGGTAGCTGGCCAGTTTGCGCGCCTTAGTCGGCGACTCGACGATGACAAGTCGCCGCCGGCTCCCATTTCCGCTGGTGCCGCGGTCTTCTTCGTCAGCCAACTGCGCTTACGCTCCATCTCTTGTCCCGGCCCCCCTGCGGGACCGCCCTGCAGGAAGAATGACAGGCCGGCTTCCGAAATTCCGATGAAATTCAGATACGCCAGCGTTCCTTCGCCTGCGGGCACCTGACAATTTCGCACCCTTGGGTGGGCCGATGCAAACCGACTCCCCGAGACGCGGGCCCAATCTAGCCGCTAAATCCGCGGCCACACCGACAACGCGGCGGCGTCATTCGGGGGTTCCCCGACGTTCTCTACCAGTCGCGACAGCCGCCGACGGCCGCTGATCCGAAGCGCGGGCCGGCCGCGGCGGGTGCCGATCAGCGTCGGCGCGATCCCGACCCGCATCAGAGCCGACGCCAGCGGCGAATGGGTGTCCGGCGCGTGCGGGTCGAGCCCGAGAAGATAGTGGTCGCCTTCGGGCGCGCCGGCCGCCAGCGTCCACGCCCGCAGCTCGCGCGGCCCGGGCAGCCAGCGCGGCGGGACGGTCTTGACCGCCCCGCGCGTCCACTCGGCGGCCATCGAGGTCAACGACGGGTTGACGGCCGTCCTTACCAGCGGGGTGTTCTCGTCGGTGCGGCCGATCTCGGGGACCAACCCCGCCTCG
This sequence comes from Mycobacterium sp. IS-2888, assembly GCF_001954215.1. Classification (NCBI taxonomy): domain Bacteria; kingdom Bacillati; phylum Actinomycetota; class Actinomycetes; order Mycobacteriales; family Mycobacteriaceae; genus Mycobacterium; species Mycobacterium sp. IS-2888. The sequence goes on from NZ_MBET01000010.1 coordinate 25,512, forward strand.
CGGATCATCTCGGCCAGCGCGGTAGCGCGCCACAGCTCATCCACGACCACCGAAAGCCGGGCACCCTGGACGTCCGGGGCACCGACCATCACGATCTGCCCGGAGGCTGCCAGCACCCCGGAGAGATCGGCGACCGCGGGCGGCACCGACTCCGCTGTGAAGAAGGAAAGCTGGCTCACGCTAACCGACAGTAGGCCAGGTCGCCCGCCCACGCGTTGAGGTTGGCGGTGAGCCGGGAATCCGCGGGCGCTTTCCGCAGCGATGGAGGCAGAAAGAAAACCCCCCGCCTGGCCCGTAAAACGGGACTGTACGGGGGGTTTCCGTCGTGAATCCGCTCAGTTAGACGGAACGGACTCCGGTGGCCTGGGGGCCCTTAGGGCTGTGGCCGATCTCGAACTCGACCTTCTGGTTTTCTTCGAGGGTGCGGAAGCCCGAACCCTGGATCTCCGTGTAGTGGACAAAAACATCTGCGGATCCGTCTTCGGGTGCAATGAACCCGAAGCCCTTCTCCGCGTTGAACCACTTCACAGTTCCCTGTGGCATCTCTCGATCTTTCCTTTTCTTCTGGATGCGGGGCGCCGCCTTTCGATGCCCCGGGCCGAGTACGACCGCCATACCTCGCGTAGTCGCCGGAACTTCACCCGACCTATAACCTCGCAGGAACCGCGGCCGCAACGTTGTTCCTGCGAAAGTGTGACACGAACACAGAAGCTGCGACCGCAAACAGTCAACCATGTTCATCGCGTCGGCGACAGACTTGTGTCGCGGGCTGATTCTTGGAGGGCATGAGGTGGCGAGTTTCGGTAGTGACCTGCTGGCCGCCGCGCTCGCCGGTACCGCGGCGGGCGAGCATCCGCTGCGCCATGTCGCCGAGCTGCCGGCGCGGGGCGGCCGGCCGCAGGGCTGGCCGGACTGGGCCGAGCCCGACGTGGTGCGCGCATTCGCTGATCGCGGTGTCACGTCCCCCTGGTCGCACCAGGTCCGCGCCGCGGAACTGGCCCACGCGGGGCGTCACGTGGTGGTGAGCACCGGCACCGCGTCGGGCAAGTCGCTGGCCTACCAGCTTCCGGTCCTCAACGCGCTGGCCACGGATCCGCGGGCCCGCGTGCTATACCTGTCGCCGACCAAGGCGCTCGGCCACGATCAGTTGCGCGCCGCGCACGCCCTGACGACGGCCATTCCCCGGCTGCGAGACGTCGCCCCCACGGCCTACGACGGCGACAGCCCCGCCGAGGTGCGTCGCTTCGCCCGCGAGCGCTCGCGCTGGCTGTTTTCCAATCCCGACATGATCCATTTGTCGATACTGCGCAACCACGCGCGCTGGGCCGTCCTGTTGCGCGGCCTTCGCTTCGTCATCGTCGACGAATGCCATTACTACCGTGGGGTTTTCGGCTCGAACGTGGCCATGGTGCTGCGCCGGCTGTTGCGGCTGTGCACACGCTACTCGTCGGCGCCCACGGTGGTGTTCGCCAGCGCGACGACGGACTCGCCGGGCGCGACGGCCGCCGAACTCATCGGCCTTCCGGTGGAGGAGGTCACCGAAGACGGTTCACCCCAGGGCGCCCGCACGGTGGCGTTGTGGGAGCCCGCGCTGCGGGCTGACGTGACCGGCGAGAACGGCGCCCCGGTGCGGCGCTCCGCGGGGGCCGAGGCGGCACGCGTGATGGCCGATCTGATCGCCGAAGGGGCGCAGACCCTGACGTTCGTCCGGTCGCGCCGCGCGGCGGAACTGACGGCGCTGGGCACCCGGGCGCGGCTGGACGACATCGCGCCGGGGCTATCGCCGACGGTGGCGTCGTATCGGGCGGGCTATCTCGCCGAGGACCGCAGCGCGCTGGAGCGCGCCCTGGCCGAGGGCCGGCTGCGCGGCCTGGCCACCACCAACGCGCTGGAGCTGGGCGTCGACATCGCCGGGCTGGACGCGGTGGTGCTCGCCGGATTTCCCGGGACCGTGGCCTCGTTCTGGCAGCAGGCCGGACGGTCGGGCCGGCGCGGGCAGGGCGCGCTGGTGGTGCTGATCGCCCGCGACGACCCGCTGGACACGTATCTGGTCCACAATCCCGCCGCGCTGCTGGACAAGCCGGTCGAGCGGGTGGTGATCGACCCCGCCAACCCCTACATTCTCGGACCCCAACTCCTTTGTGCCGCAACCGAACTGCCGCTTGACGACGCCGAGGTCTCCTCTTTCGGTGCGGTGGAGGTGGCCTCGGGATTGGTCGACGACGGGCTGCTGCGCCGCCGCAACGGCAAGTACTTCCCCGCGCCGGGGCTGGAGCCCCACGGTGCGGTGGATATCCGCGGCTCCGCGGGTGGGCAGATCGTCATCGTGGAGGCCGACACCGGGCGGCTGTTGGGCAGCGTCGGGGTGGGCCAGGCGCCGGCGTCGGTCCACCCGGGGGCGGTGTACCTGCACCAGGGCGACAGCTACGTCGTCGATTCGCTGGACACCGAGGACGCGATCGCGTTCGTGCACGCCGAGGATCCCGGGTATGCCACTTTCGCCCGGGAACTCACCGACATCGTCGTCACGGGCAGCGGGGAGCGGTTGGAGTTCGGGCCCGTCGTCTTGGGTGTGGTGCCGGTCAGGGTCACCCATCGGGTCGTGGGCTACCTGCGTCGCCGGCTTTCCGGAGAAGTCATCGACTTCGTCGAACTGGACATGCCGGAGCACACGCTGGACACCACCGCGGCGATGTACACCATCACGCCGGAAGCGTTGCACCGCAACGGCATCGACGCAGTGCGGATTCCCGGGTCGTTACACGCGGCCGAGCACGCCGCCATCGGCCTATTGCCCCTGGTGGCCAGCTGCGACCGCGGCGACATCGGCGGCATGTCGACCGCGGTCGGTCCCGACGGCCTGCCCAGTGTGTTTGTCTACGACGGCTACCCGGGCGGCGCGGGATTCGCCGAACGCGGCTTCCGCCGGGCGCGCACCTGGTTGGGAGCGACCGCCGCCGCCATCGAGGCCTGTGAATGCGCGACGGGATGCCCGTCGTGCGTGCAGTCCCCCAAATGCGGCAACGGCAACGACCCGCTGGACAAAGCGGGTGCAATCCAGGTGCTGCGCCTCGTGCTGGCGGAGTTGCCCTAAGCGTCACGTGGGCCGATCCGCCGGACGGCGACCGACCCCTCAACGGTCGACCTCCACGGATGGCATCGCGACGGCCGCGCCGAGGGCACATTTCCTTTTTGCTAAAGAAATGCCTGTACGCCAATTACACGCGCGGCGAATGCCAGAAGCTACCAAGGCTGCGCTGGGATTTGCAAATTCGCCGGCCACCCGGCGACCGGCGGTTGCCTTCATAACCGGCGCTGGGAACCAAGGGCCGCCCGCACCGCCGTAAAATCGAGCGCATGGCCCACGACTGGTTGCTCGTGGAGACGCTGGGGGACGAACCCGCTGTGGTGGCGCAGGGGCGCCAACTCAAAAATCTCGTCCCGATCACGACGTTCCTGCGCCGCAGTCCCTCGCTGTCCGCGGTTCGGACGGCGATAACCGAGTCGGTGCAGACCGGTCAGAGCCTCACCAGCATCACCCCCAAGCGCGATCGGGTCATCCGCACCGAGCCGGTGCTGATGTCCGATGGCCGCATGCACGGTGTGCACGTGTGGACCGGCCCCGCCGATATCGAACCCCCCGAGCGGCCGGTGCCGGGCCCGTTGAAGTGGGACCTCACCCTGGGCGTGGCGACCGACACCCGGGAGTCGCTGGCCAACAGCGGCAAGAACCCCGACGTCGAGGTCACCTTCGGCAGAGCTTTCGCGGAAGACCTTCCGTCGCGTGCCCTCAATCCCAACGAAACCAAGGTGCTGGCCATGGCGGTGCGGGCGAAGCCGGGCCAAACGCTGTACAGCACATGGGATCTCACCGATTGGCAGGGAAACCCCGCCCGGATAGGATTCGTCGCGCGCACCGCGCTGGAACCGGGGCCGGACGGCCGGGATCACCTGATCGCGCGAGCGATGAACTGGCGTGCCGACCTCAGGGGTCCGTCGGTATCCGCCGACGATCTGGCGCAGCGGATCCTCAACGGACTGGCGCAGGCCGGTGTCCACCGCGCACTCGTCGACCTACACAACTGGACGCTGCTGAAGTGGCTCGACGAGCCCTGCACCTTCTACGACTGGCGGGGCAGCGACACGGACAGGCCCAGGGTTCACCCCGACGATCAACCCCTGATGTCCGCCATGACAAAGGAATTCGCCGACGGCCCGACCAGCCGCGTGCTTCGGATGCGCGGTCACGACGCCGATTGGGTGCCCGTGCACGTCACTGTCAACCAGGTGGAGCTCGAACCCGATATCTTCGCCGGGCTCGTTTCCCTGCGGTTGCCCACAGACGAGGAAATCGCCGCCGCCGGATTGCCTCCAGCCCAAGCCGACACGACCTAAGGCTCTGACACCGGGCCCGCGCGAGCGGCCGCCCGCGCCGGGCCGCCAAATGCGACGGCGACCTGGACGGTGACGACGACATCGAGATCGTCGGCCCCGCACTGCACACCGTCGATCTGCATTTCGCGGGCCACCGCCGTCGCACGCGCGCACGCGGCCTCCAGTCCGGACGGCATCCGTGCCGCGGCGGCCAGCGCGGCGAGATCCGCGGCCGCCTGCGCGCGGTGGCGCGCCACCACCGCCGAGCCGACGTACGCGCCGGCGCCCGCGACACACAACAGCACCGCAACCATCGCGGCCGCGAGGACGGTCGCCGAGCCCCGATCATCGCCCGGACTCCGCCGCGGCGACGGCTTTCGCAGAAATATCCAACGCGGGCAACAGTTTTGACCGAGCGACCACGGTAGCGACCAGAAAATCGCCGTCTCGGCGCACCTGGATCCGGGCGGCCGCCGGTGCGATGCGGCGAGCGGCGTCGACGGCCGAGCGCTCGTCACCGCGCGCGGCCAGCCGGGCGGCCTCGCGCGCCGCGTCGACGCAGCGCACCTGCATCGACACCGCGGACAGACCTGCCAGACACAGCACCAACACCACGACCAACGCCGCGATCGCCAGCGCCGCTTCCACGGTGCTCGCGCCGTCACACCCGGCTAAACCTTGGTATTGAGGGCTCGACCGATGATGTTGGTCAGCGCCGACACGATGGAATCGCCCGTGACGACGGTGTAAAGAATCGCGCCGAACGCGGCCGCCGCGACTGTCCCGATGGCGTATTCGACCGTGGACATGCCCGATTCGTCGGCCGCCAAGACCGAAATGCGGGCCACGAGCACGCGAAACATGTTGATCACCAATGCATCCTCTCTTCTGCGATGTCACTTTCACAGCAAGCCCGACTGGAAAACATCGCCGGCCAGCCCGGCCACCACCGGCACGATTCCGAGGCACACGAAGGCCGGCAGGAAGCACAGTCCGAGCGGCCCGGCGATCAAGACCCCGGCCCGCTCGGCGGCGGCGGTGGCCGCGTGCGAGGCGTCCTGCCGAGACTGGTCGGCCAAGTCCTCGACGCCGTCGGCCAACGCGGCACCCGAGGCTGCCGAACGCCGCGCCAGCCGCAGCAAGGCATCGGTCTGCGCGTCGACCTCCGCGGCCCGCAGGTCGGGCGGGATCGCCCATGCCACAAAGGGATCCGCGCCCAGTGCCAGAAGATCGGCGGCTCTGCGCAACACTCGGGCCAGCTTCGGTGGCGCGGACGCGGCGGTGGCCGCCGCGGCGGTCGACACCGCCATGCCCGCGCCCAGGCACGCAGCCAACACGTCGAGGCTGGATGCGACCGCCAGCGGGTCCGCTCCTGGTTCGGCCCGCGACCGCGGCCGAGGGGCGGGCGACGGCGTCCCCGCCCGCGCCCGAACCACCGACGGTCCGGGCCCGATGCATAGTGCCAGGGCGAGCAACACCGCCGCGGTGCTCATGCCACGACCCGAGCTGTGATCCGGTCCGACCACAACAGCCCGATGCACGCCAGCGTCACCCCGACCACCAGCAGCCACCCGCCGCCATGCCCGCTGAGCAGAAATTCGACCGGCCGGGCCCCGATCAGCTGACCGAGGAGCACGCCCAGCAGCGGCAACCCCGCCAGTATGGCGGCGGTGGCCCGCGCCCCGGCCATGCCCGATGCCACCCGCGCCGAGAACCGTTGCCGCTCAGCGATATCGCGCTGCGCCGTCCGCATCAGGGTGGCTATCGCCAACCCGTGGTCGTTGGCCAATTGCCAGCACACCGCGAGCCGATTCCAGTGCGTGGGCTGAGCCGATGATCGCGCCGCGGCGCGTAGGCCGGCCGCGACGTCGGCGCCCAATCTGGCCCGCGCCGCCACGGCGCGCAACGACCCGGCGACCGCGCCGGCGGTTTCGTCGGCGGCAACGCGGAACGCATGCACCGGATGCGAGCCCACCCGCAATTCGCCGACCAACACATCGAGGGCGGCCTCCATCGTGCGACCTTCGTCCGTCGCGAGCCGCACGCGGCGCCGCCAGCGGTAACGCAGGCCCGCCGTCGCGCCGGCCGCCGCGACGGCGAGGACCGTCGTCAGCGGCAGCAGGACGGCGGCGGCTACCGCGGCACACGCCATCGCGACGCCGGCCCCGCCCCTACCGACCCTCACTCGCCGGCCGGGCGGCGGCGCGGTGGCGAGCCGGCGCCGCGGGGACGCCGGAAAGACCAAGAGCGCGAACGACATCAGCAGCGCGGGCGCGACCGGACTATTCATTCGCGCCGCTCCTCCTCATCGCTTCGTCCCCCGCAAGCGGCAGGTGCCCCCACTGCATCGTCGCCGGCGCGTCATGCCGGCGTCCGGGCGCGCAGCATGCGGTGCAGGTCCTCGGCGTCGTCGGTCATTCCCCGGTCCGCGTGCCACACCGTGACCGCCCGAACCCGGCCGTCGACGTGGCGCAGCGTGGCGATCTCGGCGAGCCTGCGCTTGCCGGCGCGATCCCGGGCGACATGCAGCAACACCTGAACCGCCGCGGCCAGTTGGCTGTGCAGAGCGGCCCGGTCCAGACCACCGAGCGCCCCCAACGCCTCCAGCCGGGCGGGAACCTCGCCCGGGTTGTTGGCATGCACCGTGCCGGCCCCGCCGTCGTGGCCGGTGTTCAGCGCGGCCAGCAGGTCCACCACTTCGGCGCCCCGCACCTCCCCGACCACGATGCGATCGGGCCGCATTCGCAGCGCCTGCCGGACGAGTTGGCGTAGCGGAACCTCGCCGACGCCCTCGACGTTGGCGCACCGCGCGACCAGCTTGACCAGATGCGGATGTCGGGGCGCCAGCTCGGCGGCATCCTCCACGCACACGATCCGCTCGGCCGGCGACACGGCGCTCAGCATCGCCGCCAGCAGGGTCGTCTTCCCCGCTCCCGTCCCGCCGCACACGAGGAAGGCCAACCGGGCGGCGATGATGTCGGCGACCAGCGCGGCGGCCCGGGGCTCGATCGCGCCCGCCGCGGCAAGCGCCGCCAAATCCTGTGTGGCCGGCCGCAATACCCGCAGCGACAAGCAGGTCCCTCCGGCGGCCACGGGCGGCAGCACCGCGTGAAGCCGCACCGCGAAGCCGCCGGCACCGATGCCGGTCAGCTGCCCGTCCACCCAGGGCTGCGCGTCGTCGAGCCGCCGGCCGGCGGCCAGGGCCAGCCGCTGCGCCAGCCGCCGCACCGCCGCCTCGTCGGCGAACCGGATCTGGCTGCGCCGCAAGCCGTTTCCGTCGTCGACCCATACCGCGTCGGGCGCGGTGACCAAGACGTCGGTCGTGCCGTCCGCGCACAACAACGGTTCGAGGATGCCGGCACCGGTGAGCTCGGTCTGCAGCACACGAAGATTGGCGAGAACCTCGGTATCACCGAGCACCCCGTTGGATTCGGCCCGAATCGCGGCGGCCACCACGTTGGGCCGCAGCGGGGCGGACTCCGCCGCCAACCGCTCGCGCACCCGGTCGATCAGCGAGCCGCTCACGCCGCCCTGCCCTGAGCACCCGAGCCCGCACGCGGCAGCACGGCAAGCACCCGGCGAGCCGCGACCGCGAGCGCGGATCGCCGCCCCGGGCGCAGACCGCCTTGCTCAACCCGCCCCGCGAGTTGGGGCTCGGCCCTCATCGACGCCAGCAGCGGCAAGCCGGCAATATCGGCGACCTCGGCCGCGCGCAATCCCCCCGGCGACGGTCCCCGCACGACCAGCCCGACATTGGGATTGATCGCGGCAAGCACCGGGGCGATCGCCGCGGTCGAAGCGCACGCCCGCACGTCGCACGGGCTGACGACGACCACGAGATCGGCGGCGTAGAGCGCCGCTTGGGCCGCATCAGTGAGGCGGCGGGGAAGATCGCACACCACGGTGACTCCCCCGCGGCGACCGGCATCGACGACGGCCTCGACCGGCGCCGCGTCCAATTCGCAGGAGCGCCGCGTTCCCGACAGCATGCTGATTCCGCGATGTCGCGGCAGGGCATCGCGCACGGCCGACCAGTTAAGCCGTCCGCCCTGCAATGCCAGATCGGGCCACCGCAGACCCGGCGCGGTCTCGCCGCCCATCAGCAAATCGATGCCGCCGCCCCAGGGATCGAGGTCCACCAAAAGCGCGTCGCTGGCGGCCAGGGCCACGGCGGCGGCCAGCAAAGACGCACCGGCCCCACCGCACCCGCCGATCACGGCCAAGACCTCGCCGCGCGGCCCGTCCTCACGCACCGATTCGCCGGCCTCGGCGAGGTTGCGGATCAATTCATCTTCCTGCGCAGGCATCCGCAGCACATGCTGGGCGCCGACGGCGATGGCTGCCATCCACGTCGCCGCCGTGGGTTCGGCGGCGGTCAACACGTTGACGTGTGCGCGCCGCGGAAGCGCCGTCTGCGCGCATCGATCGGCCGCCGCCGCGTCGAGCACCACCGCCGCGGCGGCCGACCACGTTTTCCTACTCACTACGGCACCGCCGACATGGACCACCCGAACTCCGACCGCGGCGGCCACCCGGTCGAGTTCTTCGCGCAACTCCGCATCGGTCAGCGCCGCCAGCACGCCGGCCGACCCCGGCGACACGACGCGGGTATTTGCAGTCACCCACTCACCGTGCGCGGCCATGACCTTGGGACACCAGTGCCAAACCCGGATTTGTGGAGAGAGACGCAAGTGTGCACAAAGGCGTTGCACAACGCGCGCTCAGCTTACGGATCACCCGGTCCCCGCAACGCGCACCGGGCCGCGCCAATCGCGCGGAACGACCGAATTTTTTACCCCAGAAAAGGGACGACCCCCGCCAGGGGGGGAGGAGGCGAGGGTCGTCGTGTATCAGCCCCGGGGGGTCGGGCTGATACACCCTCGGCTCAGGCCGAGTACTGCTTACTATACACATGACAGTGCGCATTAACGCAATAGCTTCTTCTATCCGAAAAACACGTTGAGCCGCAAAAACACCGGCGGTCCCGCCCGCCACACGTCGCCGAAGCGCCGATTTGAATGCAGGGCCGCCGCCCGGTCGGAGCGTCGACATATGCTAGGCGGGTGACCGTCTTCGACCCGGCCGCGCACCAGCAAACTTCACGGCAAACGTCGGCGACCGCCGCCACCCACGCCCGCACGGCCGCCTTCTTCGACCTCGACAAGACGATCATCGCCAAGTCCAGCACACTGGCGTTCAGCAAACCGTTCTTCGCGCAGGGACTGCTCAACCGTCGCGCCGTGCTCAAGTCCAGCTACGCCCAGTTCATCTTTCTGCTCTCCGGTGCCGATCATGACCAGATGGACCGGATGCGCACTCACTTAGCCAATATGTGCACCGGCTGGGACGTGGCTCAGGTCAAGTCGATCGTCAACGAAACGCTGCACGACATCGTGACTCCCCTGGTGTTCGCGGAGGCCGCGGACCTGATCGCCGCCCACAAGTTGTGCGGCCGTGACGTCGTGGTGGTCTCGGCCTCCGGGGAGGAAATCGTCGCGCCGATCGCGCGGGCCCTGGGCGCAACGCATGCGATGGCGACCCGGATGGTCGTCGAGGACGGCAAGTACACCGGCGAGGTGGCGTTCTACTGCTACGGCGAGGGCAAGGTACAGGCGATCCGCGAACTCGCCGCCCGCGAGGGCTACCCGCTAGAGCACTGCTACGCCTATTCCGACTCGATCACCGACCTGCCAATGCTCGAGGTCGTCGGCCATCCGAGTGTGGTCAACCCCGACCGCGGGCTGCGCAAAGAGGCCACCGATCGCGGTTGGCCCGTGCTGATGTTTTCCCGGCCGGTGTCCCTGCGGGACCGAATTCCGGCGCCGTCGGGCGCGGCGATCGCAACCACCGCCGCGGTGGGAATCAGCGCGCTGGCCGCCGGGGCAGTTACCTACTCGTTGTTGCGCCGCTTCGCGTTCGAGCGCTGAGTTGCCCCGCTCGCGATGCGCGCCGGCGGGCCCACAGCAAACACCTCGAGCACCCCGTCCGGTGTCACTTCGCAACATTCGCGGAATTGGGCCTTGCTGTGCTAAGGCTCCAGTAGTACAAATGGAACCACGGAAGCCCGGTGAGGCCTAGGTCGATCCGGAAGAGAAGGTTCGATCTCCCGATCCGGGCGCCCAGCACGGTACCCGGCACCCACGCGGAGTCATAGCCGCGATAATGGCAGAAGTGTTGCGGGCCTGCGTAATTGCGAAAAGCGGATGGTGTCGACGGCCCTTTGGGTGGGGTTGCAGCCGGAAGCGTCGCAAGATCGCCGAGGCCACCCACGCAGCCCAGATATGCACGCTTGGTAACCGGGTTCCGTGCTAGCGGGCGGCGGACCGAATATTTCGGGACGTCGCCCGCTCTACATTTATTCGGACGAATTATCCACCGCCGTTTTTGCGGCCCCCTGGCTACCGATTGGAAGCTATCGATTCGGCAGCGATTCGGCGATGGACAGCGCCTCTTGCGCGCCGGCCTGCATCGCCCGGCAACACAGCACCAGCCAAGCGCCCACCCCCTCCGGCGTGCCGTCGGCGAACCGCTGCGCGGCCCCGCGGTAGTCCGCCGGCTGTCGCATCCAACTCACCTCGGGCACACCGAGTCCGTGGGGATCCAGGCCGCTCGCGATCGTCACCAGCCGCGACACCGCCCGGGCCACCACGCCGTCCGCACTGCCGAATGGCTTGAGCGTCAGCAGCTCTCCGTGTGCGACCGCCGCGACCACCGGCGCGGGCGCCCGCGAGCGGCCGGTCACCAAATCCGCCAGCAGCTCCAGCCGGGGGCCAACCTCGCCGTCGGCCCGCGGGCGACCCAGCCGATCGTCGTCGACCAGGTCCGCCGCCGCCAGCATGTGCAACCGGGCCAGCGCCTGCAGCGGCGCTCGTTCCCACACGCCGACCAGGGCACCCCCGCCGCCCTCCAGCGCCTGGGCCACCCGCAGCGCTCCGCCGAACACCGGATCACCGGCCGCCGGCCCGTCTGGTGCAGCCGCCGCCAGGTCCTCCAGCCGCACCGGCCCGCCGTCGAGCACCGACGAGGCGCGCGCGGACCGCAACGCCGCCTCGGCGGCGGTCACCGGCCAGCGCCGCAGATTCGCGGGGTGGCGGTGGGCCCGGCCCAGCGCGTCGCGGGCTCGGTCGCTCGCCTCGGCGACGCCGGGGAGCTCCATGAGCGGGGCCAGCGGGTCAGCCGTCACAGGTTGCCAACCTAGCGCGGCGGCGCCGGCGCGCGCGGAATGGCCTCCAGCAACTGACGGGTGTACTCGTGACCCGGCCGAGCGAATAGCTCCTCGGTGGGTGCTCGCTCCACCACCCGGCCCGCCCTCATCACCAGGACGTCGTCGGCGATCTGCCGGATGACCGCCAGGTCGTGGCTGATGAACAGGTAGGCCAGGCCGAGTTCGGCCTGCAGCTGGGCCAGCAGCTCGAGTATCTGCGCCTGCACCAGGACGTCGAGCGCCGACACTGCCTCGTCGCACACCAGTACCTCGGGCCGCAGCGCCAGCGCCCGCGCGATCGCGACCCGTTGCCGTTGACCGCCGGACAACTCGCGGGGCAGCCGCCCCAGCACCGACGACGGCAGGGCCACCTGGTCGAGGAGCTCGCGGACCGCGCGCCGGCGCTGCCCGCGGTCGCCCACCCGGTGGATCCGCAACGGCTCCTCGATGGTGCGAAACACCGAATACATGGGATCCAGGCTGCTGTATGGGTTTTGGAACACGGGCTGCACTCGCCGGCGAAACGCCATCGCCGCGTCCCGGTCCAGGGTGTCGGCGACGCGGGTGCCGTCGAACACCACCGAGCCCGACGTGGGTTGCAGCAGGCCGAGCACCATCCGCGCCACCGTCGATTTGCCCGAGCCCGACTCCCCGACGATCGCCAGGGTGCTGGCCCGTCGCAGGCGAAACGACACGTCGTCGACGGCGCGGAACTCGCCGCGCCGCCACGGTGCGCCACGCGACTCCCGGTAGACCTTGGTCAGCTCGGAAGCCACCAGGATGTGCTCGCCATCCGCGGGCCGGCTCCGGGGGCTGCGGGCCGTGAGCGACGGGGCCGCGGCCACCAACCGCCGGGTGTACTCGTGCCGCGGGTCCTGCAGGATCGCCTGTGCCGCACCCGATTCCACCACGACGCCGCGATGGACCACGACCACACGCTCGGCCCGTTCGGCGGCCAGCGCGAGGTCGTGGGTGATCAGCAGCAGCGCGGTGCCCAGCTCGTCGGTGAGGCGCTGCAGATGGTCGAGCACCTGCCGCTGCACGGTCACGTCCAGAGCCGACGTCGGCTCGTCGGCGATGAGCAACTGCGGCCGGCCGGCCAAACCGATGGCGATCAGGGCGCGTTGACACATGCCACCGGACAGCTGATGCGGGTAGCGGCCAGCCAGCTTCGCCGGCTCGGGCACGCCGGCCTCGGCGAGCAGTTCCAGCGCGCGCCGCCGCGCCCCACGGTCATTCGTGTTGGCCCGCAACGCTTCCCGGATCTGAAAGCCCACCTTCCAGACCGGGTTGAGGTTGGTCATCGGATCTTGCGGCACGTATCCGATGGAGCGCCCCCGGATCGATTGGAGCAACCGGCGATCGGCCTTCCGATCAAACGACGTGATGTCGCGACCGTCGAACATGATGCGTCCGGCCGTGATTCGCCCGCCCGGCGGAAGCAAGCCGAGGACGGCGGCGGCTGTGGTGGATTTGCCGGATCCGGATTCGCCCACCACCGCGACGGTCTGCCCGCGCGCCACCGTCAGATCGACTCCGCGCACTGCGGCGTGGTCGCCGAACGTGACTTCCAGACCTTCGACGGACAACAACGCTTCGTTCACGCTCGCACCGCCCGCGAGGACGGATCCAGGGCGTCGCGCAGCGCGTCACCCATCATCATGAACGCCAGCACCGTAATCGCCAGGGCGCCGGCCGGATAGAACAGTATCGGCGAGCCGGACCGCAGCCGGCTCTGCGCCAGGTTGATGTCCCCACCCCAGGACACCACCGAGGTCGGCAATCCGACGCCAAGGTAGGACAACGAGGCCTCGGTGACGATGAAGACGCCGAAGGCAAGGGTGGCCACCGCGAAAACGGGGCCCAACGCGTTGGGCAGCGCATGCCGGAGCAGGATCTGGAAGTCGCTCAGCCCCAAGGCCTTCGCCGCGAGAACGTAATCGCTTGACCGCGCCTGCAGCACCGCGCCGCGCGCGATCCTGGCCACCTGCGGCCAGCCGAACACGGCCAGGATGACGATCACCGTCCACACCCGGCGGTGGTGCAAGACGCCCATGAGCACGATGGCGGCCAGCAGCAGGGGCAATCCGAAGAAGATGTCGCTGATCCGCGAGACCACGGCGTCGATCCAGCCGCCGTAGAAGCCGGCCAGCACGCCCAGCGCCCCGCCGACCAGAAAGACGAGCAGGGTGGCCCCCAGTCCCACCATCACCGAGGCCCGCGCCCCGTAGACGGTGCGCGCGTAGATGTCGTGGCCCTGCAAGTCGGTGCCGAACCAGTGCGCGCCCGACGGGGGAAGCAGGCTCTGGCTGGGATCGGCATAGGTGGGATCGATGCCGGTGAACCACTCGGGGAAGATCGCGACGACGACGATGACGACGATCAGCGCGGCGGCGACGACGAACTTCGGGCGCCGGCGCAGCGTGCGCCAGGTGTCGCGCCAGAAACCGTGATGGATCGGTATGTGTTCAGCCATAGCGGATCCGGGGGTCGAGGGCGGCGTAGAGCAGGTCCACCACCAGGTTGGCGACCAAATACACGAGCACCAGCACCGTCACGACGGATACCACCGTCGGCGCCTCCTGTCTGGTGACGGCCTGAAACAACACGCCGCCGACGCCATGGATGTTGAAGATGCCTTCGGTGACGACGGCCCCGCCCATCAGCGACCCCAGGTCGGCGCCGAGGAAAGTCACCACCGGGATCAGCGAGTTGCGCAGGATGTGCACCGTCACGACGCGCGGTCGCGACAGTCCCTTCGCGGTGGCGGTGCGCACGTGATCGGCGTGGGCGTTGGCGGCCACCGCGGATCGGGTCAACCGCACCACATACGCGAACGACACCGAGCCCAAGACGATTCCGGGCAGCAGCAGCCGGGCGAAGGTCGCCCGCTCACCCACCGTCACGGGCGCGATCCCGAGCCGAACGCCGAACACGAATTGCGCGAGGAAGCCGAGGACGAAGATCGGAATCGCGACGATGACGAGGCCGGTGAGCAGGACCGTGGCATCGAAGATGCCGCCCTGACGCAGCCCGGCGACAACGCCGAACCCGACCCCCAGCACCGTTTCCACCGCCACCGCGATCAGCGCCAGTCTGATGGTGATCGGAAACGCATGCGCGAGAACGGCACTGACCGGCAGCCCGGAAAACGACCGGCCCAGATCGCCGTGCAGCACACCGCCCAGATAGCGCAGGTACTGCACGATGAACGGGTCGTCGAGGTGGTAGCGGGCACGAAGCGCCGCCGCGACCGCCGGGGTCAGCGGGCGGTCTCCTGCCATCGCCGCCACCGGATCACCGGGCAGCAGGAAAACCATGCCGTAGATCAACAGCGTGGCGCCGATGAAGACCGGCACCATGATGGCGATGCGGCGTGCGATGTACCAGCCCATCTCAGCCCTTCACGATGTTCTCGTAGTCGGGGAGGCCGTTCCAGGCGACTCCGACGCTTTTGACCTGCGTCGACCAGCCCACCACGCCGACGTTGTCCCACAGCTCCACAACGGGCATGTCGTGGAACAGGATTCGCTGCGCGTCGTTGGTCATGGCATTGGACTGCGGCAATGTAGGGGCGGCCTCGGCGGCCGCGAGCGCCGCATCGAACTCGGGGTTGGAGTAACCCACATCGTTGGACCCCGCCCCGGTGGCGAACAGCGGGGCTAGGAATTCGATCATGGACGGGTAGTCGCCCTGCCAGGCGGCGCGGAACGCGGTCGCGATGCTGTGATTGGTGATCTGCGTGCGGAATCCGGCGAAGGTCGGCTGCGGTGCGCCGGCCACGTCGATGCCCAGCACGTTCTTGATGCTGTTGGCCACCGCGTCCACCCATTCCTGGTTCCCGGCGTCGGCGTTGTACGCGATCACGTACTGTCCACTCCACTGCGAGATCGCGTTGGCCTGTGCCCAAAGTTGGCGCGCGCGACCGGGATCGAAGTTCAGCACCTCGTTGCCCGGGAGGTTGGGATCGAAGCCCGGCAACGATCTGGCGGTGAAATCGCGCGACGGAGTGCGGGTGCCCAGGAAGATCTGCTGGCATATCTGCTGCCGGTTGACTGCGGCCGATAGCGCGAGCCGGCGCAGCCGCCCTTCCTCGCCGCCGAAATGCGGCAGCCGCAGCGGCGTGTCGAGGCTGTGTTTGACCGCGACCGGTCCGCTGGTGACGTTGTTGCCTAGGTCGCGTTTGTAGATCGGGAGTGCGCTCGGCGGAATCGTGTCCAGGACATCGAGATTGCCCGACAGCAGGTCGGCGTACGCGGTGTCCAGGTTGGCGTAGAAGTCGAATCGCAGGCCTTTGTTGCGGGGCTTGCGGTTGCCGTGGTAGTCGGGGTTGGGCCGCAGGTCGATCTTGACGTCGTGCTCCCAGGCGGGCCCGTCCGGGCTGTCGGCGAGCCGGTACGGTCCGTTGCCGATCGGGTTGCGGCCGAACGCCGCCATATCGCGGAATGCCGCGTCGGGCAGCGGGTAAAACGCGCTGTGGCCCAACCGCAAGGTGAAGTCGATGGTCGGCGCCTTGAGGCGCACGCGGAACTCGAGATCGTTGACCACCTGCAGCCCGGACATGGTGGTGCGGCCGGGGGCCGGCTTGCCGTCGCCGGTCGTCCCGGAGACCTCGTCGAACCCGGCGATCGGGCTGAAAAAGCTTTGCTGCAGTTGGGCATTTGTGTTCAGCGCGCCGTAGTTCCACGCGTCGACGAACGAGTGGGCGGTCACCACCGAGCCGTCGGTGAATTTCCATCCCGGTTTGAGGACGACGCGGTAGTTGACGTTGTCCGTCGTCTCGATCGATTGGGCAACCTCGTTCGCGGGGTTTCCGGCGGCGTCGTAGGACACCAGCCCGGCGAAGAGCCGGTCGATGATCCTTCCGCCGTTGCTGTCGTTGGTACTGGTCGGGATCAGCGGGTAGGGCGGCTCCCCGCCGTTCACCACCACCAGATCGGGGCTCAGCATTCCGCCGCCGCAACCCGATGCGACCACCAGCGTCCAGGCGGCCAGCGTCGCCACCGCGGTCCGGTACTTGGCAGCGCTGATCACGATTCCCGCAATCGGATTGGTCGTCTCGCCGAGGGGTCACGACACGATAATCGGTTGGCCGCCGATACGTCAACGCCGCCGGACGACCGCATCAGCGAAATGACTTACGCCACAAGGTGTTTCAAGACGATTGACCGACGGTGATGGGGTGGATCTGCAGCGCGCAGGCGTCGATGCCGGCAGGCACGGTGAACACCTGGACGATGTCGGGAGGGCTGACGGCCAGGTCGGTGTAGGTGGGACAGGGGTTGCCGCCGGCGTCGACCGCCATGCCCTCCAGGATCGCCTGACCCTGTTGGGACAACGACAGGGTGACGGGCTGCGGCGCGTCGATGCCGGCCGGCAATCCGCCCATGTATCCGCGTGGTGTGGGTTCGGCGTGAAGGGGCGGACCGCCATTGCCGGCGTCGACGCCGGGGTAGCCGGTGAGCGTGCACGGCTCCGCGCCGCCCGCGAGGCTGAAGATCAGCGCCAGCGAGCGGTGACCCACGGCGCCCTGGGCCGGCGAGGCGCTGACGGCGACCTGCTCGGACCAGCACGGCGTGGGCTGGTCGCCCGTCTCGACCGGCGCCGCCCACGCGGGCGCCCCCAGCAGCGTGGCGGCCGCGCAGTTCGATGCCACCACGACGATGCTGGGGACTCCTCGGCGACGGCGCCGCCCGGCAGGTCCCGGCACACCGGTGATTATGCGTTACGCGGGCATGCGTTGGGATTGGATTGGAGCGCGGCGGTTCAACTCGCGGGGCTAGGCTCACTGACGGTTGACGAGCCGAAACCATAGGAGAGTAGCCAGTGACCGCGACCCCCACCGAAGGGCCCTCCACGTACCCCCCGCCGCCGGGGTTCGCCGAACAGGCCAACGCCCGCGAGGATCTGTACCACGAAGCGGAGCGAGACCGGCTCGCCTTCTGGGCCGAACAGGCCAACCGCCTGTCCTGGACGACGCCGTTCACCGAGGTGCTGGACTGGTCGGAGGCGCCGTTCGCCAAGTGGTTCGTCGGCGGCAAGCTCAACGTCGCCTACAACTGCGTGGACCGTCACGTCGAGGCCGGCCTCGGGGACCGGGTCGCCATCCACTGGGTCGGCGAGCCCGTCGGCGACGGCCGCAGCCTGACCTACGCCGATCTACAGGCCGAGGTATGCAAAGCCGCCAACGCGCTGAGCGACCTCGGGCTGGTCGCGGGCGACCGGGTCGCCATCTATATGCCGTTGATCCCGGAGGCCGTCGTCGCGATGCTGGCCTGCGCGCGGCTGGGCCTCATGCACAGCGTGGTGTTCGCCGGTTTCACCTCGAAGGCCCTGCGGGCCCGAATCGCCGATGCCCAGGCCAAACTGCTGATCACCACCGACGGGCAGTTTCGCCGCGGCAAGGCCGCGCCGCTCAAGGATGCGGCCGACGAGGCAGTCGGGGATCCGGACAGTCCCGTCGAGAAGGTTCTGGTGGTGCGCCGCACCGGGATTGACGTGTCGTGGAACGCCGACCGCGACGTGTGGTGGCACGACGTCGTCGACACCGCGTCGCCCGAACACACCCCCGAGTCGTTCGATTCCGAGCAGCCGCTGTTCCTGCTGTACACCTCGGGTACCACCGGCAAGCCCAAGGGCATCGTGCACACCAGCGGTGGCTACCTGACGCAATGCTCCTACACGCACTACTACATCTTCGACGTCAAGCCCGAGACCGACGTCTTCTGGTGCACCGCCGACATCGGCTGGGTCACCGGACACACCTACGGCGTCTACGGCCCGCTGTCCAACGGTGTCACCGAGGTACTCTACGAGGGCACGCCGGCCAGCCCGGATCAGCACCGCCATTTCCAGATCATCGAAAAATACGGCGTCACAATCTATTACGCCGCTCCCACCCTGATCCGCACCTTCATGAAGTGGGGACGCGAGATCCCCGACGCCCATGACCTGTCCAGCCTGCGGCTGCTGGGATCTGTCGGCGAACCGATCAACCCGGAAGCCTGGCGCTGGTATCGCGCGGTCTTCGGCGCCGACCAAATCCCGGTCGTGGACACCTGGTGGCAGACCGAAACGGGCGCCGCGATGATCTCGCCGCTGCCCGGAATCGCTGCGGCCAAACCCGGTTCGGCGATGACACCGCTGCCGGGGATCTCGGCCAAGATCGTCGACGACCACGGCGATCCGCTACGGCCCGAGAGCGACAACGCCCAGAACGCCACCGGATACCTGGTCCTGGACCAGCCATGGCCGGGGATGCTGCGCGGCATCTGGGGCGACCCGGATCGGTACCGCGAGACGTACTGGTCGAAATTCGCCGACAAAGGCTTCTATTTCGCCGGCGACGGCGCCCGTTTCGATTCCGACGGCGCGATCTGGGTGCTGGGCCGCATCGACGACGTGATGAACGTGTCGGGGCACCGGATCTCCACCGCCGAGGTGGAATCGGCGGTCGTCGGCCACGACGGCGTCGCGGAGGCGGCGGTGGTCGGGGTCACCGACCAGACCACCGGCCAGGCGATTTGCGCGTTCGTCGTCCTGTGCGACAGCGACGACGCGCACCAGGGCACGCTCGACGAGCTGCGTGCTCACGTCGCACAGGAGATCTCGCCGATCGCCAAGCCGCGCGAGATCCATGTGGTGCCGGAGCTGCCGAAGACTCGCAGCGGCAAGATCATGCGGCGGCTGCTGCGCGACGTCGCCGAAAACCGCGAGCTGGGCGACACGTCGACGCTGCTCGATCCCGGCGTGTTCGACGCGATCAGGGCGGCCAAGTAGGTCAGGCCGGCACCGGCACGAATCCCGCACCGGGCCGATGCCTGGCGTTGATGTCGCCCAGGATCGAGTTGAACGACATCACGATGGCCGGGGTGTGCAGCGGAATGTACTTGATGATGCAGGTCGGCAGGTTGTCGCTGAACGCGCCGTGGATCATGCCGACCAGCAGGTTGTCGACGGTAACCGGCGCCCCCGAGTCACCGGGGTTGCCGCACACCTGCATGACGATGGTGCCCGGGGTCTGGCCCATCCCCCACGTGACACCGCACGAGTTGCCCGTCGTGCGGCCCTGTTTGCACGCGACCTGGCCGAACGTCGGATCCGGGCCGATACCGTTGATCGCGAACCCGTTGTAGACGGCCACCGGAGCCACCTTGGCCGGATCGAATTTGATCACCGCGTAATCGAGGTTGTCGTTCCCTGCGACCATCGTTCCCAGCGTGCCCCTGCCCGCCGCGGCCTCGGCGGCGACCTGCGCGCCGGGGCCCCCGCAGTGCGCGGAGGTGAAGCCGATCAGGTCGCCGGCCGCGTCGTTGCCGATCGCGGTGAGCGTGCACATCGTGTCCCCGTTGATGACGATCCCCGCGCCGCCACCCAACGGAACCCTGTCGTCGGCACCCGCGACGCGGACGGGCAAACCCAGCAGGCCCACCAGCACGGCCACCATCGCCGCCACGAAGCACCGATGTGCCGTCCGCAATCGAAACTCCCGTCAGCCGATCGGAACGTCGGAGACCAGCTGCGCCAGTCTAAATGATCACCGGGGCTCCGCCAGTGCTGCGGCGGTCGTCGGCTGGCCTCGTCTGGCACCGCGGCGCATGGCAACATGAACCGCGACGACAGCGAACCGAGAGGACCGTCTGTGAGTAACGATCGCAAGAACGGTGTGCCGAGCACGCTGACCACGATTCCGCTGGCCGACCCGCACGCCAGGCCAGCCGACCCGTCGATCGGTGATCTGATCAAGGACGCGACCACTCAGGTGTCCACGCTGGTGCGCGCGGAGGTGGAATTGGCCCGCGCCGAGATCACCCGCGACGTCAAGAAGGGCTTGACCGGCAGCGTCTACTTCATCGCCGCGCTGGTGGTGTTGTTCTACTCCACCTTCTTTTTCTTCTTCTTCCTCGCCGAGCTGCTCGACGACTGGCTGTGGCGCTGGGTGGCCTTCCTGATCGTGTTCGCGATCATGGTCGTCGTCGGCGCGGTCCTGGCCCTGCTGGGTTTCCTGAAGGTCCGCCGAATCCGGGGCCCGCGGGAGACCATCGAATCGGTCAGGGAGACCCGCACCGCACTCACGCCGGGCCACGACAAGGCCGCCACACCCAGGCTCCCCGCGTCGGACGGTGGTTCCGACCGAGCTCCGGCAGATCCCTCGGGTTGGTAGATGCCAGCGCCGGATCCGTCGGTGACCCGCATCGACGGGCCATGGCGCCATTTGGACGTGCACGCCAACGGCATCCGATTCCATGTCGTCGAGGCGCTGCCCGCCGACCCGGACGCGGCTAGACCCCCCGCGGAGCCGGCCTCGGCGCGGCCGCTGGTGATGCTGCTGCACGGTTTCGGTTCGTTCTGGTGGTCCTGGCGGCACCAGTTGCGCGGACTGCGCGGCGCCCGGGTCGTCGCGGTCGACCTGCGCGGCTATGGCGGCAGCGACAAGCCACCCCGCGGCTACGACGGCTGGACGCTCGCCGGTGACACGGCCGGACTCATTCGCGCGCTTGGGCATTCGTCGGCGACGCTGATCGGCCACGCCGACGGCGGCCTGGCCTGCTGGACAACCGCCCTGTTGCATTCCCGGCTGGTGCGTGCCATCGCGTTGATCAGCTCGCCGCATCCGAGCGCGCTGCGCCGCTCCACGCTGACGCGTCGCGACCAGAGCTACGCGCTGCTGCATACCTTGCTGCGCTATCAGCTGCCGATCTGGCCCGAGCGCCAGCTGACCCGGGACAACGGCGCGGAGATCGAGCGGCTGGTCCGTAGCCGCAGCTCCGCCAAATGGGTTGCGTCCGAAGACTTCTCGCAAACCGTTGGCTATTTGCGTACGGCGATCCAAATTCCCGGCGCCGCACATTGCGCGTTGGAGTACCAACGCTGGGCGGTGCGCAGCCAGCTGCGGGGCGAAGGCCGGCGATTCATGAGAGCGATGTCGGGCCAGCTCGGCATTCCGCTGCTACACCTGCGCGGCGACGAGGACCCCTACGTGCTGGCCGATCCCGTCGACCACAGCCGGCGCTACGCGCCCCAGGGGCGATACGTATCCATCAGCGGCGCAGGGCATTTCAGCCACGAAGAGGCGCCTGAGGAGATCAACAGGCATCTGATGAGGTTTCTCGAGAACGTGGTCAGCTGACGCAGGAGCCCGTGGCGACCTGGGCGGTGTCCCCGATCCGGGCCAGCTGTCCGGCCACCTCGGTGGCGGTCAACACGAAGCCGGTGTCGGGGTCGTCGACGGCCGCGCCGAACACGACGCCGAGCACATGGCCGTTCAGGTCGATCAACGGTCCACCCGAATTGCCTTGCTCCACATTCGCTCTGATGGTGTACACGTCGCGGGTGACGGGCTGCGGGTCGCGGTAGATGTCGGGCCCGCTGAGTTTGATGTTCTCCCGAATCCTGGCCGGGGTGGCGGTGAAGTTGCCGCCGCCGGGATAACCCATCACCACCACGTCGGTGCCGGTCTTCGCCTCGCCTTCAGCGAAGGCCAGCGGCGGTGGCGGCAGGTTGCGGACGGACAGGATGGCGATGTCGACCGACGGGTCATAGGACACCACGGTGGCATCCAGCGGGTTGCCGCTGGCGTATATCTGCACGCTGCTGGATCCGGCCACCACGTGCGCGTTCGTCATCACCCGGTCGGGCGATATCACGAATCCACTGCCCTCCAACACTTTTTGGCAGCTGGGCGCCAGGCTGCGCACCTTCACGACGCTCGCCGCCGTGGCTTGCACGACCGGATTGTTGGCCAGCGCCGGGTCCGGCGACGCAACCGGAATGACCGGGGTGCGGCTGAACGGCTCCAGCACAGCGGGCAGCCCGGACGTGTTCAGCAGCGCCGAGAGCCGCTTGGGCACGGTCTTGAGCCACGGCGGCGCGACCTCGTTGACCTTGGCCAGCACCCGCGAGCCCCGGACCGCGGCGGCCAGCTCGGGCTGGTCCTTCGACTGCGTCAGCGGCGTCGCCAAAAGCCAGGCCGCGGTCAGCACGACGACGAGCTGGACCCCCACCCCGATGACCGAGTCGACGGATCGGATTGCGCGGCTACGGATCGCGCCGCGCACGGCGCGCCCCAGCACCACACCGGCGACCTCCCCGACCACGACCAGCGCGAGGATCAGAAACAGCGCGGTGAACAATTTCGCGCGCGGGGCGGCGATGTGGCTGACGATGTGCGGCGCCAGCAGGACCCCGGCGATCGCGCCGAGCAGCACGCCGACGAACGACAGCAGCGAGCCCAGCGCGCCCGAACGCCAACCCGAGATGGCCGCGATGAACGCGACCGCCAGGACCGCGATATCCAGCCACTGCGAAGGCGTCATCGAATTCATCGGGCACCGTCCTCGCCACCGACCAGCACCATCGCCTCGTCCAATTCGCGAATGTCGGTGGTATCCCAGGGCAGGGCCCAGCCGGCGACGTCGAGCACCGCGGAGATCACCTGGCCAGTGAATCCCCAAACCAGCATCTGGTTCAACAGAAACGCCGGGCCGGCCCAACGACGGCCGAGGGCGCCGCGGTACACCATCAGCCGGTTCTCCGGATTGATGAAGGCGCGCACCGGAACCCGCGACACGATCGCGGTTTCGGTCTCGTCGACGACGGCCACCGGGCCGGGATCGGGCGAATAGGCCAGCACCGGCACCACGTGGAACCGCGACGGCGCAATGAATGTCCGCTCCATCGTGGCCAGCGGATGCAGCCTGCGCACGTCGATCCCGGTCTCTTCCTGCGCCTCGCGCAGCGCGGTGGCCACCGGACCGTCGTCGGCGGGATCGGATGCGCCGCCGGGGAATGCGGCCTGGCCGGCGTGGTGGCGCAACGTCGAGGCGCGCACGGTCAGCAGCAGATCGGCATCGTCGGGCAGGCCGCCGTCGGGCGGGCCGGACTCCGGACCCGAGAACAGCACCAGCACGGCGGCCTCGCGCCCGTCGCCGCGCAATGTCGCCATCGATGACGCGGCCTTGGCCGCGGTCACCATCGCGAGGACGCCGGCCGGGAGCCGATGCCGATACGCCTCGGGGATCTGACCGACATTGTCGACCAGCGGACGCAACCAGGGCGGGCAGACGTCAGGCGTCAGTGGGACCGCAGCACTCACCGGCGCCTCCTTGCCCTCAGCCCGCGTCGTTTCCGACCGCAGCCGCGATCTCGTCGGCACTCGCGAAAGCCCGCGGCAGCGTCTGCGCAACGCTACCGTCCGACCGCAGCACCACCGTCGCGGGCATCACGTTTGCCACCCGCAGCGCCGCCGCCACCCGGCGGCGACCGTCCTGCAACGTCGGCAGCCGAACGCCCAACTCCGCCAACCGCAGCAGCGCCGCCGTCTCGTTCTCGTCCTGGTGCACGGTCACCACCATCACGCGCGGGCCGGCCCGCCGTTGATACTCGGCCATCGCGGGCAGTTCGGCCGCGCACGGCGCGCACCAATACGCCCACAAGTTGAGGATCACGCGGCGCCCGGCGAGCGCCGCAGCGACGTCGACGGCCGAGCCATCGGCGGCGCATTCCACCGTCACGCCGCGCAGCGCCGCCGGACCGGGGCCGCCCCCGGCCGCGGGACACGGCGGCAGCCCCGCGCGCTCGCGGGGCCCCGCCAGCGCCGCCGGCGTATCGGCGTCGCGATGTTCACGAGCGGCGGTCGGCGGCGAGGTCGCGGTCGTCGAGGGGCGCTCGCGCAGCTGCGCCAGCAGCGCCACGGCCAGCGCCACCACCACCGCCAGGATCGCGATGGTCCAACGCGTCTTACGGGCCACCGGCACCGGCCTTGATTTACAGCCCGGCCAGCGCCAGCAAGTGCTCGGTTTCCGGGCCCTGCACCAGGGGCGCGGCGAGCAGCGGCTCGGTGGGGCCCAGGCCGAAGGAGGGGCAGTCCTTGGCGAGCACGCAGACCCCGCATGCCGGTTTGCGGGCGTGGCACACCCGGCGGCCGTGGAAGATCACCCGGTGGCTCAACATGGTCCACTCGGCGCGCGGGATGAGGTCGCCGACCGCGTGCTCGATCTTGACCGGATCCTTCTCGTCGGTCCAGCGCCACCTGCTGACCAGCCGCGCGAAGTGGGTGTCGACGGTGATTCCGGGGATACCGAAGGCGTTTCCCAGGATGACGTTGGCGGTTTTGCGCCCCACCCCGGGCAACGTCACCAACTCGGCCATGGTCGACGGCACCTCACCGTCGAACCGTTCCACCAGCGCTTGCCCGAGGCCCATCAGCGACGTTGCCTTGTTGCGGAAGAAGCCGGTGGGGCGGATGAGGGCTTCCAGTTCGGTGCGGTCGGCCTGCGCATAATCAAGCGCGGAGCGGTATCGCTTGAACAACGCGGGCGTGGTCAGATTCACCCGTTTGTCGGTGCTCTGCGCCGAGAGGATGGTGGCCACCGTCAACTCGAGCGGCGAGGTGAAATCCAGTTCGCAGTGCGCATCCGGAAACGCTTGCGCCAGTGCACGATTCATCCGGCGGGCGCGTCGCACCAACCCGGTTCGGGTTTCGTCGGACCAGCGCCGGGCCAGGGCTGCGCCGGGGGTGGATTGCGTGGACTTGGAGTGTGCGGACGGCTTTGCCACTGTCACCTACGACAGAGTACTGATTTCGTGATCTCGCTGAGACCTTGGACATGTTTACTCTCCTTGTGTCGTGGTTGCTGGTGGCCTGCGTTCCCGGGCTTTTGATGCTTGCGACGCTCGGTTTGGGGCGGCTGGAAACCGAGGTCGCCCACAACACGGTCACGACCACCGACGTCGACGAGTTTCTCGCGTACGCGGAGGCCGTGGACGTGCACACGCTGGCCCGCGAGGGTATGCCCGAGGCGCTGGATTACCTGCATCGACGCCAGGCCCAGCAGCTCGCCCAGTCTCCGTCCGAGGCATCGCACGTCGGCAGGCATCGGGCCGAGGTGATCTTTGCCAGGGCCGCCGCGACCGTCGGCGAGGCCCGGTTGCCGTCCCAAATACGAACGCATTCGCGCGGCAATCCGCAATTTAGGGGGACTAGACACGTCAATCGTGTGTAGCGTTGGCACGTTGGACACATAGGGCCTACCTCTAGACTCGTCAGACGGGCAAGCGGTCGGCCTGCCGATATCACATCGTTGGAAAGCTGAAGAGGCAACGTGGACGAGATCCTGGCAAGGGCAGGAATCTTCCAAGGGGTTGAGCCTGGCGCGGTCACCGCACTGACCAAGCAACTCCAACCCGTCGACTTCCCCCGTGGGCACACGGTTTTCGCGGAAGGGGAGCCGGGCGATCGGCTGTACATCATCGTCGCGGGGAAGGTCAAGATCGGGCGCCGCTCACCGGACGGCCGGGAGAACCTGCTGACGATCATGGGCCCGTCGGACATGTTCGGCGAATTGTCGATCTTCGACCCGGGGCCACGGACTTCCAGCGCGACGACGATCACCGAGGTGCGCGCGGTGTCGATGGACCGCGACGCGCTGCGGGCCTGGATCGCCGACCGACCGGAGATCGCCGAGCAGCTGTTGCGGGTGCTCGCCCGGCGGCTGCGGCGGACCAACAACAATCTCGCCGACCTCATCTTCACCGACGTGCCCGGCCGGGTGGCCAAGCAGCTGCTGCAGCTTGCGCAGCGTTTCGGCACCCAGGAGGGCGGCGCGATGCGGGTCACCCACGACCTGACGCAGGAGGAGATCGCCCAGCTGGTGGGCGCCTCCCGGGAGACGGTGAACAAGGCGCTCGCCGATTTCGCCCACCGCGGCTGGATCCGGCTGGAGGGCAAGAGCGTGCTGATTTCGGACTCCGAACGGCTGGCCCGCCGCGCCCGCTAGCGCGTTTGCGTCGAGCCTGTAATTTTGCAGGCCTCTACTCGCACTTCTTCCGCAAAATTACAGTCTCGACGTAGGTAGTCAGTCTCGGCGCAGATAGTCCAGTTGCGCCTGAACGGACCATTCGGCCGCGTCCCAGAGCTTTTCGTCGACGTCGACGTAGACGTATTCGACGATCTCGCGCGTCGTGGCCTCCTCGCCGAGGTCCCACAGCGCGGCGCGCACCTGCTCGAGGCGCTCGTGGCGATGCATCAGGTAGCCGGCGGCGACGGTCTCCAGGTCGGCCAGATTCGGTCCGTGCCCGGGTAACACGGCGCGGCGGCCGAGGCCCCGCAGTCGCCGCAGCGATTCAAGGTAGTCGGCCAGGCTGCCGTCTTCCTTGTCGATGACGGTGGTGCCGCGGCCCAGCACGGTGTCCGCGGTCAGCACGGCGTCGTCGAGCAGGAACGACATCGAATCGGCGGTGTGCCCCGGGGTCGCCAGCACCGTGATCTTCAGGCCGGCCGCATCGATCACCTCGCCGTCGGTCAGCTCACCGCCGAGGCCGCGCAGAAACCCGCTGCCCGCCGAGCGCACGGTCGCGCCCGTCCGCTCGACCAGCTTGTCGATGCCGTCGGTGTGGTCGCCGTGGCGATGACTGATCAGCACCAGCGCGACGCGGCCCAGCGCGGCGATGTTGTCGATGTGCGCGTCGTCGTCCGGCCCCGGGTCGACGATCACCAGCTCGTCGCTGCGCGGGCCACGAAGCACCCAGGTATTCGTGCCCTCCAGCGTCAACAAGCCGGGGTTGTCGGCCAGCAGGACCGAGGCCGTGTCGGTGACCGCCCGCAACCTGCCGTATGCGGGATGGCTCAGCGATGCAGCAGCCTCGGTCATGGCCGTTAGCCGACCTCCACGATCAACTCGACTTCCACTGGCGCATCCAAGGGGAGCTCGGCGACGCCGACCGCCGAACGCGCGTGCGCGCCGTTGTCGCCGAACACCTCGCCGAGCAGCTCCGAGGCCCCGTTGATCACGCCGGGCTGGCCGTGGAAACCGGACGCGGACGCGACGAACCCGACGACCTTCACCACCCGGGTCACCGCGTCGATGCCGACCAGCGAGTCCACCGCGGCCAGCGCGTTGAGCGCGCAGAGGCGCGCCAACGCCTTGCCCTCATCGGGGGTGATCTCCGCGCCGACCTTGCCGGTGCGCGCGAGCTTCCCGGCCTCCATCGGCAGCTGGCCCGCCGTATAGACCAGGTTGCCGGTGCGCACCGCCGGAACATAGGCGGCCACCGGCGCAACCACCTGCGGAAGCGTGACGCCGAGCTGGCCGAGCCGGGCCGATGCGGTCATGAACGCGGGCCCGTTACTTGGGGCGCTTCAGGTACGCGACGTGCTGCTCACCGGTGGGCCCCGGCAGCACCGCCACCAACTCCCACCCGTCGTCGCCCCACTGGTCGAGGATCTGTTTGGTGGCGTGCGTCAGCAGCGGAACGGTCACGTACTCCCATGCCTGGCTCATGCCGCGAGCTTATCGGTCGGAGCTGAACGGCTCTGGTCAGCCCGAGCAATGCTCGGGCTAGCATGCGATGGTGGCAACCACACCTGGCAGCGGTAGCTCCGTCGGCTGGCCGGCGCGCCTGTCGAAGGCCCGCTTGCATTTTGTGACCGGCAAGGGCGGCACGGGTAAGTCGACGATCGCGGCCGCGCTGGCACTGACCCTGGCGGCGGGGGGCCGCAAGGTCCTCCTCGTGGAAGTCGAAGGGCGCCAAGGGATTGCGCAACTTTTCGACGTTCCGCCGCTGCCCTACCAGGAGCTGAAGATCGCGAGCGCCGAACGCGGCGGTCAGGTCAACGCGCTGGCCATCGACATCGAGGCCGCGTTCCTGGAATACCTCGACATGTTTTACAACCTCGGCATCGCAGGGCGGGCGATGCGCCGGATCGGTGCGATCGAGTTCGCGACGACGATCGCGCCCGGTCTGCGCGACGTCCTGCTCACCGGAAAGATCAAGGAGGCCGTCGTCCGCCAGGACAAGGGGTCCAAGAATCCGGTCTACGACGCGATCGTCGTCGACGCCCCGCCGACCGGCCGCATCGCCCGTTTCCTCGACGTCACCAAGGCGGTGTCGGACTTGGCCAAGGGCGGGCCGGTGCACTCGCAGAGCGAGGGCGTGGTGCGGTTGCTGCACTCCGACCAAACCGCTATCCACCTGGTCACCCTGCTCGAAGCGCTGCCGGTGCAGGAAACGATGGAGGCCATCGAAGAGCTCGCGGAGATGGGGCTGCCGATCGGCAGCGTGATCGTCAATCGGAACATCCCGTCGTACCTCGAGCCCCGCGACCTGGCGAAGGCCGCCGAGGGTGACGTCGACGCGGACTCGGTGCGGGCCGGGCTCGAGATGGCCGGAATCAAGCTCAGCGACACCGATTTCGCCGGTCTGCTGACCGAGACCATCCAGCATGCGACGCGGATCGCGGCGCGCGCGGAGACCGCGCAACAGCTCGACGCGCTGAACGTGCCCCGGCTGGAACTGCCGGCGATCTCCGACGGCGTCGACCTGGGCAGCCTGTACGAACTTTCGGAATCGCTTGCGCAACAGGGGGTTCGATGAGCGTCACACCCAAAACCCTTGATATGGCGGCCATCCTGGCTGACACTTCCAACCGGGTGGTGGTGTGCTGCGGCGCCGGGGGCGTGGGCAAGACCACCACCGCGGCCGCAATGGCGTTGCGTGCGGCCGAATATGGCCGCACCGTATGCGTTTTGACGATCGACCCGGCCAAGCGGTTGGCGCAGGCGCTGGGTGTGAACGACCTCGGCAACACCCCGCAGCGGGTGGCGCTCGCACCCGAAGTCACCGGTGAGCTGCACGCGATGATGCTGGACATGCGCCGCACCTTCGACGAGATGGTGGTCCAATACTCCGGACCCGATCGGGCGCAGGCGATTCTGGACAACCAGTTCTACCAGACGGTCGCCACGTCGCTCGCCGGGACGCAGGAGTACATGGCGATGGAGAAGCTCGGTCAACTGCTGAGCCAGGACCGCTGGGACCTGGTCGTGGTGGACACTCCCCCGTCGCGCAACGCGCTGGATTTCTTGGATGCGCCCAAACGGCTGGGCAGCTTCATGGACAGCCGGCTGTGGCGACTGCTGCTGGCGCCCGGCCGGGGCATCGGGCGGCTGGTGACCGGCGCGATGAGTTTGGCGATGAAGGCGCTGTCGACCGTGCTCGGTTCGCAAATGCTGGCCGACGCGGCGGCGTTCGTGCAATCGCTGGACGCCACGTTCGGCGGGTTCCGCGAGAAGGCGGACCGCACGTATGCCCTGCTGAAGAGGCGCGGCACGCAGTTCGTCGTGGTTTCCGCGGCGGAACCGGACGCGCTGCGCGAGGCATCCTTCTTCGTCGATCGGCTGTCGCAGGAGGGCATGCCGCTGGCGGGGCTGGTCTTGAACCGCACCCATCCGATGTTGTGCGCTTTGCCGGCCGAGCGGGCGATCGACGGACACGAAACCCTCGAGGCGCAGGCGGACTCCGAGGCCGCTTCGCTGGCCGCGGCCATCCTGCAAATCCACGCCGATCGCGCCCAAACCGCCAAGCGCGAGATCCGGCTGCTGTCCCGTTTCACCGGAGCCAACCCGCACGTGCCGGTCATCGGGGTGCCCTCGCTGCCGTTCGATGTTTCGGATCTGGAGGCCCTGCGGGCGCTCGCCGATCAGATCACCGCGGCCGGCAACGGGCTCGCGGCGGCCCGATAAATAGCGGGTCGCGCAACCCTCGACGCGTGGTTTAGACCCGCTTCCGGCTCAGCCGGACTATTTGACACGGGTCAGTTGTAGCTGGCGAATCCTTATTGCGCACAAGCCACTTCATATTGGACACGCCTCAATAAAACGCGGCGTCCTGCGCTGTAACAGAACCGTAATGATGAACGAGCCTGGCTCGCCGTGAGCTACCCGGGAGCGGCCCCAGTGGCCGGCAACCTAGTTGTCCGCGCCGGAGGGTCAGCCGACGCCGCGGCTGCGGCGCTTGTCGAAGAAATCCGACCAGGAGACGACCTCGGGGTGCTGCTTGAGCAGGGCCCGGCGCTGACGCTCGGTCATGCCGCCCCACACTCCGAACTCGACCTTGTTATCGAGTGCGTCGGCACCGCACTCCTGCATTACCGGGCAGTGACGGCAGATCACTGCGGCCTTGCGCTGGGCGGCGCCGCGGACGAACAGTTCGTCCGGATCGGTTGTCCGGCAGAGTGCCTTGGATACCCAGGCAATCCGCTCTTCCGCGTCAACGCTGCGTAATACCCCCTGTGCAGCCGCGATGTTCGTCCGACGCGCGGCCGGTCGTGTTATTGACACGAGCTGTTCCCTTCCTCCCGGTCGCAATTCGCGACCGCCTCCCTCGGGTGCAGACCCAGCTGCGATCTACGCCACACTGTGAGTTTCGGTGTTACCTGCATCTCACCGTGTGTCTAAGTTAGGTGGTCAGGTGCCAATTGCGCAACAGTCTCATAACACTTTTTTGGGACGATCGTGCCGTCTCGTCCCAAATCATAGGTCCGCACGTAACGTCGTGTACCCACTTTTGGTACCCGATTCGTGACGCAACCGAAAATATTGGCTGTGGACAACCGGCAAGTCCGCTGGTCACGGCCCATTGCGGGCGGGAAAAAAATTGACGGGAACGTCGGACGATAGGGGGCCGCTACTCTTGTACGCATGCCAGAGCGCCCGCCGGTTGCCCTTACGATTCTGAAGCTTGCGGGGTGTTGCTTACTGGCCAGCGTCGTCGCGACGGCGCTGATGTTCCCCCTCGCGGGCGGGGTGGGCCTGATGTCGAACCGGGCGTCCGAAGTCGTCGCCAACGGCTCGGCACAGCTCGTCGAGGGACAGGTACCCGCGGTGTCGACGATGGTCGACGCGAAGGGCAACGTGATCGCCTGGCTGTACTCGCAGCGCCGGTTCGAGGTGCCCACCGACAAGATCGCCAACACGATGAAGCTGGCGATCGTCTCGATCGAGGACAAGCGGTTCGCCGAGCACGCCGGCGTGGACTGGAAGGGCACGCTGACCGGACTGGCCGGCTATGCGCGCGGCGACGTCGACACTCGCGGCGGCTCGACCATCGAGCAGCAGTACATCAAGAACTACCAACTGCTGGTGACCGCCCAGACCGACGCCGAAAAGCGCGCCGCGGTCGAGACCACCCCGGCGCGCAAGCTGCGCGAGATCCGGATGGCGCTCACGCTGGACAAGACGTTCACCAAGCCTGAGATCCTGACCCGCTACCTCAATCTCGTCTCGTTCGGTAACAACTCCTTCGGCGTGCAGGACGCGGCGCAGACCTACTTCGGCATCAACGCGTCGGACCTGAACTGGCAACAGGCGGCGCTGCTGGCGGGCATGGTGCAGTCCACCAGCACGCTGAACCCGTACACGAACCCGGACGGCGCGCTGGCCCGGCGGAACCTGGTGCTGGACACCATGATCGAGAACATTCCGCAGGAGGCCGACGCCCTGCGGGCCGCCAAGGCGCAGCCGCTGGGGATCTTGCCGCAACCCAACGAGCTGCCGCGAGGCTGCATCGCGGCCGGTGACCGCGCGTTCTTCTGCGACTACGTGCAGGAGTATCTGTCTCGCGCCGGGATCAGCAAGGAACAAGTCGCCAGGGGCGGCTACCTGATCCGCACGACGCTCAACCCGGACGTGCAGATCCCGGTCAAGGCGGCCATCGACAAGTTCGCCAGCCCTACGCTGCCGGGCATCTCGAGCGTGATGAGCGTGATCCAGCCGGGCAAGACCTCCCACCACGTGATGGCGATGGCCAGCAACCGCACCTACGGCCTGAACCTCGACGCCGGTGAAACGATGCGGCCACAGCCGTTCTCGCTGGTCGGAGACGGCGCGGGGTCGGTGTTCAAGATCTTCACCACGGCCGCGGCGCTGGACATGGGGATGGGCATCAACGCCACACTCGAGGTGCCGGGCCGCTTCCAGGCCAAGGGCATGGGCAGCGGTGGGGCCAAGGGTTGCCCCAAGGACACCTGGTGTGTGGTCAACGCCGGCAACTACAAGGGCTCGATGAACGTGACCGAGGCGCTGGCCACCTCGCCCAACACCGCGTTCGCCAAGCTGATCCAGCAGGTCGGGGTGACGCGGACGGTGGACATGGCGATCAAGCTGGGCCTGCGGTCCTACGCCGACCCGGGCACCGCCCGCGACTACAACCCCGACAGCAACGAGAGCCTGGCCGACTTCGTCAAGCGGCAGAACATCGGTTCGTTCACGCTCGGCCCGATCGAGTTGAATGCGCTGGAGCTGTCGAACGTCGCGGCCACGCTGGCGTCCGGGGGCGTGTGGTGCCCGCCGAATCCGATCGACAAGCTGATCGACCGCAACGGCAACGAGGTCGCCGTCACGACCGAGACCTGCGATCAGGTGGTGCCCGAGGGCTTGGCCAACACCATGGCCAACGCGATGAGCAAGGACGCG
The DNA here is from genome assembly GCF_001954215.1 of Mycobacterium sp. IS-2888. NCBI lineage: Bacteria > Bacillati > Actinomycetota > Actinomycetes > Mycobacteriales > Mycobacteriaceae > Mycobacterium > Mycobacterium sp. IS-2888. The sequence goes on from NZ_MBET01000010.1 coordinate 58,341, forward strand.
GTCGGCAGCGGCACGGCGGCCGGTTCGGCCGGCGCGGCCGGCTGGAACCTGCCGGTGTCCGCCAAGACCGGCACCACCGAGGCACACCGATCCTCCGCTTTCGTGGGCTTCACCAGCCACTACGCGGCCGCGAACTACATCTACGACGACTCGACCACGCCCACGGACCTGTGCTCCGCCCCGCTGCGCCACTGCGGCGAGGGCGACCTGTACGGCGGTAACGAGCCGGCCCGCACCTGGTTCACCGCGATGAAACCGATCGCCGACAGCTTCGGCGAGGTGAAACTGCCGCCCACCGATCCCCGCTATGTCGACGGGTCACCGGGATCGCGGGTGCCCAGCGTTGCCGGCCTGGACATCGACGCGGCGCGCCAGCGCATCAAGGAGGCGGGTTTCCAGGTCGCCGACCAGAATAACTTCGTCAACAGCACCGCCAAGCAGGGCGAGGTGGTCGGAACGACGCCAAGCGGCGCAACGATTCCGGGGTCGATCATCACCATCCAAGTCAGCAACGGCATCCCGCCGGCTCCGCCGCCGCCGCCGGAAGGCGGGCCGCCGCCGGTCGGATCGCAGGTGGTGGAGATTCCGGGCCTGCCGCCGATCACGATCCCGTTGCTGGCGCCGCCGCCGCCGGCGGCGCCCGGACAGCCGCCTCCGTAGGCGTTGCGGCGCAGCAGATACGGTGTCAGCGCGCCAGCGGCAGTAGGCTGCCTGCATGGCTGATGTTCTGCGCGCCCTGATACGCACCGGCGCCGTTGCGGTCGGCTCCACCGTCGCCGGCATCGGTTACGCCTCGATCGTCGAGCGCAACGCGTTCGTCCTGCGCGAGATAACCATGCCCGTGTTGACGCCGGGTTCCACGCCGCTGCGGGTGCTGCATATCAGCGATATCCACATGCTTCCCCACCAACGCCGCAAACAGGCTTGGCTGCGCGAGCTGGCCAGCTGGGAGCCCGACCTGGTCGTCAACACCGGCGACAACCTCGCGCACCCCAAGGCCGTACCCGCGGTCGTGCAGACCCTGGGCGATCTGCTCTCCCGCCCGGGCGTCTTCGTGTTCGGCAGCAACGACTACTTCGGGCCGCGGCTGAAAAACCCGGCGAACTACGTGACCAAGCCGTCGCACCGCGTCCGGGGTGAACCGCTGCCCTGGCAGGATCTGCGCGCGGCGTTCACCGAGCGCGGCTGGCTGGACCTCACCCACACCCGTCGTGAGTTCGAGGTGGCCGGCCTGCACGTCGCCGCCGCGGGCGTGGACGACCCGCACATCGACCGGGACCGCTACGACACGATCGCCGGGCCCGCCAGCCCGGCGGCGAATCTGCGGCTGGGACTTACTCATTCGCCCGAGCCGCGCGTGCTGGATCGCTTCGCCGCCGACGGCTACCAGTTGGTGATGGCCGGGCACACCCACGGCGGGCAGCTGTGTTTGCCGTTCTACGGCGCCCTGGTGACCAATTGCGGCCTGGATCGGTCCCGCGCCAAGGGGCCGTCGCGCTGGGGCGCCAATATGCTGTTGCATGTCTCGGCCGGCATCGGCACGTCGCCGTATGCGCCGGTGCGGTTCTGCTGTCGGCCCGAAGCGACGCTGCTGACGTTGATCGCCACCCCGATGGGTGGCCGCGACGCGAGCAGCAACTTCGGCCGTACGCAGCCGGCAGTTTCGGTGCGTTGAGCGATCGGGCCCGGATCGCGGTCCGCAGCCTGCCGCGCGCCTGGACCGACAACGCGATTCGGCTCATCGAGGCGGACGCCCGCCGCAGCGCCGATACCCACCTGTTGCGCTACCCGCTGCCGTCGGCCTGGTGCGCGAATGTCGATGTCGCCCTGTATCTCAAGGACGAGACCACCCATATCACCGGCAGCCTCAAGCATCGGCTGGCGCGCTCGTTGTTCCTCTACGCGCTGTGCAACGGATGGATTTCGGAGGGCACCACCGTCGTCGAGGCGTCGTCGGGCTCGACGGCGGTGTCGGAGGCCTACTTCGCGGCGCTGCTGGGCCTGCCGTTCGTCGCCGTGATGCCGGCCGCCACCAGCTCCGCCAAGGTCGCGCTGATCGAATCACAAGGCGGCCGTTGCCATTTCGTGCAGAACTCCAGCGAGGTGTACGCCGAGGCGCAGCGCGTCGCCGACGAGACGGGCGGGCATTACCTGGACCAGTTCACCAACGCGGAGCGCGCTACCGACTGGCGTGGCAACAACAACATCGCCGAGTCGATCTATGAGCAAATGCTCGACGAGAACCACCCGGTCCCGGAGTGGATCGTGGTGGGCGCGGGCACCGGCGGCACCAGCGCGACGATCGGCCGCTACATCCGCTACCGCCGCCATGCCACCCGGTTGTGCGTTGTCGACCCGGAGAACTCCGCGTTCTTTCCGGCCTACGCCGAGGCCCGATACGACATCGTGATGCCCACGTCGTCGCGCATCGAGGGCATCGGGAGGCCGCGCGTGGAGCCGTCGTTTCTGCCCGGCGTGGTCGACCGCATGGTCGCCGTGCCGGACGCCGCGTCGATCGCCGCCGCCCGCCACGTGAGCGCCGTGCTGGGACGACGGGTGGGGCCGTCGACGGGCACCAACCTGTGGGGCGCCTTCGGCGTGCTCGCCGAGATGGTCGCCGGGGGCCGCAGCGGCTCGGTGGTCACGCTGCTCGCCGACAGCGGCGATCGTTATGCCGACACCTATTTCAGCGACGAGTGGGTCCGTGCGCAGGGACTCGATCCGACCGGGCCCGCGGCCGCGCTGGTCGAGTTCGAGCGGTCCTGCCGTTGGGCCTAGCCTCCAGCCTGGCGTTTCGTCAGGCGACGGGCGCGTGCGATAGGCTGTCGTGGCTTCAAGCGGGGTGTGGCGCAGCTTGGTAGCGCGCTTCGTTCGGGACGAAGAGGCCGTGGGTTCAAATCCCGCCACCCCGACCAACAGGTCGTCGACGAAACAAGTTGGCCACGCTGTGGTGCAGGCCCCGGACCGCATACCAGGCCGCTCCCAGCGAAACCACAATGAGAACAACGAACATCGGCAGCCAGTTGCTCTTGTGGTGATCGACGCTCCACCAGACGACGGTGAACAGAATCGCGCAGACGAACAGCAGGACGTCGCGCAAGCCGCCGCGATAGGCGGCCGCCGCTCCGCGCAGCGCTCGGTATCGGTTGACGGCGGCGATCAGGTCATCGATGCGGCTGTCGATGCAGGCTTGGAGTTCTGCTCGACGCTCGGTCTGTTCGGGCGGTAGCTCCTTCAGCAGTTCCATATCCTGCTTGATCGCGCGACGGACATCCGGACCCTTCAGATATCCAGCCGTCGCACCGAGCGCCATTCCACCGGCGATGGGCGCTATCCCCAGGGCAAGATCGGCCACTGCAGGCATGCTTCATCTCCTTCGTCCCCCGACAAAAGCAGCTTGCACCTGCGAGATCAAGTGCTAGCGTCCGGCACACCGGCACAAAATTTGGAGTGGCGATGGCGGAATACGAGTGGAGCAAGCCTGCGGCGGTGGCCATCCCGAAGGACGGCTACTTCGAGCTCGAGCGGGGCCGATACGGGCCGATTTATCCTCGAACGCCGGCGTGTTACGGCTTTTCGATCATCGCGAAGGTCAAGGAGGGACGGGAAGAGGCGGTCCGTGCGTATGGCAAGCAGATCGAAGAAGCCATCAAGACAAGTCCCGATGTGCTCGCTCCCCTGCGGCTGCATTATCTGCGCTGGGTGCTCTTCGATGTGGGGTCGGGGCTGCACTTCCAGTACCAGGGCATCTTCGACACGGACTTCGACAAGTACACCGAGGATGCGGTGCAGCTGTTCAGTCAGACCGGAATCACGACGGTGTTCACGAACTTGGAGGGCTTCCCCGAAGACTGGAAGGAGAACCCTGAGGCGTTCATCCGGTTCGTCCGAGAGCACCAGTTCCCGAGCTTTTTGGAGTACGGCGAATATCCCTACGTCACCGCCGACGAGATCAAGAAGGCGCTGCGGCTGAAGGCCGCGTTCCAAACCATGCTGGACCAAATGCAGTAGCAGATGCTCGAGCTCGACGACATACAGCACATCCTGCTGACGCGTACCCCGGCGATGACCGGGCGCTATGAGTTCATGTCGTTTGACGAACCCGCCGCCGGCCGGGCGTGGCTTTCTGAACTGGTCGATGTGGTCCAGTCCGCCGCATCGGTGCGAGAAACGATCGACGATACCTCGCGTTGGGTCACCCTGGGTTTCACCTGGAACGGGCTGCGGGCGCTGGGCGTGGCCGAGGATTCGCTCGCGAGCTTTCCGGAGGAGTTCCGCCAAGGGATGGCCGCCAGGGCGGACATTCTCGGTGACGCCGGGCGCAACCACCCCGACAACTGGATCGGCGGATTGGCCGGCGATGAGCTGCACGCGATTGCCATCCTGTTCGCGCGAGACGACAGTGAGCACGACCGCGCCACCAAAGCTCACGACGACTTGGTGCGCCGGTGCGAAGGCGTGCGGCGATTGTCGTATCTGGATTTGAACGCAACCCCACCGTTCAACTACGCACACGATCATTTCGGTTTTCGAGATCGGCTGTCGCAGCCCGTGATCGAAGGATCGGGTGAGGAACCCACGCCCGGCTCCGGTGCACCGCTGAAGGCGGGGGAGTTTGTCCTCGGTTATCCCGATGAGCTCGGCCCCGTAGCCAATTTGCCGCGGCCAGAAGTGCTCTCGCGTAACGGCACCTACGCGGCGTATCGACGGCTGCAAGAGCATGTCGGGCTGTTCCGCAGCTACATCCGCTCGAACGCCCGTACGCCCGACGAAGAGGAGTTATTGGCCGCGAAGTTCATGGGCCGCTGGCGTAGCGGCGCTCCTTTGGTCCTGGCGCCTGAACGGGACGATCCCGAGCTGGGTGCGGATGCCATGCGCAACAACGACTTCAACTACAAGGAGATGGATCCGCACGGATATGCGTGTCCCGTGGGCGCTCACGCGAGACGACTCAACCCGCGTGATACCGCCCACAACATGAACCGGCGACGAATGATTCGCCGGGGGGCCACTTACGGGCCGGCGCTCCCGGACGACGCTCCCGACGACGGGGCCGATCGCGGCATCGCCGCCTTCATCATCTGCGCCAGTTTGATCCGGCAGTTCGAATTCGCCCAGAACGTCTGGATCAACGACCGCACGTTCCACGAGCTCGGCAACGAACACGATCCGATCTGCGGAACACAAGACGGCACAATGGAATTCAAGATACCCAAGCGACCGATCCGCCGCGTGCTCAAGGGTCTGCCGGCGTTCACAACCCTGTCCGGCGGGGCTTACTTCTTTCTTCCGGGCATCAAAGCGATGCGTTATCTCGCGAATCTCGACTGAGCACCAAGGACGATCATGAGCACACTGCCCGCCGCACGCACGTATAACCAAACTCACCTGCCGCGCCCGCACGTTGGCGGACGGCGCATCAGCATCTATTGGACTTGGAGCTATCCATGGGAGTCCCAACGCAACCTGGAAGCATTGGACAACCGCTTCTCCACGATGACCGAGGTCCGCAGGGCAGCATGGCCGCAGTATGAGACGCCGGGCTGGGACGATGCCAACTTCCTGCAAGGCATCGCCGGTACCTTGGAGCTGTTTCACCGGTCCACGATTGCCTTCCAGGAGTTGGCCGGTGAAGCGACCGGCCATCCGGTCGCGGTGTTCCAACGCGTCGACCAAGCGGGCTACAAGCTAGTGATCGACGAACGGATCTTGGCCGACACCGACACGCTGATGGTCTTCGGGCTCGACCACTTGGCGTGCGAAGAAGTGGCAGCGGCCGAAGAAGTCGCCGCCATCCGGGAGTGGCTGAAAAGAGAGGGAACATGCCTGCTGCTGGCGCCCCACCACGACGTCGGATTCACCGATGACATGGCCCAGCGGCAGACCGAGTACCTGCACCACGGCGATCCCTTGGTGCCACGACAACAGCGGTTCACCGCCTACACCCGTTCACTCATGACGGCACTCGACATTCCCGTTCACAACACATGGGGCCTTCGCCCCGCGGTCACGGAAGGAACCAACGAGATCGCACCGCTCACCGGCATTCGCGATCTCGACGCCCCACGCCTGCTCGCCAATGTGACGACCTTCAACTTTCACCCGCATCTGCCCCATTACGAGCTGACCGCTCCGGAAAGCGATTCCCTCCGCGTGCTCGGTAGGCAACGGGTCGACCCGACGCGACCTCATCCATTCACCGAGGCCGGCAACACCGAGTTCAATGCGCTGATTTGGATGCCGCCGTCCGGTGAGCGGGCCGGCGACGTCGTTCTCGTCGACTCAACGAACTTCACGACACTCTTCGGCGGCACGGACAGCCTAAAAAGCTTTTGGCACAATCTCGCAACGATGAAGTGAATGCGCGCACGCCTAGGTCAATGGTGCACCTGCCCAGATCTGCAATTGCTCCCGCCCGACGAGGCGGCAGCGATGGGTGGTCGCCAGCTGGCGAGCCGCTTTTGTGAACGCTTGATTCGTCACTACGACCGCGTGAGCGCAGCCGTGCTGCCGCGCCCCGGCAACGACTTGCTGCACGGCCGCGACGCCGACGTCGCGTGCCAGCCTCTTGCATTGGACCGCCATGCGGGTGCCGCCTTTCCTGGCGATCAGGTCCACCCCGTAGTCGCCGGTGCTGGCGGTGTGCGTGACACCCCAACCCCTCGTACGCAGTTGTGCCGCAACGAATTCCTCGAACTCGACACCCGACATCTGGTCGACGGCCGCCATTTCCGACGCCGCGCGTTTGACGTCACGCCTGCGCTGCAATCCGACTCGGAAGCGGTCCCGCTGAGCCGAAAGCCACAGCAGGACAAGCACCGTCACGACGAGGCCGCCGAGACCCGCCAGGAATCCGCCCGGCACGCTGCCGGTGCCCTTCGAAGTGAAATACCAAGGGAGAGCGAACCCGAACACGAGGAGCGACCCGAGCATCTTCTCCATGAGGAGAAGCTAGCCGACGGCTACGACAATTCGGCGCAGGCGAGACGCGTCCCGCTGCTACGCGCACCGCTTGGGGTCGGCCTCGCAGAGCGGTGTCACACCGCGAAAGCGATATCGGTGTGCCGCCACCCAGCGGTAGACGACCTCCTGCAGCGCGCCGATACCCGGGATTCGGTAGATCCACAACGGCAGTCGGGTGCCGAGCGCCGCGGAAAGGGCCGCGTTCATCGCGTGGGCGCCGGCGAACACCGCGCCGGACGAGTCCAGCCACCACGCCGACGCCGTCAACCGGTCATCGGGCACCCCCACCCGCGCGGCCACTTCCGGGGACTGCCACGGCTCGATGCGCAGCCGGCCCGTCCGGTCCAGCCGGGCGATTCGGTTGACGGCAAGGGTGCACATCCCACACCGGCCGTCGAACGCCAAAGTGCCGTCCATATCCCGATTTTATTGCAGCGATCGCCGGGGCGGGGCTACGCGCAGTCGGTGCAGACCGGCAGCCCGGAACTCGAGGTGCGCATCCGGCTGCGGTGCTGCACCAGAAAACAGCTCGAGCAGGTGAACTCGTCGGCGCGCTGCGGAATTACCGTCACCGAGAGTTCTTCACCGGACAGGTCCGCACCGGGCAGCTCGAAGAACGGCATGTCGTTGGGGTCGTCGTCCACGATGGCCGTGGACGACGGGGACAGCGTGGTTGTCAGTTCGCGCAGGCCCGAGCGATCCGGGGCCTCGACGTCGGACACGCGACGAGCGTCGTAATCGCTTGCGGTCGCCATGGGTGCTCCTTTCGGAGGAGGACCGGGTTGGCGCACTTGTCTGTACTCACCCGTGGCTCAGGCGATACCCCGTTAGGGGGCCGTTCACACCTGTCAGCTGCTGGGCGGGGGGGCGTCGGCGTCCGCGGCCGCCCATTGCCGCACTTCGGACCGCCGGACCCGGCGGTGGGTGTATGCCAGCCAGCCGGCGCCGGCCGCGGCGCACGCGGCCGCCAGGATCACCGCCACACACCCGGCGGCCGCATGACCGGTAGCCAGCGCGAACAGGCCCACAATAAGGGCGACCACCGCGATCGCCACCCCGGCCAAGCCGGGCGCATTGGCGCCGTTCTTCATGGATTCGCCGGCGTGCTGACGGGTGGTACGGGCATGATCAACCGGGTCGTGCCGGGAATCATCCACCATTGCTCCTAGTGAAAAGGCTTGCCTACCAAGCTCGTTTCCTCGAATTCGTAGGTCTACCCGCCGGCCGCGGCGGCGAAACGGCCTCGGCCGTGTCGGTGGCCCCGCGGGTGGGTATGCCGCAGCGATGACACCCGCCCGCGCCCCCGCGGTTCTGTTCGACATAGACGGAACCCTCGTCGACTCCAACTACCTGCACGTCTACGCCTGGCAGCGCGCCTTCGACGCCGAAAACATCACGGTCGCGGCCTGGCACATTCACCGCTGCATCGGCATGGACGGCTCGAAGTTGGTGCGCACGCTGTCCGACGACGCCCCGGCCGACGTGCAGGAGAGGCTCAGCGACGCACACAGCCGCTACTACCGCGAAACGGCGTCCCTACTGCAGCCGTTGCCGGGCGCGCAAGCGTTGCTGCGCCGGGTCGCCGGGCTGGGGCTGCAGGTGGTGCTGGCCAGTTCGGCACCGGAGGACGAGCTCGAATTGCTGCGCAAGGCGCTCGGCTGTGACGACGTCATCGCCCAAACGACGTCGTCGCGCGACGTCGACACCGCCAAGCCCGAGCCGGGCATCGTCAAGGTCGCGCTGGACCGGGCCGGCGTAAACGCCGACCGGGCGGTGTTCGTCGGGGATGCCGTATGGGATGCCCACGCCGCGGCGGGCGCGGGACTGCCGTGCATCGGGATGCTGAGCGGCGGCATCGCCCGCGGCGAGCTCGAGGCCGCCGGGGCCGAACCGATCTTCGCGGGCCCGCTGGATCTCCTCGATCACCTGGAATCCACCCGCATCGCGGCGCTGGCGCCTAGCCGCTGATGGTTACATCCCCCGGGTGCGCAGCACCAACGGCAACACCCACCAGAAAAACGCGAACATGACAAGCGCGCACGCTCCCGCGATGAAGCCCACGTTCCGATTGGCCACCGCGGCGAAAATGATGACGGTCACCCCGGTCAGCGCGGCACCCAACAACACAAGCCCGGCATAGGCGCACCGGTGTGCCGCCGAGACCAGCACCTGCAATCGATGCCGCCGGAACAGCATCCTGTGCATGGCCACCGGGGATATGAGCAATACCGTCGCGCCCACCGAAAATCCCACCGTCGCCAGGTAGACCACCCGCAGGTGCCCGCCGAGGATGTCGAAGCGCTGCTGGAAGGGCAGCGTGAGCAGGAACCCGGTCAGCAGCTGGACCCCGGTCTGCACCACCCGCAGCTCCTGCAGCAGGCTGTTCCAATTGCGGTCGAGCCGTTGGATTTCGGTTTCGCCGCGTTCCTCGCGATCCCAGTGCTGGTCATGCTCCGGATGGTCGACATCCATGGCCGTGATCATCGCACCAGCCGGCGCGTTTGTGGAGCGGCTTCCCGTCGCAGCGCGGCCGCACGCAAGCGGGCGGACAGTGAGCAATAGCCGAAATGCCTTGCGCCAGTGGGGAACTGGCGTCCCGACGCGCCGCGCGCAGGCCAGGGGGCCCGACACGCCCGGGGTGAGATTAGTGGTTGAGCTTGCCGTCCCGTACCGCGGTCAACGCGTCGTCCAGCGTCGGATACAGCGGGAAGGTCTTGTCCAGGCCGGTGAGGTGGATCGGCCGTCTGGTCGCCGGCCCGCGTGCGACCACCCCGAACTCGGTGGACTTACCGAGTTTCTCGTAGGTCGCCGCGAGAATCTTCAGCCCCACCGAGCCGAGGAACTCCACCGCCGAAAGATCGATGACCAGCGCCGATGGACCATCCGCGACGACCGCGGTGATGGCTTGTTCCAGGGCCGGAGCGGTGACCAAATCGATTTCGCCGCTCACACTGACCACGGACACGCCATCGTGGTCCGCAACCAACGTGGTAATCGAATCAGGAGCTGACAATGGCGATCCTTCGTCCTGGGCCTTGAGTGTGGTGCAAGCGTAGCCTGCTTTGCGAACTGCGAGAAAGAAGAAGACCTCGACACCTGCCCCGCGACGGTCCAGGCTAGTCTCCCCATAGAACCTGCGCACCGCGACGCGGCACTTGGGAGGCCAGATGTCAGATTCGCCGTCGGATTTCGCCACCACAGCCACCGCCGCGCAGCCGGGCAGCGTCTCCAGCGAGGGTCTGTTGCCGCAGCTGGTCCAGCATTTGCGGCAGAACCGGACCGTTTTGCGCGAGGAGTGGGCCCGCAGGATCACCGAGGCGCAGTTGCTCACCGCGATGACGCCCGAGGAGCTGTTCTCCGAAGCCACGGCCGTCTACGACAACTACGTCGAGGTGCTCGAGACCGGTAGCGTCGAGGCGCTGCAGGCCTATGCGCGGGACCTCTCGGAACGCATCATCCCGCGAGGCGTGGAGACCGACGAGGTGCTCGGCATCGTGCTGCTGCTGCGTGACGTGCTGGCCCGCTCGCTGTTCGAGAAGTACCAGACCGAGTTCGGGATGCTCAACCGGGTGCTGGACGCCTACGAGCCGGCGGCCAACCGCATCGCCAACACCGTGGGCGTCAGCTTCGTACAGGAGCGCGAACGCATCATTCGCCAGCAGCAGGAGGCGATCCGCGAGCTGTCGACGCCGGTGCTGCAGGTGCGCGAGCAGCTGCTGATTCTGCCGATCATCGGTGTGCTGGATTCGCAGCGCGCCCGCCAGGTCACCGAACAGCTGCTGCGGGCCATCCGCGCCAACCGCGCGAAGGTCGTGGTCATCGACATCACCGGTGTGCCCACCATCGACTCCACGGTGGCGAACCACCTGGTGCAGACGGTCGACGCGTCGGGGCTGATGGGCGCGAGCGTGATCATCACCGGCCTGTCCTCCGAGATCGCCCTGACGCTGGTGACCATCGGGCTGGACCTGTCGAAGATGAACGCCGTCGGTGACCTGCAGGGCGGTATCGAAGAAGCCGAACGCCTGCTCGGTTACGAAGTCACCCGCACCGGCGAGACCACCGGGTAACCACCATTAGCACGAGCACCCCATGCCAGTCCCCATCCTGAAACAGGGCGCGATCCTCATCGCAACGGTGCAGTCCGCACTCACCGACTCCGAGACCGAACGGCTGCGCTACGACCTCATGGAGCGGGTCAGCCGGTTCCGCGCCCAGGGCATCATCGTCGACGTCACCGCGATCGACGTGATGGATTCGTTCGCCGCGCGGTCGCTGCGGACCATCGCGCACATGACGCGGCTGCGCGGCGCGGACACCGTGATCGTCGGCCTGCAGCCCGAAGTGGCCTTCGCCATGGTGCAACTGGGGCTGGCGTTCGACGACATGAACACCGCCCTGGACCTCGAAGAGGGCCTTGCCCTGCTGAATCGAAAATCGACGATCGGGCGCGACGGTGGAGGGTGACATCGTCGTCGACATCCACAACCCCGACGACATCGTCGCAGCCCGCAAAGCCGGCCATGATCTAGCCCTCTACCTCGGATTCACGCTGACCGACGTCACCATGATCGCAACCGCGATCTCCGAAATCGCCCGCAACATCACCAGCTACGCGGGTCGCGGCGCGGTCCGGGTCGGGGTAGCGGACCGGGAGGGCCGCAAGGCCCTGGTGGTACGCGCCGAGGACGACGGCCCCGGCATCGCCGACATCGAGCGCGCGCTGGAAGACGGGTACTCCACCGGCCGCGGGCTGGGCATGGGGCTCCCCGGGGCCCGCCGCCTGATGGACCGATTGGTCGTGGAATCCGCACGCGGCCGCGGAACGGTCATCGAGATGTGGAAATGGGTACCGGGCCATGCATAAAAACGGCCGGCTGGGACCGATCGAGTGGGCGAGGGCGGGTCGCCCACTGCCCGGCGAGGAAACCTCCGGCGACCGGGGCCTCGCGGTCGACATCGACGGCGACGCCGCCCTCTTCGGTGTGATGGACGGTCTCGGCCACGGTCCGGCCGCCGCGGCCGCCGCCCTGCGTGCGATCGATGCGCTCGAAGCCGCCCGTGGCGAACGGCTCGAGGTTTTGATCCAGCTCTGCCACCGGGTGCTGGGCGGCACCAGAGGCGCCGCTATGACCCTGGCGCGGGTGGATTTCGCGGCCAGCACGCTGACGTGGACCGGGGTCGGCAACGTCACCGCCAACCTGCTCGCCAAGGACGCGGCCGGCATCCACGTTCGATCCAGCGCGCGCCTGGCCGCGGGCATCGTCGGCTATCGCATCCCCGAAATCAAACCGGCACAGGTCATTTCGATCCGCCCCGGCGACCTCATCGTCCTCGCCACCGACGGCATCAACGAGGAGCACCTGGACCACCTCGACTTCGCGGCCCCGGCCGTGGCCATCGCCGAGGAGATCCTGACCAAGTACGCCAAGGAATCCGACGACGCCATGGTGCTCGCCGCGCGCCACCGCGGAGTGTCGACGTGACCGGCGGCGAGGACTTCCACGCGCAATACGTCGCCGCGTTGCGGGCCTACCTCGACAGCCGCGACGACGACAGCCTGGCCGTCGCCCACGAACTCGGGCGGCGGGCGCTGCAGGAACAGATCAGCACGCTCGACATCGTCGAGCACCACGTCGAACTGGTGCTCGAACTCTCCAAGGACATCCGGGTGGACGCTCCGGTCGCGCTGGAGTTCCTGCTGCAAACGCTGGCGCCGCTCGACGTCGCGACGCGGGGATTCATCGACGGAACCAAGCGCTACGCGGAGCAACGCGCCCGCGCCGAAGATCTCGCCGATCGCGACAAATTCCGTACCGCCCTGGTGAATTCGTTGCAGGAGGGGTTCTTCGTCGCCGATCACGAGGGCACCGTGATCGAAATGAACAACGCCCTCATCGAAATCCTCGGCTATCCCGCGGAGGGTTTGCCGTATCGCTGGCCGCATCCGTGGCTGGTGGACAAGAAGACCGCGCGGCAACAGATCGCCAGAGTCGCCATCGAGGGCGGCGCCGAGTACGACACACCGATTCGGCACCGCGACGGCCGTCTCGCCTGGGTGACGGTGAGCATCAACGCGGTCCGCGAGACCGACACCCACCGGGAAGCCTTCGTGGGGACGATTCGGGACATCACCGCCGAACGGGCGTTCGCGGCCCGCGAAAGCGCGGTGCTGCGCCTGGCGACCGCGGTGGCCGTGGCGAAAAGCGTCGACGAGCTGCTGTCGATCACCCTCGACGAGTGCCGGACGTCGATCGACGTGCAACGCGTGGTCGCCGTCTCCTGGCAGAACGGCGACGGAGAACCGGCCGTCCAGGTGGCCGGCGAGCCCGCCGACTTGAGCTGGCGCGACCTTGATCCGTGGTTGCGCACCACATTTCAGGATGCGCGTCACCAGCTGCCGCTGACGGCCAAAACCGTCGATCGGCCCGACAGCCCCGGCAAGGCGCAGGGATTGGTCGCGGTGCTCTCCGGTGCGGGAGACCTCGCGTTGTGGTTGGAGTTTCGTACGCCCCGCTGGGTCAGTGCCGAGGATCGGCTGCTGGTCACGGTGCTCATCGGGCATCTGAGCCTGGCCGTGCAGCATGTCCGGCAGTTCGAGAGCGCCCGCGAGACGTCGCTGACGCTGCAGCGCGCGATGTTGCCGCCGCTGGAGCCGCCGCCGGGCTTTGCCGTCTGCTACGAACCGGCCGTCCCGCCGTTGGAGATCGGGGGCGATTGGTACGACGTGCTGCCGATCGGCGCCCACCGCATCGGCATCGTCGTCGGCGACTGCGTGGGCCGGGGCCTGCCGGCGGCCGCGATCATGGGTCAGCTCCGCAGCTCGGCCCGCGCCCTGCTGATCAACGGCGCCGAACCGGCGCTGCTACTCGAGCAGCTCGACTCGGCGGCGTCTCTCATTCCGAATGCCTACTGCACCACCGTGTTCCTGGCGATCCTGGACACCGAATCCGGGGTGCTGCAGTACAGCAATGCGGGGCACATGCCCGCACTGCTCGCCGGGCCAGCGCCCGCCACGACGAGCGTCCTGACGGACGCGTCGTCGGTGCCCCTCGCGGTACGGCGGGACGAACCCCGCCCCCAAACCTCGTTGGTGCTCCCGCCGGGCTCGACGCTGATGCTGTTCACGGACGGTCTGGTGGAACGGAAGCACGAGTCGATCGACCTTGGAATCGCCCGCGCCGCAGACGTTTTGACGGAAGCACTGCAGCTTCCGTTGGACGGCGTCGCGGATGCGGTGCTGCGTGAGCTGGCTCCCGCGTCGGGGTACGACGACGACGTCGCGATGGTGATATACCGTCACCAGCCCAAGCGCTTTCGCATCGAAAGTGATGCTGCCGCAGACAATTTGGTCAACATTAGGCACCGGCTTGCGGTGTGGCTGCAGTCTGTCGGGGTGGCTAATGGGTTGGCCGCCGACATCGTGCTGGTCGTCAACGAGGCGTGTACCAATTGCGTCGAGCACGCGTATCGCGGACACCCCGTCGGGTTCATGCTGGTCGAGGCCGACGCCACGGAGGGCGACATCCGGGTCCGGGTTGTCGATGCGGGTTCCTGGAAGACACCGGCCGCCAACCCGGGCAACAGCGGGCGGGGCCTGGTGCTCATGCGGGCGCTGAGCGACACCATGGAAATCGACAGTTCCCCAACGGGAACGACCGTCGACATCAGCTTCCGATCGTCTGTCGATCAGGTTTGATGGTCGCGCACCGTTTGCGCGCTCCCCGACGGTGGTACCCACAGGCGTGACCCGCGCATCGATCACGGTCGAACCCGCCCTTCCCGCGGCGCACGGGCCATTGTCGATGGCGGTCCGTCGCGCCTTGACGGGGCCGCCGTCGGGCGATCACCTCGTCCGCGTCAGCACCTCCGTGCGGGATTCCGATCCCTACGGCCTGGACCTGCAATTGGCCCTGTGCATGTGCTACGAGCTGCACTACCGGGGTTTCGCGGGCGTGGATCCCGCCTGGGAGTGGAATCCCGCCCTGCTGCATCTGCGCGCCGAACTCGAGCGGGCTTTCTTGGCGGGCGTGCGTCGCGACGTCGGGCCCGTCGATCCCGGCCGCACGTCGGCCGAGGAAATGGACGCGATTTCGATCGAACCCATCGACGGCACCGGACCGTCGTATTACCTGCGCGACACCGCGACCTGGCAGCAGATGCGCGAATACTTCGTGCACCGATCGCTGTACCACCTCAAAGAGGGCGATCCGCACGCCTGGGCGATTCCACGGCTGACGGGCCGCGCCAAGGCGGCGTTCGTGGCGATCGAATTCGACGAGTACGGCGCCGGCCAGGGCCCGCGGCTGCACCAGCAGCTCTTCGCGGACCTGTTGGCGGCCGCCGGGCTGGATTCGACGTATCTGGGCTACCTCGACGCCGTTCCCGCCGAAGCGCTTGCGGCCGTGAACCTGATGTCGCTTTTCGGCTTGCACCGCCGCTTGCGCGGCGCCGCGATCGGGCACTTCGCATCCACCGAGATCACCTCACCGCCGGGCTCCCGACGGATGGTCCAGGCGCTGGAGCGCCTGGACGCACCGCCGGAGTGCATTGCCTTCTACCGCGAGCACGTCGAGGCCGACGCGGTGCACGAACAGGTGGTGCGCCTCGACGTGGTCGGCGATCTCGTCGCTCGCGAACCGAGGCTCGACCGTGACGTGGTCTTCGGAATGCGCGCGCACGCAGTGGTCGAAAATCGCTTGGCGGACAACATCATCGCCGCCTGGAAGCGCGACGAGACATCGCTACGGCGACCCCTCGATTAGCTCCTACGAGCCGGTGCGGCGGCACCGCCGGTGGCTGGTGTCGCACAGCGGGTACTCCTTGCTGCGCGCGCAGGTACAGATCGCGACCATGAATCGGTCGGATTCGACGACGTGACCGTCGGGCATCTCGATGCGCACCGGGCCGGACACCAGCACCGGGCCCTTCGGTACCACCTGCACCCGGGTGCCGGTCACGGTTTGTCCGCCCGGATCACGACCAGTTCCTCTTCCCGGCAGCCGCGTGGCAACCGCCCGGTTTCCTCCAGCCACTCCGCCCGCGCGGACATGACCGGGCCGAACGGAATCCACTGGGACGCAATGACATCCGCGTCGAGTCCGGTGGCCCGCAACGAGTCCAGCGACTGGCGGACACCGGCCAGCGCCGAGTGGACGAGCAACAGAGAACCGCCGCGGCACAACAGGTTTGACGCCGATGCACACAGTGGATCCAGCACCAACCGTCCGTCGGGACCCGCATTCCATGCCCACGCCGGACCCGCGCTCGGTGAGATCGTCTCCGTGTCGTCGGCGGGAGGTGTCGGCACATACGGCGGATTGGACACGACCACCTCGAACGGTTCGCAGCTCAGCGCCCCGATCCAGGAGCCCTCGCGGACGTCGACCTCGACACCCGCGACGGCCGCGTTGCCCCGGGAGCAGCGCACGGCGTGCGGACAGATGTCGAAGGCGGTGACGCTGGCGCAACCCATTTCGGCGGCGGCAATCGCGACGAAGCCGCTGCCGGTGCACAGGTCGAGCACGCGCCGCCGCGGAACGAGTCCGCTCAGGTGCATCGCGTCGACGAGCAATTCCGAGTCTTCCTGCGGCGGATAGACGCCGCCATCCGGCTGGGCCGACTCGGTTACAAGCAGCTCCGACCGCAGATCCGGATAGGTGGCCGTCACCGCTGGGTCCGATTCACGCGGATGCCGAGGCTCTGGCGAGCTGTTCGACCACCGTCGAGCAGAACGCGGGCAGGTCGGACGGCGACCGGCTTGATATCAAGTTCCCGTCGACCACGACTTCTTCGTCCACGACATGCGCGCCCGCATTGCGGAGGTCGGTGCGGATGCTTGGATACGAGGTGAGCCTTCGCCCGGCCGCCACCCCGGCCTCCACCAGCGTCCAGGGCCCGTGGCAGATCGCGCCGACCGGCTTTCCCGAGTTGACGAAGTCCCGGACGAACGAGACCGCCGAATCATCCAGCCGCAACTTGTCCGGGTTTACCGTCCCGCCGGGTAGCACCAGGCCGTCGAACTGGTCGACCGAGGCATCCGACACGGTGCGGTCCACCGCGAAGGTGCCCGCGGGTTCGAGATCATGGTTACGCGCTTGAATCTCACCGGATTTCAGCGACAGCAGTTGAACTTCCGCCCCGGCGCCCTGCAGCGCCTCACGCGGCTGCTCGAGTTCGACCTTCTCCACGCCGTCGGCGGCCAGAATGGCGATTCTCTTGCCTTGCAATTCGTTTGACATCATGCCTTTCCTTCTGACGTTGGAGTTCGAATACCCTTGCCAGAGCCCACCAAACTCGCGGTCAGTTCGCGGCGGCCCGCAACGCCCGCAGCAATGGTTCCGCCGCTTCCTTCAGGAAAAGCTCCTGGGTGTCGCCGCCGATCTGAAGCAGCGCCACATCGGTGAACCCGGCCTCCCAGTACGGCCGGACGGCGTCGACGATCGCATCGAGGTCGGGCCCGCAGGGAATGCTCTCGGCGACGTCTTTGGTGCGCACGAATTGGGTCGCGCCGGCGAAACCGGCCGGCGTCGGCAGGTCGGCGTTGACCGCCCAGCCGCCGCCGAACCACCGGAACTGGTCGTGGGCACGTTCGATCGCCGCGTCGCGGTCGGGATCCCAGCTCACCGGTATCTGCCCCACCACCCGACCGCCTTCGGTCCCGTTGGCGGCCTGACGCGCGGCATGCCACGCGCTCACCAGGTCCGCGTCGGGTTGTACGGCGATCAGGTGATCGGCGAGCTTGGCGAATTTCTCGACGCCGTTCGGGCCGCTCGCCGCCACGCCGATCGGGACCGGCACGTCGGGCACGTCCCACAGCCGGGCCGAGTCCACTTGAAAGTAGTCGCCGCGCCAGTTCACCAGGCGGCCGCCGAACAGCTCACGAATGATCTTGATGGCCTCGCGCAGCATGTCCTGCCGGCGCTCGACGGTCGGCCAGCCGGCGCCGACGACATGCTCGTTGAGGTTCTCGCCGCTGCCCAACCCGAGGGTGAACCGCCCGTCGGCGAGAATCTGCACGGTGGCCGCCTGCTGCGCGACGATCGCGGGGTGATACCGCATGGTCGGGCAGGTCACGTAGGTGTACAGATCGACCCGGTCGGTGGCGTTGGCCACCGCGCCCAGCACCGCCCAGGCATTCGGTGCATGTCCCTGAGATGTCAGCCACGGTGAGAAGTGATCACTGCAGACTTCGAAGTCGAATCCGCGGTCTTCGGCTGAAATCGCATAGCGGACAAGGTCTTTGGGGCCGCTCTGCTCGGTCATCAAGGTGTAGCCGAACTTGGTCATAACCGACCTGTACCCCGCGGCGACTAGCGCAAACGGGTCAAACCTGGGTTAGAGGCGCTCCTTGACCGCCGCCGACAGGCGCGCGCCGTCGGCCTTGCCGGCCGCGATCGCGGTGGCGGCCTTCATCACCTGTCCCATCTGCTTCATGCCGGGGCGCTCTCCGATGGCCTCGGCCACCTGCGCGATCGCGGTGTCGACGACGTCGGCCAGCTCGGCCTCGGTGAGCGGTGTCGGCAGGTACTCGTCGATGATCCGCGCTTCGGCGTGCTCGTTGGCGGCGAGCGGCCCGAACGGCGTCGAGAAATTCGCCAAGCGCGC